>JAJAZC010000041.1 GCA_026785885.1 Rubrivivax sp.
CTCTTGGGGTAGTGCGGCTCGATCAGGGCTTCGAGCCGGCTCTACAGCACCACCGTGTTTATGTCGCCAGGGAACCGTTCGCGCCGCGTCTTGCGCTTCTCGGCCAAGTACTCGGCGCTGGCAAAGCTGGTCTGCTTCATGGCTGCCGTCGTCCCAGCCAGTCACGCCCAGCGCTATTGCGGATGGCCCGGATAAACCAGCGGTTCCCTAGGCGAGCCGCACCTCCGTCTTGAGTCAACGCTTTCCGGAGGCCGCCAGCGCCGGCCGAACACATGCGAATGACCTTGCATTGCACTGCCTCTAGGGGTGCCAACTGAGTGAACCTCGACGGCCGCCTATACTTGACTAAATTACTCAGGTATCCACTCGATCGATGAGGTCTTGCTGGTGGACGCGCTGCAGGTAAGTAGGCATACGTTCCCAGTCGCCAACGGCTCTGACGAATTTACCGTGGTGCACGAGTTTTCTGCCGGGGTTCCGGCGGGCATGCTTTTGAGCAAAGGGGTTGCCATATGAACATCACATTGACAGAACGAGCCGCGACGCAAATCCGGCGCCAGCTCGACAAGCGCGGCTCAGGTATCGCGCTGCGTATCGGCATCAAACAAGTGGGCTGCACCGGGCTAACCCATACCTTCGAGCTTGCCGACGAGGTGCGGCCCGGCGAACACAGCTTCGAGTCTCACGGCGCCCGCTTGCTGGTCGACGCCAAGAGTCTGCTGGTGCTCGACGGCTCGCACATCGATTTCGTCGTCGAAGGCCTCTCGCAACGCTTCAAGTTCGACAACCCGAATGTCGACAGCGAGTGCGGTTGCGGAGAGAGCTTCAATGTGAAGAAGCCGGTGAACGCTGTGGCTGCGACCCCGGTCGACCTTCAACCGAGTGCATCCTCATGAGCGCCGTGCTGCAGCAGCTGATCAACCGGCCTTACAAGCACGGCTTCGTCACCGACATCGCGTCCGATGTCGCGCCCAAGGGGCTCGGCGAAGACACGATTCGCATGATTTCGGCCAAGAAAAAAGAGCCCGCGTGGTTGCTCGAATTTCGGCTCGGGGCTTACCGCACCTGGCTGCAGATGCAGGAGCCGGCCTGGCCCAACCTGCACCACCCGAAGATCGATTTCCAGGCCATCAGCTACTACGCCGCGCCCAAGCAAAAAGCCAAGCTGCAGAGCATGGACGAGGTCGATCCGGAGCTCTTGCGCACCTTCGAGAAGCTCGGCGTGCCTCTGCACGAGCGCATGGCACTGGCCGGTGTGGCGGTGGACGTGATCTTCGACAGCGTCTCGGTCGCCACCACCTACAAGCAAAAGTTGGCCGAGGTCGGCATCGTCTTCTGTTCGATGTCCGAAGCGGTGCAAGAGCACCCCGAGCTGGTGAAGAAGTACCTCGGCTCGGTCGTGCCCACGGGGGACAACTACTACGCCGCGCTCAACTCGGCCGTGTTCACCGACGGATCGTTCTGCTTCATTCCGAAGGGTGTGAAGTGCCCGATGGATCTGTCGACCTACTTCCGCATCAACACCGAGGAATCGGGCCAGTTCGAACGCACTCTGATCGTGGCCGAAGAGGGCGCCTCGGTGTCCTATCTGGAAGGCTGCACGGCACCCGCGTTCAGTACCAACCAACTGCACGCGGCGGTGGTCGAGCTGGTGGCGCTGGACAACGCCGACATCAAGTACTCGACCGTGCAGAACTGGTATGCGGGCGACGAGAACGGTGTGGGTGGAATCTACAACTTCGTCACCAAGCGCGGCTTGGCGAAGGGGGTGAACTCGCGCATCTCCTGGACCCAGGTCGAAACTGGTTCGGCCATCACCTGGAAGTACCCCTCGGTGATTTTGCGCGGCGACAACTCGGTCGGCGAGTTCTATTCGGTCGCCGTCACGAACCACCTGCAGCAGGCCGATACGGGCACCAAGATGATCCATCTGGGCAAGAACACGCGCAGCACGATTATCAGCAAGGGCATCTCGGCCGGCCGCTCCAGCAACAGCTATCGCGGGCTGGTCAGGGTGGCCCCCACCGCCGCCGGAGCGCGCAATCACTCGCAATGCGATTCGATGCTGATCGGCGACCAGTCCGGCGCCCACACCTTCCCCTACATCGATGTGCGTAACCCAACGGCAAGGGTCGAGCACGAGGCGTCTACCTCCAAGATCGGCGAAGACCAGTTGTTCTATTTCGCGCAACGCGGCGTCGCTGCCGAGGCCGCCGTGTCGATGATCATCAACGGCTTCTGCAAGGAGGTCTTCCAACAATTGCCCATGGAGTTCGCGGTCGAAGCGACCCAACTGCTTGGCTTGAAACTCGAAGGGAGTGTCGGATGATCTACCCCAACAGCCCGGTCTTGCTGGCCGTACGCGGCCTGTGCGCCAGCGTAAACGGCATCGAGATCCTCAAGGGCCTGGACTTCACCGTCCGGCGCGGTGAAGTGCACGCCATCATGGGCCCCAACGGCTCGGGCAAGAGCACTTTCGCCAAGGTGCTGGCAGGTCACTCGGCCTACGCGGTGACGGCAGGCATGGCGCAGCTGGACGGGCAGGATCTGCTCGGGATGGCCCCGGAAGCACGGGCGCTCGCCGGTGTGTTTCTCGCGTTCCAGTACCCGATCGAGATTCCCGGCGTGCCCAACAGCCAGTTTCTGCGCATGGCCTACAACACGCTGCAGGCGCAGCGTGGCCAGGAGGAACTGGACCCGCTCGAGTTCGACGACTTCGTGCGCGAGAAGATGAAGTTGCTCGAGATGAGCGCGGAGTTCCTCGACCGCAGCGTCAACGAAGGCTTCTCCGGTGGCGAGAAGAAGCGCAACGAGATTCTGCAGATGGCGCTGCTGGAGCCGCGCCTCGCGATCCTCGACGAGACCGATTCCGGCCTCGACATCGATGCATTGCGGGTCGTCTCGCACGGTGTCAATCGGCTGAGCCACCGCGACAACGCCATCGTCATGGTCACCCACTACCAGCGCCTCCTCGACCACGTCGTGCCCGACTTCGTTCATGTGATGGAAGCCGGCCGCATCGTCAAGACCGGCGGCAAGGAACTCGCGCTCGAACTGGAGGCGCGCGGATACGAGGGGGTCGGCGCGGAGCATCGGGCCGAGCGCTTGGCGCAGAACCCCGCGCAGGCCGTGGCGGTAGCCCCATGAGCGCCGTCATCGACCTGCGCCCGCCAGCCGCGACGGGCCGCCTCGACACACCGTGGGCCGAGCACCCGCGTTTGCCGTGCACCCCCTGGGCCTTCGTCGATGCACTGCGAAGCAGAGGTCACACGGACTTGGGCTTGCTCGCCATGCCCACCGTGCGCGACGAGGCCTGGCGCTTCACCGATCTTTCACCGCTGCGTCGGCTGTCGTTGCAACCGGCCCGCCGAGCGGGCCCCTTGTCGGCTGCCGACATCGCTCACTTCGAGCTCGACGAGGCTTTGACAAGGGTGGTGTTTGTCGACGGGGTTCATTCACCCGAACTGTCGAGCGCAACCGCCGACGCGTGCGGCGCGCTGGTCGCCAACCTGCCGGCGGCCATGGCGGTACAGGCCGCGGCCGTCGAGAAGCATCTGGGCTGCCACCAGCCATCCGGGAGCGATATTTTCACCGCAGCCAACACTGCATTCTTGCGCGATGCGGCTGTCGTCTTGCTGCCGCGGAACGCCACGCTCGCCACGCCGGTGCACCTGTTGTTTATCGCCACGCAAGCGGGGGCCGTCAGCCACCCACGTTGCCTGCTGGTTGCCGAGCCGGGCAGCAGCCTGACGCTGATCGAAGACCACGTCTCGCTGCAACACGCTGCGTACCTGAGCAATGCCGTGACCGAGATCGTGCTGGCCGAGCGGGCGACGCTGCAACACATTCGCGTGCAACGCGACGGCGCGCAGGCTTTCCACATCGCCAACACCAGCGTCTCGCTTGGGCACGGCAGCCACTACCGGTCGGTCAATTTGGACATGGGTGCGCAGCTCTCGCGCCACCAGCTCGACGTGGTGCTGGGTGAAGGGGCCGACTGCACGGTGGACGGCTTGGCCGTGGTCTCGGGCAGCCAGCTGGCCGACACCCACAGCAGCATCGTTCATGCCCAGCCGCACGGGCGAAGCCGCCAGCTGCACAAGTGCATCGCGGGTGGTGCAGCGCGTGCGGTGTTCAACGGCAAGGTGGGTGTGCTTCGGGGCGCGCAGCGCACCGATGCCGCACAGATGAGCCGCAACCTGTTGCTCAGCGCGAAGGCGCGCATCGACACGCAACCACAGCTCGAGATCCTGGCCGACGACGTGAAGTGCGCGCACGGCGCGACGGTGGCGCCGCTCGACGCCGAGGAGGTGTTCTACCTGCAGAGCCGTGGGTTGTCCGACAGCGCCTCGCGTGCCCTGCTGACCCATGCGTTCGGCGCCGAGATCATCGGGCGCATTCCCGTGGCCTCGCTGCGCCGGCAGTTGCAGCAACGCATGCTCGCGCAAACCGGCAGCCAGTCATGAGCGCGCGCCAAGCCGGCCGGAGTTCTGCCACGGCGCCGTACCGAGCCGCCGATGCCTTCGATCTCGAGCGCATCCGCGCGGACTTTCCGATCCTGCGTCAGCAGGTCCACGGCAAGCCGCTCGTCTACCTGGACAACGCTGCCTCCAGTCAGATGCCGCAGCCGGTGATCGATCGCCTGGTGCATTACCAGTCGGCTCAGCACGCCAACATCCACCGCGGGGTGCACACGCTGTCGGCGCTGGCGACAGCCGAGTACGAGGCGGCGCGGTGCAAGCTGCAAAAGTTCCTGAATGCCGCCGAAGCGCGCGAAGTGATCTTCACCAGCGGCACCACCGACGCGATCAACCTGGTGATGCACGGCTACGGCCGCAAGTTCATCCGCGCCGGCGACGAGATCATCCTGACGACGCTGGAGCACCACGCCAACATCGTGCCGTGGCAGATGCTGGCGGAAGAAACCGGCGCGAAGATCCGCGTGGTGCCGATGATGGACACCGGCGAACTGTGCCTGGACTCGTACGAAAAGTTGTTCAACGCGCGCACCCGCATCGTCGGCGTGACCCATGTCTCCAACGCTCTCGGCAGCATCAATCCGGTCAAGTTGATGATCGCGCTGGCGCATGCGCACGGGGTGCCGGTGCTGGTCGATGGTGCGCAAGCCGTGCCGCACATGCCCGTGGATGTGCAGGACCTGGACTGCGACTTCTATGCGTTCTCGGGGCACAAGCTGTGCGGTCCGACCGGCATCGGCGTGTTGTACGGCAAGGCGAAGTGGCTGGAGTCGATGCAGCCGTTCAAGGGCGGCGGCGACATGATCCTGTCGGTGTCGTTCGAGCGTACCGTCTACAACACGATTCCGCAGAAGTTCGAGGCCGGCACGCCGCCGATTGCCGCCGCCATCGGGCTGGGCGCCGCGGTTGACTACCTCAGCACGATCGGCCTGGCGGCGATCGCCCGGCATGAGCACGAGCTGCTGCAGCACGCCACCGAGCGGCTGCGCGCACTGCCCGGCGTGCGGCTCGTCGGCACGGCGCGCCACAAGGCGGCGGTGTTGTCGTTCGTGCTCGACGGCGTGCACCCGCACGACGTGGGAACCCTGCTCGACCAGGAGGGCATCGCGGTGCGCACCGGCCACCACTGCGCGCAACCGGTGATGACACGCCTTAACCTTGCCGCCACCGTGCGGGCCTCGTTCGCGTTCTATAACAGCCACGCCGAGGTGGACGCGCTGGTCGCCGGTGTGCGGGCCGTGCAGGAGGTCTTTGCATGACGGGCGACATGAAAGCGCTGTACCAGGAAGTCATCCTCGACCACAACCGCAAGCCGCGCAACTTCGGCCCGCTTGATCGAGCCAGCCACCGGGCGGAGGGCCACAACCCTTTGTGCGGTGACCATCTCAGCGTGGCGCTGGGCATCGAAGGCGAGACGATCGATCGCATCGCCTTCGAGGGCGAGTCGTGTGCGATCTGCAAGGCATCGGCATCGATGATGACGGTGACCGTCAAGGGCAAGGCACTGCCAGAGGTGCAGGCGCTGATCGGGGAGTTCCTCGCGATGACCACGGGCAGGCTCGACTTGACCGCACCGCACCAGATCGGGCGGCTGGCCGTTTTCGCCGGCGTGCGGAACCTGCCGACGCGGGTGAAGTGCGCGGTTCTGCCCTGGCACACGCTGCAGGCAGCGATCGATTCGCAGGCACAGGTCTGCACAGAGACCGGCGCCGACCCATCGACACATCGAACGGACACCCCATGACCGCCGAAGAATTGAGAAGCCACATCGTGAACGGTCTGCCCTGCCATCACGCGCAGGTGCAGGGTGATGACGGCCAGCACTTCGAGGCGGTGGTTGTCAGCCCGCTGTTCACCGGCATCAGCAAGGTGCAGCAGCACCAGCGCGTCTACCAGGCGCTGGGAGACCGCATGCGCTCGGAAGTCCACGCGCTTTCCTTGCGCACGTTCACGCCCGAGGCCTGGGCGCGATCGAACCACCCATGACAACGAAGGCGACCAGCATGAACATGCACGAAACCATCCGCCAGCAGCTCAACGCCAACGCCGTCTTGCTGTACATGAAGGGCACGCCTCAGTTCCCGCAGTGCGGGTTCTCGGGCTCGGTCGTGAAGATGCTCGAGGCCTGCGGCGTAAAGAGCCTGACCGCCATCGACGTCCTGGCCGATCCGGAAATCAGAGCCGGTATCAAGGCGTATGCGAACTGGCCCACGATCCCGCAGCTCTACGTCAAGGGCGAGTTGATTGGCGGTGCCGACATCGTGCGCGAGCTCTACCAGACGGGCGAATTGCAGACCCTGCTGGATGCCGCCGTTACAGGATGACGCCGCAGCGGGCTGCACGTGGCAGCGATACGCCGCAACGGCGGCAGGAGGCTCAGTGATGCCGAAGATTGCAGAGATAGACGACACGCCCAATCCGAACGCGGTGAAGTTCACGCTGCATCAACCGCTGACCTGGGGCATCTCGCGTTCTTTCGAGAACGCCGAACAGGCCGAGGGCGACGCGCTCGCGTCGGCGCTGTTCGCGATCGAGCACGTCAGCAACGTGTTCTACGTCGACCGCTGGCTCACCGTGACGCAGGACGGCGACGCCGATTGGCCGGATCTGGTGCGGCTGATCGCCGTGCCGCTTCGTGCCGCCCCGGCTGCCGCCGCGCAATCAGCCGCCACGGTGATTGCAGCCCGTGCATCGATCGCCGATCTGAGCGAACGAGACCAGGCGCGCCTCGAAGTCATCTGCGACCTGCTCGACGCGCGCATCCGGCCTTCGCTCAAAGCCGACGGCGGTGACCTGGACATCGTCGGGTTGGCCGGCGACGAACTCAGCATCCACTACCAGGGGGCCTGCGGCAGTTGCCCGAGTTCGATTTCCGGCACGCTGAGTGCCATCGAGAACCTGGTGCGCACGATCGAGCCGAACATCGTCGTCGTCGCCGTGTAGCTTTCGCGCGGCCGTTAATCCCCATCGTCAAAGGCAAGGAACACTGGCATGCAAACCACCGACTCCGCGCCCCGCACTTCATCCCAGCCGACCGCCAGCCCCGAGAAGCTGCCGGGCATTCGACACATCGTTGCCGTGGGCAGCGGCAAGGGCGGCGTCGGCAAATCCACGGTGAGCGTCAATCTGGCGCTCGCGCTGCAGCAGCGCGGCTTGCGGGTCGGGTTGGTCGACGCCGACATCCTCGGCCCCAGCATCCCCGGCATGCTGGGCATCGCCACCGGTGAGCCGCCGGAGATGACGCCGGACAGCCGGATGATCCCGGCGCAGCGCTTCGGCCTGAAGGTGGTGTCCATGGGCATGCTGACTGGCGATGACCAGCCGGCCGTTTTGCGCGGGCCGATGGTGGGCAAGTACCTCAAGATGTTCGTCGCCGGCGTGCAATGGGGCGAACTGGACTGCCTGATCCTCGACCTGCCGCCGGGCACCGGCGACACCCAGCTGACGCTGGCGCAAAGCATGCCGCTGTCGGGCGTGGTGATCGTGACGACGCCACAGGCCGTGAGCCTGAAGATCGCCCGCCGGGGCCTGCGCATGTTCGAGAAGGTGCAGGTCCCGATCCTGGGCATCGTCGAGAACATGCGAACCTTCACCTGCCCGCATTGCGGCGAGACGACCGACATCTTCCGGCACGGCGGGGGCGAACAGATGAGCGAGGAACTCGGCGTACCTTTCCTCGGCGCCTTGCCGCTCGACGCCGAGGTCGTGACCTGCGGTGACGAGGGGCGCCCCATCGTCGTCGACCAGCCGGAGTCGAGCAGCGCTCGCGTCTACGGCGCCATCGCCGACGCGCTCCTGGCGCAACTTCAGGAGGCGCAAACCGGGATCGAACCTTTCGTCTGGAAATGGGAGAGCAACCAAGGCGCGCCGGCCTGGAACGAAGGTGTCGTGCAGCCGCATGGCGCGCGCAACATCCCGGTGGGCCTGCTGCGCCGCGATCCGCGCACCTTGTCGCTGCTGTGGCAAGACGGCCATCGCTACGACCTCGATGTTCGTGACCTGCGCTTGGCCTGTCGTTGCGCCCTCTGCATCGAAGAAATGAGCGGCCGCAAGCTGCTCGATCCGCAGACGGTGCGCGCAGACGTGAGCCCGCGCCAGATCACCAGCATCGGCCACTACGCGATCCAGTTCGACTGGAGTGATGGCCACAACAGCGGCATCTATTCCTTCAACGACCTGCGCGCGATGGGCGAGCGCGCCGCGCTGCAAAGCGTCGAAGATGTCTGAATCCCAGGCGGTGAGCCTGGCCAGGGCCGATCAGCCGATTGGCATCCGCGCGGAGGTGTCGCTGGCCGACAGTGACACCTGCAAGTTCACGGTGAGCCGCAACGTGCATCCGGGCGGCCGCTTCTTTCTGGCCAACAGGGAGCAGGCGGCCGGCTCGCCGCTGGCCGAGCGCTTGTTTGCGCTCGGCGGCGTGTCCAGCGTGCTCATCGCCGGCAACGTGATCACGCTCAGCAAGGCGCCCGGTACCGAATGGACCAAGCTGAAAACGGCCGTCGGCGCGGCCATCCGCACGCAGCTGCTGAGCGGAGTGCCGGCGATGCTGGAGGCGCCCGCTGCCATCGGTGCCTGCATCGCATCGCCAGTCAGGTCAGACGCCGAGCTTGGCGCAGCCGTTCAGGAACTGCTGGACCGTGAAGTCAATCGCGCCGTCGCCAACCACGGTGGCAAGATTTCGCTGCTGGCGGTACGCAACCGCCGGCTGTTCATCACCATGGGCGGCGGCTGTCAGGGCTGTGCCTCGTCGCAGGTGACTTTGCGGCAAGGATTCCAAGTCATGGTGAAACGGGTCGCCCCGGAAATCATTGAAGTCGTCGATGCGACCGATCACGCCGCAGGCCGCCAGCCGTTCTACCTTCCTGCTGCGACGGTCGGCGTGTAGTCGTGCCTCTTCCTTCTCTCCTGAACCCACCACCATGCAACCGAAATCGCCACAGACGCTATCCGCGACGAGCAGAACCTCGACCAGCAAGAACAAGATCAAATTCCTGCTGCTCGAAGGCATCGATCCATCGGCCATGGACGTGATCGAGGCGGCGGGATACACGCAGATTGAGAGCCTGCCGGGCGCCTTGTCCGGCGAAGACCTCAAGCAAAAAATTGCCGGCGCACACTTCTTGGGTATCCGGTCCCGTACACAACTGACCGCGGATGTGTTGGCCCATGCCACCCGGCTCGCGGCGGTGGGCTGCTTCTGCATCGGCACCAACCAGGTCGATCTGGGCGCGGCGCGCGCTCTCGGCATCGCCGTGTTCAATGCGCCGTTCTCGAACACCCGTTCGGTGGCCGAGATGGTGCTGGCCGAAGCCATCTTGCTGATGCGCGGCATCCCGGAAAAGAGCGCGGTGGCGCACCGCGGCGGTTGGCTCAAGTCGGCACACAACGCCTACGAAGTCCGAGGCAAGACATTGGGCATCGTCGGCTACGGCGCGATCGGTACGCAGCTCTCGGTATTGGCCGAGGGCCTGGGCATGCGGGTGATCTTCTTCGACGTCGTGAGCAAGTTGCCCTTGGGCAACGCGAGCCCGGTCGCCCGGCTCGAAGACTTGCTCGGCCGGGCCGACGTGGTCAGTCTGCATGTGCCGGAGACCGAAGCCACACGTTGGATGATGGGTGCGGCGCAGATCGCCGCGATGAAGCCAGGCGGCGTCTTGATCAACGCCTCGCGCGGGACCGTCGTCGACATCGAGGCCTTGGCCGAAGCCTTGCGGAGCCGGAGCTTGCTGGGTGCTGCCATCGATGTGTACCCCGAGGAGCCACGCAGCAACGACGATCGTTTCGAGTCGCCGTTGCGGGGCCTCGACAACGTGATCCTGACGCCGCACATCGGCGGGTCCACGGTGGAGGCGCAGGAAAACATCGGCGTCGAAGTCGCGGCAAAGCTGGTCAAGTACAGCGATAACGGGACGTCGACCTCATCGGTCAACTTCCCCGAAGTCGCCTTGCCCTCTCATCCCGGGAAGCACCGGCTTCTGCACGTTCATCGGAACGTGCCGGGAGTTCTTTCGGAGATCAACAAGGTCTTCTCCGACCGCCACATCAACATCGCTGCGCAGTACCTGCAGACGCGCGGGGAGGTGGGGTACGTGGTGATCGACATCGATGCCGAACACTCCGACCTTGCCCTCGCCAAGCTGGCGGATGTGCAGGGAACCTTGCGCAGTCGCGTCCTGTTTTGAGCGGGGCTGAAACGGTGACTTGGTCAGCGGGGAAGGGCGGCGACACGGCATGTCGGGTTCTCGATGCGGCGGGTCACCACGTCGGCAATCTGAAGTGGATCGGCGGCGTCTGGAAGTTCAAGGCCATCGGCCAAGACTCATCGGGCGCGGTCATCCCAGGCGGCGGACCGCTGACCGACCGGCACAACACCGTGTTTTCCAGCCTCGACCTGGCGCAGATCAGAAGCGAGTTTGGCAACGCCTTCACTGCCCATCCGACACATCGCGATCTCGTGCTCGTCCGTGGAAAATAATTTGGCGTTGTGCGCGCGAAGTCGTGGCGTTCGCCAACGACAGGATCTCTGGATCGCGCAAATTCGGCCACTCGACCAAGCCGACACGGTTCCACTGGCCCGATGGCCGGCTGTTCCGAGATGGCCCCAATGACTTCCGGATCACCGCCGCGCTTCGGGCAGCGATCCCATCGCCAGGCACATCTGAACCATCTGAAGCTCGAATCGGATTCCCTCAAAGCGGTCAGAGGGCATTACCCGCTTCTGGCTGGGGCCTGTGCCGGCCACCAACAGCCGCTCCAGGGCAGCTCGTCTACGTCAGTTGCCGGCAATTGACCTACCTTCTGACGCTTTTGACGAAACCTTGAGATGTGGCAGATGGCAACAAGCAAAAGTGGTCCGACCGTGGCGGCACTGAACGCCCAGATTGCTTCGCTGCAAGCGCAGGCCGAGGCTTTGCGCAAGAAGGAGATTGCGGAGGGTCATCGCCAAGGTAAAGGGCGCCATCGCCACTACGGCCTGACGGCAGCTGATCGCGATCTCCGCATCGGGCTGCGCCGCCTGGCGGGCCAGCTGTGCCTGCCGATGTGCCGCCATGCGGCGCGCCACTGTGTTGCGGGACGGGGACTCCAAGCCCGCTCGGTGGCAGCGGCCCGGGACTTCCATGTGCGTGTCCAGGACCCGGTGCGCCAGCTCCCGCCGCTTAGGAAGCCACCGCCCCACCATATCCGTCAGGACCGCCTCTACGTGCGCTGGCAGCCGCTTGGGTTCCCCAGCCGTCCGCTGTTACCGGGCACCAATGACACGGCCACGGGATCCCTCAGGAAGCGAGTGCGCAGCCCGTAGACCGCCGAGGGATGAACGCCCAGAATCTGCGCTGCGCGTGCAGCCTGCGCACGCCGGAGTGGCCCGCTTCCAAGGGGCCGCAGGATGCGGGCGATGTTGATGGTGGACATGGCGATGCCGACGTCGGCCAAGGCGAGTGCGGGCGCGTTGTTGATGCAATCGCCGACCATCGCGACGCGTGCGCCACCGGCTTTCAGCCTTGCCTCGAAGTCGGCCTTGTGCTCCGGCAACACGTCGGCATGCACATCGGTGATGCCCAGCGCCTACGCCACCCCTGGGCACTGCCGGCGTTGTCGCCGGTGATGAGCACGGGGTGGATGCGCATCTTCTGCAATGCAGCCACGGTCGCTGCGGCACTGGCTTAGGGGGCGTCACCGAAAGCCAGCAGGCCCAGCAGACGTCGAAGGGGCAGGGCTGGCACTTCTGACGATGCGGTGGTCGGCAGATCCGATGGCGAATCGGCAGAGGGCACTTCGGCCAGCCAAGACTCCGTGCAGCCACGCGCCTGCCATCCAGCCGCTGCGCCGGCGAGTACCGTCACATCGACTTCCAACTCCTGCACGAACCGGCTGCTGCCCAGCCGCAGTTCGCGGCCCTCCACGCGCGCCGCCACACCGCGGCCTGACACAGCGCGCACGGCCGTCGCGGGCGCGATGACCAGCCCTTCGCTTCTCGCGGCGTTCATCACGGCCGAAGCCAGCGGATGCTCGCTTCCGGCCTGCACCGCTGCGCTGGCCGACAGCAGCGCGGCCCGGTCGGTCGATGCCGAGCTTGCCGATGTCGGCACGGCCGCCATCAGTTCAGGCTTGCCCACGGTCAAGGTGCCAGTCTTGTCGAAGGCCACCACCGTCACGCCATGCGCCACCTCCAATGCCTTGGCGTCCGTAATCAGGATGCCAACCTTGGCGGCGGCACCGGTACCCACCATGATGGCCGTCGGCGTGGCCAAGCCCAGTGCACCGGGCTTCGGCAGTTCACGTGGCCGCAGGGCATCGCAAGCCATGTGTCGCCAGAAGTGCCGGGTTCGATTCATAAGGGCGGCGAGTTGGGCTACTCGCTGGCGCGCGCTTACGGCGCGGCTTTCAACAACCCCGGCTTCATCGTCGCCTGTGTCATCGGTGACGGCGAAGCCGGGTAGTGCCTCAGTTTGAAATCGGGCCTTCTTGAACCTTGCGCTGGCCCGTGATACCGCTGTGCCCTACGCCTACCCGCTCAAGCAAGCCTCCGCGCGACGCCAACCAGGCCGCAAAGCACATCCTCAATCAGCTCACGGGCGAGGCGCCCAAAGAAGAACCGCCGCCCGTCAAGAACGAGGCGGCGGTTGAGCTGGGCCGGCTGGGCGGGAAGAAGGGCGGCGCAGCAAGGGCCGCGGCACTGACGCCCGAGCGGCGGTCGGAGATTGCCAAGAAGGCGGCAGCAAAGCGCTGGACTGCAAAGGCTGCCTAATTCAAACTAAGTCGCCACCCGAAGCCGAGACCCGCGGTAATCCGGTCATACGCACCACAGCGGGCAGGCGAAGAAAGCATGGTGCTGCCTCCTGCAAGTCGCCACGACGGCCCCACGAAGGTTCTTGCTGCACTGGCCGCCTTTAGTCAGTAGTGTTCCGGCAACTTTAGGAGGTATGAGCGCTCAGGCCCCCGCTGGTTTGCAGTCAAAATATTGCTGTTGGCACACCAAAAGCTGATGTCCGCAATTGCAAATTGTGTTGTCGGCAGGTAATGGGAAGGAATGACCTCCACCTTGAAAATGCCCATGATTAGCGGCTGTTGGGATTTTTTCGACCCCGCCAGATGAGATCTAGCGGGCCTGCGGGTGGTAAGTCCACTTACAGGCCCGCTCCATTTGTGGCCCAAAGATTACGGGCAGGAGCGCCGCCAGATGAGCATCAACACGAGCGTTAACACGAGCAACAGCGTGAGCGACATCGAGCTTGCGCGCCGGGCTTCGCTGCGCCGCATCACCGATCTGGCGCAAGAACGCCTGAGCATCAGCGACGAGCACCTGGTGCCCTACGGCCACTACAAGGCCAAGCTGAGCCTGCCGTTCATCGCGTCGCTTGCCGGGCGGCCCGAGGGCAAGCTGATCCTGGTCACCGCGATCAGCCCAACGCCGGCCGGGGAGGGTAAGACCACCACCACCGTGGGTCTGGGCGATGCACTCAATCACATCGGCAAAAAGGCGCTGATCGCTCTGCGTGAGCCGTCGCTCGGGCCCGTGTTCGGCATGAAAGGCGGCGCCACCGGCGGCGGCCGCGCGCAGGTGCTGCCGATGGAGGACATCAACCTGCACTTCACCGGCGACTTCCACGCCATCGCGTTGGCCAACAACCTGCTGGCGGCCACGATCGACAACCACATCCACCACGGCAACGCGCTGGACATCGACTTGCGCCGCATCACGTTCAAGCGCGTGATGGACATGAATGACCGTGCGCTGCGCGACATAACCGTCGGACTGGGTGGGCCGGCCAACGGATTCCCGCGCCAGGACAGCTTCGACATCGTGGTTGCCAGCGAGGTCATGGCGATCCTGTGCCTGAGTACGTCTTTGGCCGACCTGAAAGAGCGGCTGGGCCGCATCGTGGTGGCTGAAACGCGCCAGCGCCAGCCCGTGCGCGCCAGCGACCTCAAAGTGCACGGCGCGATGACCGTGCTGCTGAAGGACGCGCTGCAGCCCAACCTCGTGCAGACGATGGAGAACAACCCAGCGCTGCTGCACGGCGGTCCCTTCGCCAATATCGCGCACGGCTGCAATTCTGTGATCGCGACGCAGACGGCGCTGCGGCTGGCCGACTACGTGGTGACCGAGGCCGGCTTCGGCGCCGACCTGGGCGCCGAGAAATTCATCGACATCAAGTGCCGCAAGTCCGGCCTGCGCCCGGCCGCCGCGGTGGTGGTGGCAACCGTGCGGGCGCTCAAATACCACGGCGGTGTCGAGCTGCAGGCGCTGTCGGCCCCGGATCTGGGTGCGCTGACGCGCGGCCTGGCCAACCTGGAGCGGCATGTGGCCAACCTGCAGGGTGTGTTCGGCCTGCCTTGCGTTGTCGCGATCAACCACTTCGCCAGCGACACCGATGCCGAGCATGCACTGCTGCGCGAGCGCATCGGCGCGCTCGGTGCGGCCGTGCACACCGCCCGCCACTGGGCCGAAGGCGGCCGCGGCGCCATAGCGCTGGCCCATGAAGTCGTGCGCCTGGCCGACAGCCCTTCGGCGCTGCGTTTTACCTATAGCGACGAGGACACGCTGTGGGACAAGCTTCGGCTCGTCGCGACCCGCATTTACGGCGCTGCCGACGTGCGCGCCAGCGCAGCCGTGCGTGCGCAGATTCAGCGCCTGCAGGACGGCGGCCACGGCACGCTGCCGGTTTGCATTGCAAAAACGCAGTACAGCTTTTCCACCGACCCCAAGTTGCGCGGTGCGCCCAGCGGCCACACGGTGGAAGTGCGCGAGGTGCGGCTCAACGCCGGTGCCGGCTTCGTGATCATGGTGTGCGGCAACGTCATGACCATGCCCGGGCTGCCCGCCGTGCCGGCGTCGGAACGCATCGATCTGGACGAGCGCGGGCAGATCGTCGGCCTGTCCTGATCGAGCGATCTAATGTTCAAGTGGTCTCGTGATTTTGTGATCCGGTAATCGCGCGGCATGGCCAACAACACCGACCGTCTGTACCGAATCGAGGCGCTCATTCGGGCACGTGGCTCGGTTCCGCTCAAGGCTTTGCTCGATGAGCTGGAAGTTTCGCCGGCCACGCTGAAGCGCGATCTGGAATACCTGCGCAGCCGCATGGGCGCGCCGATCGAGTACGACCGCGACAGCAACGGTTACCGCTTCGCAGACCAGGGCGCTGCCGGCGGCCGGCATGAACTCCCCGGCTTGTGGTTTAACGAATCCGAGTTGTACTCGCTGCTCACCGCGCAGCAGCTGCTGGCCGGCCTGGACAGCGATGGCTTGCTCGGCCGCCACCTGCAGCCGCTGCTGGACCGCATCGAGCAACTGCTGGGGCAGGGTGAAGGCCGCCGGGCAGCCGATGCGGTGATCAAGCGCATCAAGGTCGTCAGCGCGCTGCGCCGGCCGGTCCCGAGCCGCTTCTTCGAGCGCGTGAGCCAGGCACTGCTGCAGCGGCAGCGCCTCCACCTGCGCTACCTGACGCGCGGCCGCGGTGAGGTCAGCGAGCGCGATGTGTCGCCGCAGCGCATGGTGCATTACCGCAGCACCTGGTATCTGGATGCCTGGTGTCACCGCGTGGAGGCCTTGCGCCGCTTCGCGCTGGACGCCATCGAAGAAGCCGAACTGCTGCCTGTCAAAGCGCGCAACCTGGCCATGAAACAGGTGCAGGCTGAAATGGACGCCGGCTACGGCATCTATGCCGGCGGCCAGCGGCGCTGGGCCGTGCTGGTGTTCAGTGCCCAGGCCGCACCATGGGCCAGCCGTGAGGAGTGGCACCCCGAGCAGCAGGGCCGTTGGCTGGACGGCGGCGCCTACGAATTGCGGCTGCCTTACGTCGACAGCACCGAGCTGGTAATGGACGTGCTGCGCCAGGGTGAGCAGGTGCGGGTGTTGGAGCCGCCTGATTTGGTCGACGCGGTGCGCATGCGGTTGCGCGCGGCCCGCAAGCTTTATCGCGAAGGCTGAAAGCCCATCGGCGGTTCAGCTTTCGAAGCGCATCGACAGGTCGATGGCGCGCACGTCCTTGGTCAGCTTGCCGACCGAGATGCGGTCGACGCCGGTTTCGGCGATGGCGCGGATGGCTTGCAAGTCGACGCCGCCGGACACCTCCAGCAGCGCACGGCCGCGGTTCAAGGCCACCGCGTTGCGCATGTCGGCCGCAGAAAAATCGTCCAGCAGCACGCTGACCGCGCCTGCGTCCAGCGCCTGTTGCAACTCCATCAGCGATTCGACTTCGATCTGCACGCTAACGTTTGCGTTCAAGGCCATCGCGCTGCGCAGTGCGGGTGCAATGCCGCCGGCTGCGGCGACGTGGTTTTCTTTGATCAGGATGCCGTCCCACAAAGCCATGCGCTGGTTCTGCCCGCCACCGACTCGCACTGCGTACTTCTGCGCCTGGCGCAAGCCGGGCAGGGTCTTGCGCGTGTCCAGCACGGCGCAGCCGCGCGGGTTGGGCGATGCGCCGGAAATGGCATCCACGAAATGCCGCGTTTGCGTGGCTACGCCTGACAACAGCTGCAAGAAGTTGAGAGCAGGGCGCTCAGCGCTCAGCAGCGCGCGCGCATCGCCGTCGATGCGGCAGACCACCTGTCCAGCCGTCAGGGCGCTGCCTTCGGCGGCCAGCCAGGTCACGACCGCATTGGCATCGAGTGCAGCCACACAGGCATCGAACCAGCGCTGACCGCACAGCACCGCAGGCTCCCTGACGGTCACGCGCGCCCGGCCGTGCTGGCCGGCCGGGACCAGCTGCGCCGTCCAGTCACCGCAGCCGATGTCTTCAGCCAGCGCGTCGCGCACATTGCGCTGCAGCGCTTGATCCAAGGTTTCGTTGTCTGTTGAGACAGGGTGGGTGTTCATGCTGGAGATGGTGGCACAGCGGCTCTCGGCTAACCCCATGGTGGATCCTGTTGCCTCATGGCGCCAATAGGAATGGAGTCAGCTCATTGGAACGAAGAGCGCAACGCCAAGCAGTGGCCCAGGATTGGCGGACCGAAGCTGAGCGCGGCCTTCTAGGTCACCGACCTTGCGACGTCGGAGTACGCCGCGTTGACAGCCGCTTCGCTGTTCTGTGCACAAGCCACAGCAGGGCCGGGAGGACCGGACAGCTCGCCGCGCGTCGTTTATGATTTAACATAATATACATCGTGCACTATCATAAAGTAGTTAAAGAGGAGCCGCGAAGGACTCCCCTGGCTGGCCACAGCAGGCCAGTTGCCGGCTATGCCACCGGCCTCGACAATCTTTTCAACTCGATGTCATCGCTATTGTTTGCCCAGTGTGGCGGCGGCTGGCCACGATCTAAAAGCTGTCGACGTCGGCTGGAGGCTCATGCGTCTGCACGCTCTCGCCCGCTCCTACTGCGGCGGGCGTCTGGCGATCTAGCGGCCGGCACAAGTGGCGATTGAGTTGCCCCAGACGCTCCGATTTCTCGATCGCGGCCAGCACGAACTCAGGGTTGAGCATCAGCATGAAGGGGTTGCGCACAACGGCGGCAGATTCGGACATAGCAGCACTCCAAAAGGCTGGGTTTCAGCCATGTTGGCGACTCTAAGCCGCGCCCAAACGCCTGCATCGTCAGGGCTGCGCCAAACAACCTGTCGGATGATTTCCGACACGCCGCGCCCTAACAACGTGACCGAAAAGACCCGCGCGGCTGCGCACCACCGGTTCAGCGAGCCGCTGCGTCCAGGCGCGTAGCCAGTGCGGTGCGATCGGCAGCACGCGCAAAGTCAGCTGCGTTCAACGACTTGTCGTTGCGCAAACGCCCACTGGCCCCGCGTGTCAACAACAGCGCTGCTGCTTCCGGTGAGCCGTAACGCGCCGCCATCATCAGCGGGGTCGTGCCGTTCGGGGACAAGGCGTCGATCGGCGCGCCGCGGTCCAGGAGCAGTTTTACGACGCCGGCCTCGGGCCCGCTGGCTGCGTAGTGCAAAGGCGTCCACCCTTGGCGTTGCAACGCCGCGCCGCGTTCCAGCAGGCGCTGCGTCCACTCGGCGTTACCGCGCAAGGCGGCCATCATCAGCGGTGTTTCATCTGCGGATGTCGTCGCGTCGATGTCGATCCGCGGGTCAGCCAACAAGGCTGCGGCAACCTTAGGCGCTTCGTCACGCATGGCCAAAAACAGGCCGACCTGGCGCTGCGGATTGCGTGTGTTCGGGTCGAATCCGCCTGCGAGCAAAGCCTTCACGGTGCGGTCATCATCGACGTTGACAGCCCGAAAAAAGCTCACACTGTCGTCAGCATGGGTCAAAGAGAAGCCAATGGCGACAGCTAGATAAAGAACAATCTTAATAACTTGCTTCATGTCGTGATGTCGTCAAGCGGCGCGTGAAGTGTGCCTGGGAATAGATTTTCGAAGTTGTGCGAGGTGGCGTCGCCAACCGCCTCGACCGACAAACCTTTGATCGTCGCCAACTGGGCCGCCACATGCGCCACATACGCCGGCCGATTGCTTTTGCCACGGTGCGGCACCGGTGCCAGATAGGGGCTGTCTGTTTCGATCAGGCATCGGTCCAGTGGCACGTAGCGCGCCACCTCACGCAGATCGCCGGCATTTTTGAAGCTCAGGATGCCCGAGAACGATATGTAGAAGCCCAGGTCCAGGGCCGCCTTGGCGACCGCCAGTGTTTCGGTGAAGCAATGAAAGACGCCGCCCACCCGACCCTGCCCAACCGTGTGCAGCAGGCTCAAGGTGTCCTCACTGGCGCTGCGCGTGTGCACCACCAGCGGCAACCCGGTGCGCCACGCGGCTTCGATGTGCACAGCAAAACGTTCGCGCTGCCAGCCCATGTCGGCCACGCTGCGGCCGTTGAGGCGGTAGTAATCCAGGCCGGTTTCACCGATGCCCACCACGCGCGGAAGTGTGGCGCGCTCGAGCAGATCGCCGAGCGTCGGCTCCTGCACACCTTCGTTGTCCGGATGCACACCCACCGTGCACCACAAGTTGTCGTGCGCGGTAGCCAGTGCATGCACGGTGTCGAATTCTTCGAGCGTGGTGCAGATGCACAAGGCGCGGTCCACCCGGGCCTCTGCCATCTCGCGGCGCACGGCGTCGATGTTCTCGAGCAAGCCCGGGAAGCTGAGGTGGCAGTGGGAGTCGACGTACATCGCAGAAAGCCTGGGCGGCCGGGGCACGCGCGTCAGCGCATCAAAATGTCCATTGCAGCGACAACATCGACCGTGTCGACAAGCTCAGAGCGTCTGCGTCGGCTTAGCCGACGAGATGCTGGTGCCCAGGACCTCTTCGATCTTGATCTTGAGCTGCCGCGACTTGTCGTCGTTGGGGAACCGCACGCCGACACCTTGCGTGCGCCCACCGGATGCGTTGGCCGGTGTGATCCAGGCCACCTTGCCAGCCACCGGGAAACGCTGCGGATCGTCTGGCAGCGACAGCAACAGATAGATGTCGTCACCCAATTTGTATTCGCGCGCCGTCGGCACGAACAGCCCGCCATCGGTCAACAGCGGCATGTAGGCCGCATACAGCGCGCCCTTCTCGCGGAAGACCAGCTGAATGACGCTCGGTCGCGCCGCGCTGGATTGCCCGGTCAGCACCGGCGGCCCGAGCCCGCCGGTGCGGGTGGAAACACGATCGTTCATCTCTACAGTGTAGCGACGCCGCCGGGCGCCGCGCGGGGCAGAGTTGGCGGCGCGAGCGCGCGCGCCGCACCGGCCAGCAGCACGTCCAGCATCAGCCCTTCGTGCCAGGGGTGCTCATCGTGGCGGGCAATGCGACCGAGCTCGCGCGACCAGGCTGCCAGTGCCGGCAGGGCAGCTGCGGCGGGCACGCTGCCCGGCGGAAAGTACACCGGCGCGCCACCGCTGGCCACGGCCATCGCGTCATGGCAAAGCTTGTGCAGCGTGTCCAGCAGGCGCGGCAACGGCCAGCCGGCCAGCGCGCCGGCCTGACCGCGTGCGACAGCAGCTGGCAGGGCGCGCCAGTGTTCTGCCAGGATGCCGGCCTGCACCAGCACCAGCGCATCCAACGGACGCCCGCTGCTGGCGGCCAACAAGACAGCGGCGTCGGCCACACCCTGCGTGCCAAGCCAGGCCATTGACTCGGCCGCCGTTGGCACGGCCAGGCGCGACAGCTGGCAGCGGCTGCGCACGGTGGGCAGCAGCAGCGCCGGGTCGGCGGCGCTCAGCACGATGCGGGTGCCGGGCGGCGGCTCCTCCAGCGTCTTCAGCAGTGCGTTGGCCGACGCAGCGTTCAGACTGTCCGCCGGGTGCAGCACGACAACCTTGCCACGCCCGCGACCGCTGGTTTTGAAGACCCAGTCAATGACGCTGCGCACCTCGTCGATGCGGATCTGTTTGCTCGGCTTGCGCTTGCTCTCATCAGCGTCGGCCTTGTCGTCGGTGCGCAGCCAGGCATGCTGGCGGCGCAGCACCTCGGGCATCAGCACCTGCAGGTCCGGGTGCAAGTGGGACTGCACGAGCTTGCAGCTGGCGCAGCGGCCGCAAGGCCCGCGTGCACGGTCAGCCTCGGCCGCTTCGCACAGCCAGGCCTGTGCCAACGTCAATACGAAGTGCAGTACGCCGATGCCTTCACTGCCCTGCACCAGCAGCGCATGGCCGCGTTGCTTGGCCAGGGTCTGGGCCAGCGGGGTGGCGAGCCAGGGCAACGGCACGCGGCCGTCTTGCGCTACCACCATGGTCGCGATTGCAGAACCTGCTCGATCTGCTGCCTGACCGAGGCGCGATCGGCCTGCGCGTCGATGCGCACAAAGCGTTCAGGCATTTCGTGCTGACGCGTCGCGTAGGCAGCGATGACACGTTCGAAGAAAGCCTGGTCCTGCGCTTCGAAACGGTCCGGCTCACGCACGGCGGCGCGGCGCTGTGCAGCCACCGCAGCGGGCAGGTCAAACCACAACGTCAGGTCCGGCTGCCGGCCCTGCTGCACCCAGGTTTCCAACTGCGTCAGCACCGCGCGATCGAAGCCGCGGCCGCCGCCTTGGTAGGCGAAGCTGGCGTCGGTAAAACGGTCGCACAACACCACCGCACCGCGCGCGAGCGCCGGCAAGATCCGCTGCACCAGGTGATCGCGCCTGGCGGCAAAGACCAACAGCGCTTCGGTCAGCGGGTCCATCGGCTGGTGCAGGATCAAGCTGCGCAAGCTCTCTGCCAGCGGCGTGCCACCGGGCTCACGGGTCAGCACCACCTCGTGGCCGCGCTCGTGGGTCTGCTGGGCCAGCGCCTCTATGTGGGTGCTTTTGCCGGCGCCGTCTATGCCTTCAAAGCTAATGAAGCGGCCGGTGTTGGCTTGGCGCCTCAAGGGCCCCCGCGCTGGTATTTGTTCACCGCGCGATTATGTTCGGCCAGCGTTTCGCTGAAGACGCTGCTGCCGTCACCGCGGGCCACGAAAAACAGTGCGCGGGTCGGCTGCGGGCGTACCGCGGCGCGCAGGCTGGCCATGCCGGGCAGCGCAATCGGCGTCGGCGGCAGGCCGCCCCGGGTGTAGGTGTTGTAGGGCCCGTCGGTCTGCAGATCGCGCTTGCGCAGATTGCCGTCGAAAGCCGTACCCAGGCCGTAAATGACCGTCGGGTCGGTCTGCAGCGGCATGCCGAGCTTGAGCCGGTTGATGAACACACCGGCCACCAAGGCACGGTCGGCTGCCACGCCGGTTTCCTTTTCGACGATGGAGGCCAGCGTCAGCAACTCGTCCGGCGTCTTCAGGGGCGACTCGGGTGGGCGCTCGGCCCAGGCCGCAGCCAGCCGCCCTTGAAGCGCCTGGTGCGCACGGCGCAGTATGGTCAGGTCGCTGACACCGCGGCTGTAGACATAGGTGTCGGGAAAGAAGCGGCCTTCTGCAGCAATGCCCGGCGCACCGAGTGCCGCCATCAACTGCCCATCGCTCATCTGCGCGGTGGCTGATTTCAGGTGTGGCGACTGGGCCAGCGCAGCGCGCACCTGGCGCAGCGTCCAGCCCTCGATAAAGCGCACGCGCTCCAGCGTTTCATCGCCCTGGACCATCTTGGCCAGCAAGCCGCGCGGCGTGGTGCCGGTCTTAATTTCGTAGCTGCCGGCTCGGATGCGGCGGGCCTGGCCGGACCATCGAAACCACTCGTACAACCAGCGCGGCGGCACCTGCACGCCAGCGTCGACCCAGGCCTGCGCAACGTCGCGTGGCGCGGTGCCGCTCTCGATCGACAGTTCGGCCGATGCAGCGGCCAACGGCAACGGGCGCTCTAGCCACCAAGCCACCCCGCCCGCCGCCATCAACAACAACCCGCCGAGCGTCAAAACACCCAGCAGCGTGCGCGACACCCAACGAGACACCCGACGACGACCAGCCATATGTCGACTCATGATAATCAGCCGATGAACACTCCCGCCCTGCCCGCCCACTCGCCCGCCGCCGCGCTGCAAGGCGCCGTGCAACTGGACGACTGGGGCGTCATCCGCGCCAGTGGCGCCGACGCGCAGCGCTTCCTGCACGGCCAGCTGACGCAGGACATCGAACACCTGGAGCCCGGTGCTGCACGCCTAGCCGGCTTCTGCTCGGCCAAAGGCCGCCTGCTGGCGAGCTTTGTGATCTGGCGCAGCGGCGATGCCGTGCTGCTGGCCTGCAGCGCTGACCTGCTGCCCGCGGCTTTAAAACGCCTGCAGATGTTTGTGCTGCGCGCGCAGTGCAAGCTTACCGACGCAAGTGCCGAGCTGCGGTTGTGGGGCCTGGCTGGCGCTGCGGCCACGGAGGCGCTCGGTGCTACAGCGCCCGCGGCCGTGTGGACCACGGCGCGCGTCGGCGATGCCGATGTCGATGTCGAAGTCGTGCGCCTGCCGGATGGAGCCGCGGATGGACACCCGGTGCCGCGCTGGCTCTGGGCCGGTGATGCACCACCGCCTGCCCTGCCCGCGCTGGACGCCGAGCTGTGGCGCGGCCTGGAGGCCGCAAGCGGCGTGGCGCGCATCGTCAACGCCACGGTCGAGCAGTTCGTGCCGCAAATGATCAACTTCGAGCTGGTCGGAGGCGTCAACTTTCAAAAGGGCTGTTATCCGGGGCAGGAGATCGTCGCCCGCAGCCAATACCGCGGCACGCTGAAGCGCCGTGCGCAGGTTCTGCACGCGGGGGTGCCCCTGCTGCCGGGGCAAGAGGTCTTTCACGATGCCGATCCGGGCCAGCCCGCGGGCCGGGTCGTGCTGGGCGGGGCCGGCGCGGACGGCAGCCACATCGGCCTCGTCGAGCTCAAACTGTCGGCTCTGGCCGGCGGCACGCTGCACCTGGCCGCTGCCGAAGGCCCGCTGCTGTCAGTGGGTGCCCTGCCCTACGCCATACCAATGGAGCCGGCCTGACACCGATGCAGCGCGCGCTGTTCGTGTACTGGCACGTTGAGCCCGGCCGTCTGGACGAGGCCACCGCGGTCACACAGACCTGGCAGCAGGCGCTGTGCCGACAGCACCCGACCCTGCAGGCAAGCCTGTACCGCCGCACCGATGCCGACCCTGGCCGCCGCACGCTGATGGAAAGCTACAGCGCACCGGGCGGTATCGACGAAGCCCTGATGCACACGATCAGCGCGCAAGGCGAAGCCGCCACCGCGGCCTGGCGTCAGGGCGCGCGTCATGTCGAAGTCTTCGAGGCGCTGCCGCAGTAAGACCGGGCGCGATGCCGCTACAGCCGCCGCCGCATCGCCTGGTGCGCGATGCCGGCTTCCTCGAACACCGGCCCTTCGCAGGTGAAGCCGGCACGTTGATAGAAACCCACCGCGGCCGATTGCGCGTGCAGCATGAGATCGCTGTCGCCGCGGGCCTGCGCGGCGGCGATCAAAGCCTGCAGCACCGCCTGGCCCAGGCCGGCACCGCGCCCGCCGGCGTGCACCGCCATACGGCCGATTCGCCCGATGCCGTCTTGCGGCAACAGCAGACGCCCGCTGGCCACCGGCATACCCAGGCGGTTGATGACCAGCGCATGCAGGGCCGTGGTGTCGGCGGCGTCGCTCATTAAATCGGCCGCAATGCCCTGCTCCTGCGCAAACACCGCGTGCCGCAAGACCTGCGCCGCGGCGGCTTGCCCGGCCCAAGTGCCAAGTTGCAGCGTGAACACGCTGGCGCCGGCTTCGTAGTCGGTCAGCACCGTGCGCAGGCTCGGTGGCACCGGGCGGCTGACGTGCGCGATGGGGTCGGCAAACACGTAAACCAACTCGCCGTGCACGCGACACTGAATGCCGCGGAAAACGGCAGCCGCAAAACGCATCGACGAATTGCCGATGTGGGCGCAGCGCACACCCACATGCAGCCGTTCGTCGTAGTGCACCGGGCCTTCGTACTCCAGCGTCGCCTTGCGCACGAACAGGTGGCCCCGCAGTTACGCCATCGTGTCGTGATGCGGCAGCGCCAGGGCTCGCCAGTAGCCTGCCACGGCGGTGTCGAAACACGTCAGGTAGTGGCCGTTGAAGACGATCTTCTGCATGTCCACTTCAGCCCAGCGCACGCGCAGCGGCTCAAAGAAGCGGAAGTCGTGTCGGGTCTTCATTCGGGTGTTGTATCTAGTGGTCAGCGCGGACGTCGGCAGGGATCGCTCGGGGTTGCCGGGGGCGCCCGAAGCATACTTTCAGCACCCCAAGACCCGACCGTTGAACAAGCCATGGCCCGCATCCAGTACATCACGCAGATCGACATCGAAGACGGCGCCGTGCGGCTGTTGCCCGGTGAGTGCGCACGCATCGGCATGCGCCGGCCCTTGGTCGTCACCGACGCCGGCGTGCGCGCCGCGGGCGTGCTGCAGCAGGCGCTGGACACCTTGCAGGGCCTGCCGCACGCGGTGTTCGACGGCACACCCAGCAACCCGACCGAAGCGGCAGTGCGTGCAGCCGTGGACGTCTACCGTCGCGAAGGTTGTGACGGCTTGATCGCTGTCGGCGGCGGCAGCAGCATCGATCTCGCCAAGGGCCTGGCCATCGTGGCCACGCACGCGGGGCCACTGAAGACCTACGCCACCATCGAAGGCGGCAGCTTGAAGATCACCGAGCGCGTGGCGCCGATCATCGCCGTGCCCACCACCGCCGGCACCGGCAGCGAGGTGGCACGCGGCGCGATCCTGATCGTCGACGACGGCCGCAAGCTGGGCTTTCATAGCTGGCACCTGGTGCCCAAGGCCGCGCTGCTGGACCCTGCGCTGACGCTGGCCCTGCCGCCGCTGTTGACTGCAGCCACCGGTATGGACGCCATTGCGCACTGCATGGAGACCTTCATGGCGCCGGCCATCAATCCGCCGGCTGATGGCATTGCGCTCGATGGTCTGGCGCGCGGCTGGGCGCACATCGAACAAGCCACCTTTGACGGGCATAACCGCCAGGCGCGGTGGCAGATGATGAGTGCCAGCATGCAGGGCGCGATGGCCTTTCAGAAGGGCCTGGGCTGCGTGCATTCGCTCAGCCACAGCCTGGGCGGTGTCGATGCGCGGTTGCACCACGGCACGCTCAACGCCATGTTTCTGCCCGCGGTGGTGCTGTTCAACGCCGCGGCCGACAGCATGCGCGCTGAAAGGCGCCTGCAGCGCATGGCGCAAGCCATGGGCTTGGGCTTGAAGTCTGCCGACGACAGCGGCACCGCGATCGCTGCCGCGCTGCGCGCCATCAACACACGCCTCGGTTTGCCACCCGGCCTGCAGGCGATGGGTGTGGACGCGGTCGACTTCGAGCGTGTGATCGACGGTGCGATGGCCGACCACTGCCACAAGACCGGCCCGCGGCTGGCGACGCGGGCCGACTACCGGGCGATGCTCGAAGCGGCTTGGTGAAGCGGCATGGCGAAATGGCCTGTTCAGACGGCCGGTAGAAGCGCAGCAACCACGGCGGTCAAGCCGCGTTCAGCGCCACCTGCACCTGATTGCGGCCCTCGGCTTTGGCGCGGTACAGCGCTTCATCGGCGCGCCGGACCGCATCGTCCAGGGACTCGCGGTCGCCGATCAGCGCGCAGCCCACACTGGCGGTGACGGCGAAGGCCTCGCCTTGCGCGTTGCGCCAGGGGCTGGTGGCGATGGCTTCGCGCACCCGCTCGGCAATGAGGCGCGCGCCGCGCAAGTCATCCACTGGCGCCAGCACCACAAACTCCTCTCCGCCGTAACGGGCCAGCAAGGCGTCGTCGCGCAACTGCGCCTGCAGCAGCCGGCCGCAGCCGCGCAGGACAACGTCGCCGGTGGCGTGGCCGAAGCGGTCGTTGATGGCCTTGAAGTGGTCCAGGTCCAGCATGAGCGCGGCCACGCTGTGCCGTCGGGCAGCGTGGTGCTGCAGCAGACCCGGCGCCAGATCGCGTAGCGCACGACGGGTCAGCACGCCGGTCAGCTCATCGGTGCTGGCCTGTTGGCTCAATTTTCGGTACAGGCGGTGATTGACCAGATGCAGCAGTGTCGTGCTGACGATGATCGGCAGCACGCTGTACAGCACGGCAAAGGGCGCCACCAGCCCATCAGGCAAGAACAGCATGTGCCCCGGCGGCTGCACGGTCGTGATGAAACTCATGGCCCCGCGCAGCCAGCTGCTGGCGACAAAGACCGCCACGGCGAACGCATAGATCCATTCGGCGCGGTCGCGCGGCCGCCCCAGCAGCGGCCAGACATGGAAGCCACAGACAGTGGCAAACAGCGCAAAAATCACCGCAAACAAGCGCGCCCGCCACACTGGAGGTGCCAACAGACACAACAGCGCTATCCCCAAGCACAAAACGCTGTTGAGCACCAGGAGTCGCCAGCCCGGCGGTTTGTCGCCGCTGAGCAGCGCCACGCTGGCGCCGAAGAACACCACGCAGATGAGCGTGCCAGCCATCATCACGAAGAGTGGCAAGCCGGTCAGCGGCCCGTCGTGCAACACCTGCTGCCCGAGCGACACGCCGAGCACCAGCAGCGCCAGCGAAGCGGTGGTGATGGTCAGCTTCAGGCGTGGGTCGTCGATGCGCGCCAACTGCATCATCGCGCCGCCCACCAACGCAGCGGCGCCGCAGCTGACGTAGGCGGTGAGCACGTCAACGTTGAGCATCGGGGCCGCAGTTCAGGCGCATTTCGGATATTCGGTACGCCCGCTCCAAGCTTGAGACGCCGCTACCGGAAATCAGCCTGCAGCGGCACTGCAGCACTCCCGTGCGCGCACCCGCAGCCTGTCGGCCAGTGCTGCAGCCTGTCGCACCGCCGTGGCTGCACGCGCGGCCGCACTGCTATGGTGTGCTACATCAGCAACACACCGAGGCATGCGCATGCAGACCTGGGATCAAAAACAGCCCATCTACCAGCAGCTGGCCGATTTGCTCGCAGCCCAGCTGCTGGACGGCGAGCCGCTGGAAGGCGACGCAATGCCTTCGGTGCGCGCGCTGGCCGGCCGCTACCTGCTCAACCCGCTGACCGTCAACCGAGCGCTGCAGGCGCTGGGCGATGAAGGGTTGCTCGAGAACCGCCGCGGCCTGGGCCTGTACGTGACGACCGGCGCGCGTGAGCGGTTGAAAGCCGCCGAGCGCGAGCGCTTTTTGAACACCGAATGGCCGCGGCTGCGAGAGCGGCTGCGCCGCCTGGACATCGGCGCCGAACAACTGCAATGGGAGGACAAGGCATGAGCAGCAGCAGCATCGGCACGGGCCGCACAACCATAGCCAGCCCAGCCACAGCGCTGGTCACGGCGCGCAATCTGAGCATCAGCTACGGCGCCAAGCGTGCGGTGGACGACGTGAGCTTCACGATTGCACCGGGCCGTGTGGTGGGCCTGCTGGGCCACAACGGCGCCGGCAAGACAACGCTGATGAAAGCGATGGTCGGCCTGGCTGCAACGCAGGGTGAGCTGACGGTGCTGGGCTTGAACCCGGTGAAGGACCGCGTGCAGTTGCTGCAGTCGGCGAGCTACATCCCGGACGTGGCCATCCTGCCGCGCTGGGCGCGTGTGCAGGACCTGCTCGCGATGATGACGGGCCTGCACCCAAAGTTCTCCGCGGACCGCGCACGCACGCTGCTCAAGCGCACCAGCGTCAAGCTGTCCGACAAGGTCAAGACGCTCAGCAAGGGCATGGTGGTGCAGGCGCACCTGGCGCTGACCGCCGCCATCGACGCGCGCCTGATGATCCTGGACGAACCGACGCTGGGGCTGGACGTGCTGAGCCGCAAGGCCTTCTACGAAATGCTGCTGGACGAATGGTGCGACGGCCAGCGCAGCGTGCTCATCAGCACCCACCAGGTGGAGGAGATCGAGTCGTTGCTGTCGGACGTGCTGATGCTCAACGAAGGCAAGCTGGTGCTGGGCATCAGCCTGGAGGACATCGACCGCCGTTTCGTGGCGCTGGGCCACGACGCTGCGGTGGCCGAGCAGATGGCCGCTGCGCACCCGCTGTTGAAGTACAGGCGGCAAGGCAGCGGCGCGACGCCCTTCGCATCGGTATTCGACGGTGAGCCGCCGCCGCAGGTGCAGGCGCTTGGGCAGCGCGTACGGCCCAGCTTGGTCGATCTGTTCGTGGCGCTGACGCGCAAGCCCGAGCTCGACCGCACGCAGTTCTGACTTGGTCTGACGGCCTTGTCGACCACCCACCCCGACCACCCACCCACGTTCACGAGACGGGACACCGATCATGAAAAACCTGTTGCCCTTAATGCAGCGCGAATGGCTGCAGCACCGCATGGCCTGGGCGCTGTTGATGCTGCTGCCGCTGGCCATTGCCTTGCTGCCGTTGATGCTGGCCAACATCCAGATCGAAAGCGATCTGGCCAGCCGCACCAGCCCCGACCTTGCGCTGATCCTCGGCACACTGTCCATCGTGGTTACGGCGGCGGTGATCTTCCTGCTGCTGTGGGTGACTTCGCTATTCATCACCAGCGGCGTGCCTCGACGCGACCACGCCGACCGCTCGGTCGAGTTCTGGCTGTCGCTGCCCACGGGGCATGCCGAGAGTTTTGTTGCGCCGCTGCTGGTGCACCTGGTGCTGGTGCCGGCGGCCGCACTGGTCGTCGGCTTGCTGGGCGGCTATGCGATCTCTGCGGTGCTGGTGACGCGCTTTGTCGGCATCGGCGAGTGGCTGGCCCTGCCCTGGGCGCTGGTGCTGTCGGGCACCGGGGCGCTGGTGCTGCGCGTGATGGCCGGGCTGCCGCTGGCCGCGCTGTGGCTGATGCCGCTGGTGCTGTTGGCCATGCTGGCCAATGCGCTGTTCAAGCGCTGGGGGCTGCCCGTGTTGGCGGTTGGCCTGGGCCTGGGCAGCGTGCTGCTGCAGCAGGTGTTCGGCCAGCCGCTGCTGGGGCAGGTGCTGGCAGGGCTAGGCAACAACGCGGCGAGGTCGTTGATGGGTGCCAGCGGCCAGTCGTTGGAGTTCACCGACCGCGCGCCACTGGCGCCGGTGTTGGCCAGCGTACCGCAGTGGGCCGGCAACGATTTGCTGGCTGCTGTGCGGGATCTTGCCAACCCTTTGTTCATCGGCGCCATGGCGGTGTCGGCTGCGCTGTTCACGGCACTGGTGCTCTGGCGCCAGCGCGGTGCGGGCGTCGGCGGGGGCTGAGCCGTTTGCGTCGATCAGAGATGATCGGCTCCAGCTTCGATTTACGAACCTGCGCGCAACGCAGCCAGAACCTCGTTCCTCGCACTTCCAACCCAACGAGAAAGCTGTTGATCACCGCCGTTTGCGCACTGGCCCTGCATCCGTCTTGGGCTGCAGAACGCATGTGGATGCAATACAGCGAAATTGCCGAGCTGTTCGACAAATTCACGTCCATTCCAGCCGAGCGTCGCGCTGGGCTCGACTTCCGCGTCAAGGTTTAGCCGCTGAAGAAGGCGCCGCTGCAAGGCGTGGCGCTGCAGCTGCGCACGCAGGGCAACAACACGACGCTGCCCTTCGGCGCCGACGGTGTGATTGCCTTCCCCAACAGCCCGCAGCTGCGCAAAGACAACCCGGCCATCTGGGTCGACTCACCGCCCGATGTGAAGGTGGGTCTGGGTATCGACATGCTGATCCAGCTGCCAGCCGGGCCGACGCTGCGTTACGGCGACGCGATGGAGCTGATCGACCGCGCCGGTGAGGGCCTCCGCAAACATGCCGGCGTGTGGGCGCTGTTCATGCCCAAGCCGCAAGGGCTGGAGTTGCGCTTCGACCCTGCAACCGCCGTCACCGTCGTGATGCAGCTGCCCGCCGGCGAACAAAGCCTGACCACCGATGTGAGCGGCATCCTGATCGTGCCCCTGACGAGCGAATTGCGCACCGCCAACCCGCTGTTGCGCTTGCCGCGTCCACCGCTTGAAGCGCGTCCTTTCTACAAGGCCCACATGCAGCTGGCGCCGGACGGCGAGTGGGCGAGCCGTTGAGCCGACGAGCCGGCGCAGTGACAAGCTCCCAGCGCCCAGGTGTTGCAACCCAATGCCATCCTGTGTCGAGCGCTCAATGGCGGCTTGCATGCGCCGCTGCAATCGCGTCCCGTGAGCCCGCATGGCTTGCATGCTTGGCTTGGATGCATCGGCTGCATCAGGCGGGGCACGTCGTCCGTCATCGAGACCACTGACTTGCGGCCCCGGTGCCTGGCAGCGCTCAGCAGGCCTTCGAGCCCCGTGGCGCGTTGCCGGTGGCTCTACCGATGCGCACTGTCGAAGAACTGCTCGTCTTCGGTGCTGCCCTTCAAGGCGGCCGTCGACGCATCGCGTTCGATCGTCGTAGTCACTGCATCGAAGTAACCGGTGCCAACCTCGCGCTGGTGCTTGACCGCGGTGAAGCCCCGCTCGGCGGCGGCAAATTCCTTTTCTTGCAGCTCGACGAAAGCACTCATGTTGTTGCGCGCGTAGCCGTAGGCCAGATCGAACATCGAGTAGTTCAGCGCGTGAAAGCCGGCCAGCGTAATGAACTGGAATTTGTAGCCCATGGCACCGAGTTCGCGCTGGAATTTGGCAATGGTGGCGTCGTCCAGGTTCTTCTTCCAGTTGAAGCTGGGGCTGCAGTTGTAGGCCAGCAGCTTGCCCGGAAATTGGGCGTGGATGGCGTCGGCGAATGCTTTGGCAAAGGCCAGATCGGGTTTGCCTGTTTCGCACCAGATCAGGTCGGCAAACGGCGCGTAGGCCAGGCCGCGGCTGATGGATTGCTCCAGGCCGTTGCGGCTCTTGTAGAAACCTTCGACCGTGCGCTCGCCGGTCAGGAAGGGCCGGTCGTTGGCGTCGACGTCGCTGGTCACCAGATCGGCCGCTTCGGCGTCGGTACGCGCCAGCAGGATGGTCGACGTGCCCATCACGTCGGCGGCCAGGCGCGCGGCAGTCAGCTTGGCCACGGCTTCACGCGTGGGCACCAGCACCTTGCCGCCCATGTGGCCGCACTTCTTCACGCTGGCCAGCTGGTCCTCGAAGTGCACGCCGGCAGCACCCGCGTCGATCATGGCTTTCATCAACTCGAAGGCGTTGAGCACGCCGCCGAAGCCGGCTTCGGCATCGGCCACGATAGGCGCGAAGTAGTCGATGTCGTTCTTGCCCTCGCTCCACTGAATCTGGTCGGCACGCTGGAAGGTGGCGTTGATGCGCTTGACGACCTTGGGCACCGAGTCCACCGCGTACAAGCTCTGGTCGGGGTACATCTCGCCGTTGCTGTTGGCGTCACCAGCGACCTGCCAGCCGCTGAGGTAGATGGCCTTGAGTCCGGCCTTCACCTGTTGCATGGCCTGGTTGCCGGTCAGCGCGCCCAGGCTGTTGACGAAGGGCTCGGTGTTGATCAGGTGCCACAGCTTTTCGGCACCGCGCTTGGCCAGCGTGTGCTCGATGGCCAAGCTGCCGCGCAGGCGTACGACATCGTCGGCGCTGTAGCTGCGCTGGATGCCTTTCCAGCGTGGGTTTTCTGCCCACTCTTTGGTGAGTGCTGCGGCTTGCTGCTGGCGGGTCAAAGGGCTGGTCATCGGAGGGCTCCTGGGGGTTAGAACGAAGGCTTGGATCGAGCGTCGCAGGACGCGAAAACACAGCACCAGGCTAACCGCTCTTCTGCAACCATCGACGACATCTATCTTATATAAGACAATCTTTAAAAGGTATATCAATCAAAGACTTAAGTGATTTTTTCGCATAGCGGAACACGGTTTTCCCATATGGTGAACTTTTGCTGCGGTGCAAAACTTTTTGATCCCATGATGCGAAACGCCGGGCCCGCGATCCGGGAGCCTGCGATAGCGTTGCGATTCCTGGCGCGCGAAGGCGGGTCCGTATCATTCAGCCACGCCACGCGGCCTTGGCCGACGGAGACTGAATGTCCAGCTTCGCCTTCCTGTCCGATCACGGTTTCATGAAAGCTGGCGCGCCATTGGCGACCACGCCGTTTGCGGTCGCTGGCATAGCTTGGGACGGCGCCACCACCAACCGCTCAGGCGCGCGCATGGGCCCGCGCGCCATTCGCCAGGCCAGCCACATGTTGTGCGACGGCACGCACCCGCACTTCGACGTTTCGCCGCTGGGCCATTTGGCTGATTGCGGTGACCTCGTGCTGCCCAACACCGCATTGCAAGCCCTGCGCGAAGCGCTGCAGCCGCAGGCGGCGGCGCTGATCCGCCAGCACCACATGGCCTGGCTGGGCGGCGACCATTCGGTCACGTTGTCGCTGCTGCGCGCTTACCGCAAACAGCTGGGCCGGCCGCTGGCGGTGATCCACTTCGACGCCCACTGCGACACCTGGAGCAGCCACTTCGACGAGCCCAGCGGCCACGGCACCTGGGTCTATGAAGCGATGCAGGAAGGGCTGGTGATCGACGCCTGCTTCACGCAGCTGGGCATTCGCTCGGCGGGGCTGCGCGAGCCGCGCCAGTACGTGCAGCAGCGCGGCGGCCAGATCTTCACGGCGCGGCAGCTGCGTGGGCTGGAGTCACCGGCGCAGCTGCAGCCGGTGCTCCAGGCGATACGGGCGCGCTTGGCCGCACACGGTTTGCCGCCGGTCTATTTGAGCCTCGACATCGACTGCCTGGACCCGGCTTTCGCCCCCGGCACCGGCACGCCGGAGCCGGGCGGCCTCAGCACGAACCAGGTGCTGACGCTGCTGGAAGAGCTGGCCGACCTGCCCTTCGTCGGCATGGACTGTGTCGAGGTCTCGCCACCCTATGACCACGCCGAGCTGACCAGCTACGCCGCGGCCACGTTTGTCTGGACTTACCTGTGCGGGCGTGTGGCCCAGGCCGGGGTGCAAACGCGCGCCTGACCGGCCCGCTTCGATCGGGGCCTTCAAAAGCCCGGCGTAGACTGATTCAACGACCCTGGAGCAGCCCATGAACAAGGCCATCGATCCCGCGCTGATGCACGCTGCCGAGGCTGCGCACAGCACCGGCAGTACCTTGCCGGCATCGCTGTCGGCGTACTGGATGCCCTTTACCGCCAACCGCCAATTCAAACAGTCGCCGCGGCTCTTGGTGCGCGCCGAGGGCATGCACTACGAGGACGTGCACGGCCGGCGCATCCTGGACGGTGTGGCTGGCCTGTGGTGCGTCAACGCCGGCCACGGGCGGCCCCGCATCGTGCAGGCCATCCAGCAGCAGGCGGCAAGGATGGACTTTTGCCCGCCGTTTCAGATGGCGCACCCGAAAGCGTTTGAGCTCGCGGAGCGGCTGGTGCAGATTGCCCCGGCCGGCCTGGGCAAGGTTTTCTTCGCCAACAGCGGCTCGGAGGCCGTGGACACCGCGCTGAAGATGGCGCTGGCTTACCACCGCGTGCGCGGCGAAGGCACCCGCACACGGCTGATCGGCCGTGAGCGCGGCTACCACGGCGTCAACTTCGGCGGCATCTCGGTCGGCGGCATGGTCGGCAACCGCAAGACCTTCGGCCTGGGCGTGGCCGGCGTGGACCACCTGCGCCACACACACGACCTGCAGCGCAACGCCTTCAGCAACGGCCAACCCGCATACGGCGCCGAGCTGGCTGACGACTTGGAGCGCCTCGTCGCGCTTCACGACGCCAGCAACATCGCCGCGGTGATCGTCGAGCCGGTGGCCGGCAGCACCGGCGTGCTGGTGCCGCCGCAGGGCTACCTGCAGCGCCTGCGCGAGCTGTGTACCCTTCACGGCATCTTGCTGATCTTCGACGAGGTCATCACCGGCTTCGGCCGCACCGGGCAGGCTTTTGCTGCGCAGACTTTCGGCGTCGTGCCGGACCTGCTGGTCTGCGCAAAGGGGCTGACCAACGGCGCCGTGCCGATGGGCGCGGTACTGGTGCGCGACGGCATCCACGACGCCTTCATGACAGGGCCCGAGCACCTGATCGAATTTCCGCACGGCTACACCTACAGCGCGCACCCGCTGGCTTGCGCAGCCGGGTTGGGCACGCTGGACACCTACGCTGAAGAAGGCCTGCTGACGCGCGCCGCGACGATGGGCAAGACTTTGGCCGACGGCGTGCATTCGCTCAAGGGCGAGCCGGGCGTGATCGACGTGCGCAACATCGGCCTGGTCGGCGGCATCGAGCTGACCCCGCGACCCGGTGAACCGGCACGCCGGGCCTTCGACGTGTTTCTCGACTGCTACGACAAAGGCGTGCTCGTGCGCACCACCGGCGACACGATTGCATTGAGCCCGCCGCTGATCATCGAGCCCAGCCACGTCGATCAGCTGATCGAAACACTGCGCGGCGCGATCCGGCGTGTGCAATGAACGTGATCGGCTGAGCCGACCGCACCGACCGCACAAACTGTCTGTCCGGACATGAGCACTCTTTCGCCGCAACAGTCTGCAGACCCAGGCGCTGGAGCCAGCACCAGCGCCAGCGCGGATGCGGCGCCGGCACGGCCGCTGGTGCTGGTCACCAGCTGCAACACGCTGATGGGCGAGCACCCATTCCACATCGCCGGCAGCAAATACGTCGAAGCCGTGCGCCTGGCTGGCGCCATGCCGCTGATCGCACCGCCAGTCGAGCCGCAGGACATCGACGCGCTGCTCGATGCGGCCGACGGCTTGCTGCTGACCGGCTCGCCGTCCAACGTCGACCCGGTGCACTACGGTGAGGCGGTGGTCGACACGACACTGCCCCTGGACCCGCAGCGCGATGCCTGGACGCTGCCGTTGATTCGCCGTGCGCTGTACCGCGGTGTGCCGCTCTTGGCCATCTGCCGCGGCACACAAGAGGTCAATGTGGCGCTCGGCGGCACGCTGCACCAGGCGCTGCACCAGGTGCCCGGCCATCAAGACCACCGCGGCGCGCCCGACGAAGCCCCGGCTGCCGTGCAGTACGGGCCGCAGCACGTGGTGGACGTGGTGCCCGGCGGCTTGCTCGATGCGGCCGTGGGCCAGGCCAGCTTCGAAGTCAATTCCGTGCACGGCCAGGGCGTCAAAGCGCTTGCTGCTGGCCTGCGCGTGGAGGCCGTGGCGCCCGACGGCGTCATCGAAGCGTTTTCGATGCCCGACGCCGCCGGCTTCAACCTGTGCCTGCAATGGCACCCCGAGTGGCAGGCTGCAGGCAACCCGCAATCGATGCAGATCCTGCGTGCCTTCGGTGCTGCGGTGCGCGCCTATCGCGACCGCGTGCGGGGCCCTCTGCCGTGGGGCACGCACGCCGTTTAGCGTGTGGGCGGCCGCCTGCGCGGCCCTCCCCGTTTGCACAACCGCAGAAGCTCCATGACCGAAAGAAAAGACTTCACCTTCAGCGATCTCGAGCAATGGCTCGATCGCAACCGCGTGACTGAGATCGAATGCCTGGTGCCCGACCTGACCGGTGTGGCGCGCGGCAAGATACTGCCGCGGCAAAAGTTCAACGTCGACCGCGGCATGCGGCTGCCCGAAGCGGTGGTGGCCATGGGCGTGACTGGCGAGTTTCCGGAAGAAGGGCCTTACTACGACGTCATCCGCTCGACCGACCGCGACATGCACTTGCGGCCCGACCCCACCACCGTGCGCATCGTGCCCTGGGCTGCCGACCCCACCGCGCAGGTCATCCACGATTGCTACGACCGCGACGGTCTGCTGGTGCCTTTTGCGCCCCGTAGCGTGTTGCGCCATGTGTGCGACCTGTATGCCGCGCGTGGCTGGACGCCGGTGGTGGCGCCGGAGCTGGAGTTCTATCTGGTGGCCCGCAACACCGACCCGGACGTGCCGCTGAAGCCGCCGGTGGGCCGCAGCGGCCGCAGCGAAACCAGCCGCCAGGCCTACAGCATCGACGCCGTCAACGAGTTCGACCCGCTGTTCGAGGATGTCTACGACTACTGCGAGAAGATGGAGTTGAACGTCGACACGCTGATCCACGAAGTGGGCGCAGGGCAGATGGAGATCAACTTCTTCCACGCCCACCCCCTGGGGCTGGCCGACGAGGTTTTTCTGTTCAAGCGCACGGTGCGTGAAGCGGCTTTGCGCCACGACATGTTTGCCACCTTCATGGCCAAGCCGATTGCCGGTGAACCGGGCAGCGCGATGCACGTGCACCAGAGCCTGCTCGACACAGCCACCGGCCTGAACCTCTTCAGCAACGAAGACGGCACGCCGAGCCAGGAGTTCCACTGGTACATCGGCGGGCTGCAGAAGTACGTGCCGGCGGCCATGGCGCTGTTTGCGCCCTACGTCAACAGCTACCGCCGCCTGGTACGCAGCAACGCCGCGCCGATCAACATTCAGTGGGGCACGGACAACCGCACGGTCGGCATCCGCAGCCCGCTGGCCGACGCGGCTTCACGGCGCGTCGAAAACCGCGTCATCGGTGCTGACGCCAACCCGTACGTCGCGCTGGCTGCCACGCTGGCTTGCGGCTACCTGGGCATCGTCAACCGCATCGAGCCGAGCCCGGAATGCATGGGCGACGCCTACCTCGGCGACTTTCAGTTGCCGCGCAGCCTGGGTGAAGCCTTGGCCCTGCTGCGCACCGAAGCCGACTTGGCCAGCGTGCTGGGCAAAGACTTCATCACCGTCTACACCGAGATCAAGGAGATCGAGTACGCGGAGTTCATGAAGGTCATCTCGCCGTGGGAGCGCGAGCACCTGCTTTTGCATGTTTAGTGCAGTGTTCGACACTGTGTGGAACATAAAACCACGTCTCGTGCTCCCAGGCGTCGTTGCAAATCCGCGCGATGCAAAAGAGCATCGCTGTGGTTTGCGCCTAGCCAGGCAGCCCGATCCATCGGTTTCCTTAAGTTCCATACAGCATCGAACACTGCACTAGACAACCGACCATGACGTTTCGCACCACCGCCGAGCTGCAGGCCGCCGACACCGCCCACTTCCTGCACCCCTTCACCGACCACCAGGGCCTGGCCCGCAAAGGCGCGCGCATCATTCGCCGCGCCGACAACATCTACCTGTGGGACAGCGAAGGCCACAAGATCCTCGACGCAATGAGTGGCCTGTGGTGCGTCAACGTCGGCTACGGCCAACAGGCGCTGGTGGACGCGGCGGCGCAGCAAATGCAGCAGCTGCCCTTCTACAACGCGTTTTTCCAGACCGCCACCGAGCCCGCAATCGAGCTGGCCGAGGTGCTGGCTGAGATCACGCCACCGCAGTTTCAGCACGTTTTCTTCAGTGGCAGCGGCAGCGAAGGCAACGACACCGTCGTGCGCATGGTGCGGCGCTACTGGGACTTGGCTGGCCAGCCCGATCGGCAGATCATCATCAGCCGCGACAACGCATACCACGGCAGCACGATGGCCGGTGCATCGCTGGGCGGCATGGCCGGCATGCACGCGCAAGGCGGGCTGCCGATTCCCGGCATCGTGCACATCGGCCAGCCGCACTGGTGGGAGCTGGGCCGGCCGCAGGGTCTGAGCCGCGAGGCCTTCGGCCTGCAGGCCGCGCAGTGGCTGGAAGACCGCATCCAGGCCCTCGGTGCGCACCGCGTTGCGGCTTTCATCGGCGAGCCGATTCAAGGTGCCGGTGGCGTGATCATTCCGCCGTCCACCTACTGGCCTGCGGTGCAGCGCATCTGTCAACGTCACGGCATCCTGCTGGTCAGCGATGAGGTCATTTGCGGCTTCGGCCGTACAGGCAATTGGTGGGGCTGCCAGACGCTGGGCTACGCGCCCGATCTGATGACGTTTGCCAAGGGTGTGACCAGCGGCTACGTGCCGCTGGGCGGCGTGATGGTCGCTGAGCGCGTGGCGCGGGTGCTGATCGAGGGCGGCGAGTTCAACCACGGCTACACCTACAGCGGCCACCCGGTGGCATGTGCGGTGGCGCTGGCCAACATCGCGCTGATCCGGCGCCTGCAGCTGGTGGAGCACGTGCGCGACGACGTCGGCCCCTACCTGGCCGCCGCCTGGCGCGATATGGCCCAGCACCCGCTGGTCGGGGACGCCGAGAGCTGCGGCTTGATGGGCGCGCTGCAGCTCGTGAAGGACAAGCAAAGCGGCGCTGCATTCGACCCCGCCGTGGCCATTGGCATGGTCTGCCGCGGGCACTGCTTTGCGCAGGGCATCGTGATGCGCGCGGTGGGCGACCGCATGATCGTTGCGCCGCCGCTGGTCATCACACGCGCGCAGATCGACGAGATGGTGGCGCTGATCCGCCGTTGTCTGGATCTGACACTGGCCGACGCCCAGGCCGGCGGCTGGCTGCACTAAAAGCCTGAGCGTCTTTCGCGCATGCCTGCTCATCACGCCCAAAGGCGCGCGCTCGTCGTTGCAAATCCTCTCCACAGCCCGAGCCATGGCTGTGCTTTGCGCCTAAATCGGGCGCCTTTGGACGCGCTGCTCGGGCAGGCCCGAAAAACTCCCAGGCTCTGACTCTTTGCACACCGCGTTCCCATGGCCAGCACGACCCTACCCGCCCGCCCCGCCGCCTTTCTGCAAATCCAGGATGTCGTCAAAGATTTCAACGGCTTTCTTGCCGTCAATCACGTCAGCCTGGATATCGCGCAAGGCGAGATCTTTGCGCTGCTGGGCTCTAGCGGCTGCGGCAAGAGCACGCTGCTGCGCATGCTGGGCGGCTTCGAGACACCGACCTCAGGCCGCATCGTGCTCGACGGCCAAGACCTGGCCGATCTGCCGCCCTACCAGCGGCCGATGAACATGATGTTCCAGAGCTACGCGCTGTTTCCGCACCTCAGTGTGTGGAGCAACATCGCCTTCGGCCTGCAACGCGAAGGCTTGCCGCGCGCACAAGTCGCCGAGCGCGTGGACGCCATGCTCAAGCTCGTGCAGCTGCAGAAATTCGCGCAGCGCAAGCCGCACCAACTGTCAGGCGGCCAGCAGCAGCGCGTGGCGCTGGCACGCAGCCTGGCCAAACAGCCGCGCATGTTGCTGCTGGACGAACCGCTGGGCGCGCTGGACAAGAAGCTGCGTGAAGAAACGCAGATCGAGCTCGTCAACATCATCGAGCAAGTGGGCGTGACCTGCGTGATGGTCACGCACGATCAGGACGAGGCGATGACGATGGCCAGCCGCATCGCCATCATGAGCGAAGGCCGCCTGCTGCAGGTCGGCCCGCCGGGCGATCTGTACGAAACGCCGGCCACCCGCTTCGTCGCCGACTTCATCGGCAACGTGAACCTGATGGACGGCACCTTGGCCGTCGACGCGCCGGACCACTGCGAGATCGCAACCCCCGACGTGCGCCACCGCGTCGGCCACGGCATCACCGGCACCGAAGGCATGGCGGTGACGGTGGCGCTGCGGCCCGAGAAGATCTACCTCGCGCGCGACAAGCCCGCTGTCGACACCAACGCTGTGCAAGGCACGGTAAAAGAGATGTCCTACTTCGGCAGCTTCACGGTATTTCACCTGCAGCTGGCCAGCGGCGCGCTGCTCAAGGTGAGCCAGGCCAACACCGAGCGACACGCCGAGCACCGCCTGACCTGGGGCGACACCGTGTGGGCGCACTGGGCCGATACGGCCCAGGTCGTGTTGACGCAGTGATGCGATAGCGACCGTGGCGCATTCACGCACCGATGTCCTGAGCCAATGCCGGCAGTTGGATGAGCACTTTGATCGGCACTCAAACCGACACCCGGGCCGGCGATGCAATCAGCGTTGAAGCGCCTGTGGATGCCGCTCAGCGGCCGCGGTCTGGTGATCGCCGTACCACTGCTGTTTCTGCTGATTTTCTTTTTGCTGCCGTTTTTGATCGTCGGCAAGATCAGCGTATCCGAGATGGGCACGGTAGCCGTCAACGATCTTTTCAGCATCGAGGACGGCGTGCTGAAAGCCAGCATCAAGTTCGGCAACTACGTCTTTCTGGTGCAGGACTCGCTGTACGTCCAGACTTACCTGCGCAGCCTGCGCTATGCGCTGGCTACAACGCTGCTGTGCCTGGCCATCGGCTACCCGTTCGCGTACTTCATGGCGCGTGCGCGCAGCACGCTGCAGCCGGCTTTGCTAATGCTGGTGATGCTGCCTTTCTGGACCAGCTTTCTGCTTCGCGTGTATGCCTGGCGCGGCCTGTTGACCGAAGGCGGCTGGGTCGCCGAAGCGGTGGTCGCACTCGGCCTGGACCGGCTGCTGTTGGCCGCCGGCCTGATCAGCGCGCCGGGCCAGTTGATGCACACACCGTTCTCGCTGGTGCTGGGCATGACCTACACCTACCTGCCCTTCATGATCCTGCCGCTGTACGCCACGCTGTCCAAGATGGACCTGCGTTTGCTGGAAGCCGCAGCCGATCTGGGTGCGACGCCATGGACCGCGTTCTGGCGCATCACCGTGCCGTTGTCCAAAGCCGGCATCATCGCCGGCAGCATGCTGGTGTTCATTCCCTGCGTCGGCGAGTACGTCATCCCCGAGCTGCTGGGCGGGCCCGAGACGCTGATGATCGGCCGCGTGCTGTGGGACGAGTTCTTCAGCAACAACGACTGGCCCGTGGCCGCAAGCGTTGCCGTCGTGATGGTGATGCTCATCATCGTGCCGCTGGCGCTGTTCAACAAATACCAGGCTGAGGCCAGGGAGCGACCATGAAGCGCCCCAGCTTGTTTGGCGCGCGATCCCTCGGCGTGCAAGCCGACCGGCTTGTGGCAGCCCGGCGGTGGCCGCGATGAAGACCTCAGCCTTCAACCGCTGGTTCGGCCGTGGTTGGCTCACCTTGAGCTTTCTGTTCCTCTACGTGCCGATCCTGGCGCTGGTGATCTTCTCCTTCAACGACTCGCCGATCCCCAACGTCTGGCGCGGCTTCACGCTCAAGTGGTATGCGCGGCTGCCCGGTGACGACGAGATGCTGGCCGGCTTGTGGCTGAGCCTGAAGATCGCATTCATCACGGCCTGCGGCTCGGTAGTGCTGGGCACCTTCACGGCTTTTGCGCTGGTCAAGTACCGGCGCTTTTTCGGCCGCACACTGCTGGCCGGCATGGCCAGCGCGCCCCTGGTGATGCCCGAAGTGGTGGTGGGCTTGTCGCTGCTGCTGATGCTGGTCAGCGTGCAGGATGTGCTGGGCCTGGAGCGCGGCCTGTCGACGATTGCGCTCGGCCACCTGCTGCTGGGTATGGCCTACGCCACCGTCATCGTGCAGGCGCGTTTGCAGGACTTGAATCCGCAGCTCGAAGAAGCCGCGATGGACCTCGGCGCGCGACCGCACCAGGTCTTCTGGCTGGTGACGCTGCCGATGATTGCGCAGAGCCTGATCTCGGCCTGGCTCCTGACCTTCACGCTGTCGCTAGACGACGTGGTGTTGTCGGCCTTCCTGTCCGGCCCCGGCAGCACGACCATGCCGCTGGTCATCTTCTCGCGCGCCCGGTTGGGGCTGGACCCCAGCGTCAACGCGGTGGCCACGCTCATCATCGTGATCGTCGCCACCGGCGTGCTGATCGCCAGCTATTGGATCGCGCGGGCTGAGCGGCGGCGGCAGCGCGAGTTGGCAGCGGTCATTCGCGGTTAGTCGGCCGCCGGGCATGCCCCTGCCCTCTTCACAGGTGCCCCCGAAAGAGGGACCGCAGTCCTCCTGCTTCGCGGGGTCTTGAGCCCCGCGGCCACCCTTCCTACGATTCGTCCGTCAGCCCCAACACGACCTGCCAAGTCAGGCAGCTTGGGGCACCGATACAGAACGAAGCCGGGGTCTGCACCGGGCACAAAAGGGGCTGGAATCCGGAAGTCACGTTGGCTGTTGTCGACAGCGGCATTCGCTGTTGCGGCCTCTGCAGCGCACAGCCAAAACAGCGACGCCCAAGACGCTGCCTTGGCACAAAGTGGGCAGCTGAAGCAGCTCAAACAACTGCAACGCGAGGCCGGCCGCAGCGTGCTGCAGCAAGCGGGCACAGTAAAAAACCGGTGGCAGGACCCGATCGATGTCGAAGCGGCTTGTTTTGTCGTGCATCAGGTCTGGATCGAGGCTGACGAGGCGGGCGCTGCTGACCAGATCAACCCCATCGCCGGCCCCGTGCAGCAACTGGGGCGCTACGAAGGCGCTTGCCTGGGCGTCGGCAGCATCGAAGCGTTGCGGTCCAACTTGCAAGCCCGTTTGCATGAGCGGGGCTACATCACCAGCGGCCTGGTCGTGCCGCCGCAAGACCTGCGATCGGGAACCTTGGGTCTGCGGCTCGTCGCTGGCCGCATCGAGTCGGTGCTGGTGGACGCTGGTGCTGGCACCTCCGGCTTCGCCCGGCCGGCTAAAAATGCCTTCAGCATGCAGGCCGGTGATGTGCTCAATCTGCGGGACGTTGAACAGACGCTCGAAAACTTGAGTCGCTTACCCAGCCAGGCTTCGCGGTTTGGGGTGCAGCCTGGCACGGCAGAGCAGGCCAGCGTCGTGCGCATCGTTCCGGCTGACGGCATCCAGCGCGGGCCCGCCGTCATCGGTCTGGACAGCCTCGATGGGCCGGACTATGGCCCGCTGCAGGCCAGTGTGCAGGCCGTGGTCGATGCGCCACTGGGCCTGTCGGATCAACTCAGCATGTCTTTGGCAACCGCGCGCCGTCAGGAAGCGGGCGGGGATCCGGTGCAGTCCAGTGCGTTCTTGTTCTGGGGTGTTTCGGCAGGCGCCCACTTGCTCAACCTCAGCATTTCCCGTGCAGACCACAGTCGCTACTTCGCCGGCGGTGTCGGCCGCTTCGCCGAACGCGGCACCGACCAGCAGGTCCGCAAGCGCTGGCAGTGGACGGCCTGGCGCAGTGAGGTCGGACGGCTCCAGGCCTGGTTTGCGTGGTCCGACCGCCGCGCACGCACCCGCATCGGCGACATCGAGCTGATTGCGCGGCGGCGCATCGGCAGCAGTACTGAGCTGGGCCTCACCTGGTGGCAGCGCCATGCCTGCGGGGTGCTCGAGCTCGAAGCTGAAGGTGCGCAGGTTCAGCGCCTTGAGCGCGATCTTGATTTCCAGCCCGCTTTGGACGGGCTGCCCCGGCAGTGGCGCCTTGGTGCACAAGTCTCCTGTCGGTTGTCCGAATCGGGTTGGGATCTGATGAGCAACGCCTGGCTGCAGCGCGTTGCGCGGCCAGTCGACGGCAGCGATTTGTTGGTGCTCGGCAGCCGCTGCACCGTGCGGGGCTACCGGCCCGGGGATTCGCTCATCGGTCAAGGGATGGGCGTGATGCGGCATGAACTGCTGCTGCCTGCGTGGCCGCTGGCTGCCAACGCGGCACTTCGCGGTGCACTGGCGCTGGAGTGGGGGCGCGTGCTGTCGCCCGTTGCACCCGCCGCGTCGGGCGGCCTTGCCAAACGCGAGCTTGCAGCGGCTGCGGCCACGTTGCGCTGGCAAGCCGCAGCGGCCAGCGGCGAACCGACCGTTGCGCTCCCGCTGACCGCTGCCGCTTCTTCATCCAACCGCGGAGCACGCTGGTCGGCCAGCGCGCGGGTTGCGTTTTGATAGCTTTTCTTTCACACCGACGGAGCCTTGTATGAACGTGAAGTCGTTTGCCCGCCTGAGCCTGCTGAGCCAATGCGCTTTCCTGGCCTTGGCAGCCAGCACACCGGCCAAGGCACAAGTAGAGGCCGATGCGGCAGCACCAGCCGGTAAACGCCCCAACGTGCAAACCGCGCCCAATGGCGTGCCGGTTGTCGACGTTGCGCAGCCCAATGCTGCGGGGGTCTCGCACAACCTGTTTCGCAGCTTCAATGTCGGCCCGGCGGGCGCGGTGCCCGACAACGCCACGGTGGGTGTGTCGGCGCCACCGTCGCCGGCACCGCCGCCGCCTGCGCCGCCACCACCACCACTACCGCCTGCACCACCGCCTGCACCAACGCCGCCGGCGCCGCCTCCACCGCCCGAGCCTCCACCGCCCTCGTGCGGGCGCAACGTCATCTGCAACATCGAATCCGTGGTGGCGAAAAGCGGCTCCGGGGTGTCTGGTACGGCCGCGATCCCGACCACGTCCAGCGCAGGCTCGGTGCTGGTCGGCCGCATCGCCGCCAACCCGTTGCTGCAGGGCTCACCCGCACGTTTGATCGTCAACGAGGTGACCGGCGGCTCGCCCAGCAGCCCGATGGGGCGCATGGAAGTTTTCGGTCACGCGGCCGATGTCGTGATCGCCAACCCGTGGGGCATGACCTGCAACGGTTGCGGCTCCATCGGCGTCAATCGCGCCAGCCTGATCAGCGGCCGTCCCAACTGGTCGGGCAGCTCGCTCGCCGGCTTCAGTATCAGCGCCGGCATGGTCTACATTGGCTCGGCAGGCCTGGTTGGCAGTGGGCTCCGATCTCTGGATTTGGTGGGAGGCTCGGTGCCGATTGACGGCGCTGTACGCTTGCCCGACCCGCTCAGTGCGTTGTATGTGATTGCCGGCCCCAACGAGGTGGACTACACGACGCTGTCGACGGCGGCCTCTGCGCGCAGTAACGCCAGACCGAGCCATACGGTCAGCATCAGCAGTGCGGGCGGGCTGTATGCGGACCAGATTTATGTCCTCAGCAACGAGTTGGGCAGCGGGGTGTACCAGGGCGGCGTTGTCGAGGCTCGCACTGGCAACCTGGCGCTCGACGTCAGTGGCCAGCTCACGCACAGAGGCAGCAGCAAGGCGCACAACGGCACTTTGGCGATTTCGGCCACCGACATCTCAGCCAATCAAGCCACGCTGCAAGGCGGGCAACTGGTGCTGGTGCAATCCAGCACCAAACTCGAGTTGAGCGGTGGTTCGGGCAGGGGCGGCGACGTCATGCTGGCTGCGGGCACGGCATTGAACGCCAGCGGTGGCACCGCCATCGAATCCACCGGCGACAGCCGTTTGTCGGCAGGCTCCGAGATGACGTTGGCCGCAACCCGCCTCACGGCCGGCGGTCACGTGGCGCTCAGTCAAGCACTGCAACGTGGAATTGCTTTACACAGCTGGCCTAATTGAAATTAGGCCCCTTCGACATGTACGTCCGGAGTATTGGGGGGGGGTTGGGCGATCCCGACGCAATCATGGAGCCTCCGATTGCTGCAACCAATGAAGAACTTGGCCAGTCGCTGCGCATTGCAATGTCGAAAGCGATCGGTTAGCTTCGAATGCTGCTCAAACCTCGTCGGGCGTTTAGGCAGTTGCCGCCCAGTCACGCAGCCCCCTACGCACGAACACGTGCTCCGCAAAGACATCACCGACAGCCGCGGCCGGAGCGTTGGCCTGGCGTTGAACGACACAACCCGAACGCCCAGAGCCACGAGCGCGGCGCCATGGCCTGTTCCAGCGTCGGCTCTATGGCGCCCGGACCTCGCCACCAAGTCCACTGCGGCAGACAAACGAAAGCATACCGATGAACCGACTTCCAATCGTGCCCTCATTGCCAGGCGATAGCCAGCACACAAGCGCCCTCAAACCCAAGCGGCCGAACCACGGCCTGGCCGCAGCTTGAACCGCCCCCCCGCCTGGGCATGGGCCAGTCTGGCGGCCAGCATGCTGCTGGTGGGCAGCTATGTCGGCCTGTCCAAGCTACTGTTGGCGGCATTTCCGGTGCTGCTGCTGGCCTGGCTGCGCTTTGGCATTGCGGCGGTGGCGATGTTGCATTGGCTGCCGCGGCCGGCCGGTGAGGCGCCGCTGTCGCAGCGGGCGCGGCGGCTGGTGTTTCTGGAGAGCTTCCTCGGCAACTTCCTGTTCAGCATCTGCATGCTGTACGGCGTGGCTATGACCTCGGCGTTGGCCGCCGGGGTCACGATGGCGGCGATTCCTGGGGTAGTGGCGCTGCTGTCGCGCATTTTCCTGGGTGAGCAGATTCGGCCGCGCGTGATGTGGGCCATCGGCTGTGCGATGACTGGCATTGCGGTGCTGGCGCTGGCCCGCACCGCACCGGGCTCGGAAGCCGTGTCGCCTTGGGGTTATGCGCTGCTGCTCGGTGCGGTGTTCTGCGAAGCCAGTTATGTCGTAATCGGCAAGAAGCTCACCGAGTCGCTAAGCCCGCGCCGAATCAGCGCGCTGATCAACCTGTGGGGTTTGGCGCTGGCTACGCCCTTTGGCCTGTGGCAGGCGCTGCGCTATGACTTCAGCACGGTGGCGCTGCCGACCTGGGGTTTGCTGGTGTTTTATGCGCTGGCGGCCAGTGTCTTCAGCGTGTGGTTGTGGATGCAGGGCTTGAAACACGTGGCGTCGTCACGCGCTGGCGTCTTCATGGTGCTGCTGCCGGTAGGTGCGGCAGCGGTCGGGGTACTGGTGCTGGGTGAAGTGTTTACGTCGGCGCACGGTGTCGCGTTGGCGCTGGCCGTAGCGGGTTTGCTGCTGGCGACCTGGCCCGAGCGGAAGACGGTCGATCAAGCGCGCGCGCTGCGCCCGTAGTGACGAAACTTGTCGATCACCACCGCCATCTCGGCGGCATCAAGCAACGCCGGCTCACCAACGGCGAGCGCCTTCAGGTAGAGCTAGCACAGCGATTCGATCTCCTGCAGCACCTTCATTGCATGGGCCATCGATGCACCTGCCGCCACCAGCCCGTGGTTGGCCAACAGGCAGGCGTTGCGGTTGCGCAGCGCCAGCGCCACGCCGTCTGACAAAGCCTCGGTGCCGAAGGTGAAGTACGGCACCAGCGGCACGTCGGCGCCGCCGGCAACCGCGACCATGTAGTGAAAGGCCGGCAGCGGCCGACGCAGGCAGGCCAGCGCCGCGGCATGGGTGCTGTGCGTGTGCAGCACGGCGTGCAGGTCCGGCCGCACAAGGTAGGCAGCCTGGTGAAAGTGCCATTCGGACGACGGCTTCCAGGCGCCTTGCACTGCGCCGCTCCAGCCGACCCACACCAGATCCTGCGGTTGCACATCGGCACCAGCGCCGGTGGGCGTAATCAGCATGCCGTGGCCATGGCGCACGCTGGCGTTGCCGGTGCTGCCGCGGTTCAGGCCCAGGGCGTCCATGCGCAGCACCGCGTCGACGACGCTTTGGCGCAACGCGGTCTCGTCGGTGCGCACGCCGTGGCTCAAGCCGTGGCTCACGTCAGCACTCACGTCAGCACTCACGTCATCACCCATGTCGACGCTCACGATTTGTCGCGCATCAGTGTTTGCAATGCAGCCGAGCTGGCCTGGACGATGCCGTGCTCGGTGATCAGGCCTGTGATCAGCCGCGCCGGCGTTACGTCGAATGCCCAGTTGCCGGCGGCCGAGCCGTCGGGCGTTAGCTGCACCTCCACCAGATCACCCACTGCGTTGCGCCCGGTGACGTGCGTCAGCTCGCGGCCGCTGCGTTCTTCGATGGGGATGCCATGCACGCCGTCGGCCAGCGCCATGTCCAGCGTCGATGTCGGCATGGCCACATAAAACGGCACGGCGTTGTCGTGCGCAGCCAGCGCTTTAAGGTAAGTGCCTATCTTGTTGCAGGCGTCGCCGTTGGCCGCCACGCGGTCGCAGCCGACGATGCACAGGTCGACGTGCCCGTGCTGCATCAGATGGCCGCCGGCGTTGTCGGCGATCACCGTGTGCGGCACGCCGGCCTGGCCCAGCTCCCAGGCCGTGAGGCTGGCGCCCTGGTTGCGCGGCCGCGTCTCGTCGACCCACACGTGCACGGCCATGCCGGCCGCATGCGCCTGGTAGATCGGCGATGTCGCGGTGCCCCAGTCGACCGTGGCCAACCAGCCGGCGTTGCAGTGCGTCAGCACGTTGACCGGCCCTGCCCTGCGCGCGGCCACCGCTTGCAGCAGCGGCAACGCGTGGCGGCCGATGGCTTCGTTGACGCGCACGTCGTCCTCGGCGATGGCGTCTGCCTCGGCCCAGGCCACCCGCGCGCGATCGGCTAGCGGCGTAGCCAGCAGCACCTGCTGCATGCGCGCCAGCGCCCAGGCCAGGTTGACCGCGGTCGGGCGCGCACCGCTCAAGAACTGCGCCGTATTGGCCAGCGCCACATCCGACGCATCGCGCTGCGCCTGCAGCGCCAGGCCATATGCCGCCACCGCGCCGATCAGCGGCGCGCCGCGCACCCACATGTCGCGGATGGCGACAAAGACCTCTTTGGCCGAATTCAATGTGCGCATCTCCAGGCGGTGCGGCAGCAGCCGCTGGTCGATGATCTCGATGGCCTCACCGCCGGCTTGCCCGTCCGCACGGCCGTCCGCTTGACCAACCGCCACCACGCGCAGCGGCCGCAGCGCCTGGCCGCCCACCATCATGCGAGCACCCGCCCGGCGACGCTGCGCAGCTTGGCCACCATCGCCGGATCGCGCGCTTCTGGCGCGGTGATCAGCGCAAACTGCAATGCCTGACGGCAAGCGCAATCCGGCGCGCTGGCGTCACCGGTGATGCTGCCGGCCAGGCCGCCGATCAAGGTGCGTGCAGCAGCAGCGTTAGCCAGCAGCACCTGGATCACGGCGTCCACCGTCACCGCGTCGTGCGCCGCGTTCCAGCAGTCGAAGTCGGTGACCATGCCGACGCTGGCATAACAAAGCTCGGCCTCGCGGGCCAGCTTGGCTTCCGGCATGTTGGTCATGCCGATGACGCTGCAATTCCAGCTGCGGTACAGCTGCGATTCAGCCAGCGTGCTGAACTGCGGCCCTTCGATGGCCAGGTAGCAGCCGCCGCGCTGGTGCGGCACGCCCTGCTGCACCAGCGCGGTCTGCACGTGGTCACCCAGCCGCGAGCACACCGGCTGCGCCATCGAGACATGCGCCACCAAGCCGGTGCCGAAGAAGCTCTTGTCGCGCGCAAAGGTGCGGTCGATGAACTGGTCGACGACGATGAAGTGGCCTGGCGGCAAATCTGCCCGCAAGCCGCCGACGGCCGACAGCGACAGCACGTCGGTGGCTCCGATGGCCTTCAGCGCCGCGATGTTGGCGCGGTAGTTGACCTCGCTGGGCGGGATGCGGTGGCCGCGGCCATGGCGCGGCAAAAAGGCCAGCTCGGCGCCGTGCAGGCGGCCGCGGAAGATCTGGTCCGATGGCGCGCCCCACGGTGTGCTCACCGTTTCCCAACGGGTGTCGGTCAGGCCCGGCAAGTCGTAAAGGCCGCTGCCGCCGATGATGGCCAAAAGGGCTTGTGTCATGCGTTCACTTCGTTGGTTATGTGGTCGATGCTGCTGGTAGCGGCCGTCCCTGCACCGTGCAGCGCAGCGATGGCCAGCCGGTGCACGGCCTGCGGCGGCTGGTTCTTCAGCCGGTGGTCGCTCCAGACCTGGCGCCAGCGGCGCGCGCCGGGCTGGCCATTGCGCAGGCCCAGCAGGTGGCGCGATGCGTGGCTCCACGGCACACCCTGCGCAGCCAGGCCGGCCATGTACTCGACGTAGCGCGCTTCGACTTCATCGCGTGACTGCTCACGCGCGGGTACGCCGAAAAATCGGGCGTCCCACGCGGCCATCGCAAACGGCTCGTGATAAGCGCGCCGGCCGACCATCACGCCGTCGGCCTGCTGCAGATGCGCGGCGACCGCATCGTCGCTGTCGATGCCGCCGTTGATGACGATGGTCAGTTGCGCGAAGTCGGTCTTCAGCCGCCAGGCCAGGTCATGCCGCAGCGGCGGGACTTCGCGGTTCTCCTTCGGGCTGAGTCCCTGCAGCCAGGCATTGCGCGCGTGCACGATGAATACGCTGCAGCCGCCCCGTTCGGCCACCGTGCCGACGAAGTCGCGCAAGAAGCGGTAGTCCTCACCGCGGTCGATGCCGATGCGGTGTTTCACCGTCACCGGCAACGTGGTCGCGTCGCGCATGGCCGCCACGCAGTCGGCTACCAGCGCCGGCTCGGCCATCAGGCAGGCGCCAAAAGCGCCGCGCTGCACACGCTCGCTCGGGCAACCGCAGTTGAGGTTGACCTCGTCGTAGCCCCACTGCTGCGCCAGCTTGGCACAGGCCGCCAGGTCGGCGGGCTCGCTGCCGCCCAGTTGCAGCGCGAGCGGGTGCTCGGCGGCGCTGAAGTTCAGGTGGCGCGGCACGTCGCCGTGCAGCAGCGCGCCGGTCGTCACCATCTCGGTGTACAGCCGCGTGTGCTGCGTGATCAGGCGGTGCAGCACGCGGCAATGGCGGTCGGTCCAGTCCATCATGGGTGCGACGGACAAGCGCCAGGGGTTGGGTAATTCGCTCTGTGCCACGCAGCGCCTTTCAGTGCCGGCCGAACAGCCGCGCGTCCCAGATGACTGACTCGGTGCGCCCGGCGACGATCAGGCGTATGTCCGGGTGCTGTGGGTTGATCAGCACGTTGCCCTCCCGGCGCGCAACGACCGAGGGCACCACCAGCACCGCCGACCGGCGCTCGCCAATCCAGGTGTCGCCGAAGGCCCGCGCCACGCGCAAATCCGCCTGATCCCACCCGGGCGGCAGCGTGGCTTCGGTCTGGTACTCCACGTTGGTGGCGCGCGGTTGGCCCACGAAGGGCGTGCCCAGCGTGATGACGCAGCGGGCGTTGGCCGGCTGCTCCTTGGCCAACTCGCGCGCGTAAATGCCGCCCAGGCTCCAGCCAATCAGGCTCACCGCTTCGCCGTGGCGCTGCGCGATTTGTTTGAACAGCGCACGGCAATGGTCCAGCACGCCGCGCCGCGGGCCGAAGTTGAAGCCCTGCTGCCACGCATACGGCGTGTAGCCGCGCTGGCGCAGAAAGCGACGCAGCGGCACGGTGGTCAGGTCTGCAGCGCCCAGGCCAGGGAACACGATCACCGGGTGGCCGTCACCGACGGGCAGGCGGTTGAGCCACGGCCTGGCGGCCAGCATCGCGGCGTATTCCAAGGGCGCGCGCGCTTCCATCAACAAGCGCAGCGGGCCCGGGGCGCTGACCCGCACCTGGGCATCGGACGCGGTCGCAGGCGCGGGCGCTGGCGCGGGGCGGCGGCGGCGTGTCAGGAAACTCATGGGCCGATTGTCGATTGCCTGTCGTCGGCGCGTCGGCGCGTCGTCGCGTCGGCGCGTCGGCGTGTCGGCCGTCAGCCGCCAGACCCGCTTGCGGACGCGTGCCGGGGCGGCTGCCTTGACAGCCACGGCGGCCGGGGCGGCCTTCAGGGCGGCCGCAACATCGCCTTGTGATGCACTCTGCAGCGGCAGCGGCAGCGGCAGCGGCAGCGGCAGCGGCAGCGGCAGCGCGCGAAGTTCGTCGAAAGCGGTGTGCAGCGCCTGGGCCAGTTCGGCCACGTCGGGCATGGCTGCAGCGTCGGCCATGAGGCCGAAATCCAGGCTGCGGTCGTAGCTCTGCACGGTGATGTTCAATGCCAGGCCGTGCACGACTATCAAAGCCGGGTAGTTGGTGATCATCCGGGCGCCGGCCATGTACAGCGGCACCGGCGGGCCGGGCAGGTTGCTGATGACGAGGTTGGCGAGCTGCGGCAGGCGGTCGGCCACACGCGCTTTGCCGTACAACACGGTGGCCGCCTCCATCAACCACGGCATGCCCGGCGACGGAAAGCCCGTGGGCAGGATGCTCTTGAGGCTGCCCATCGTCGTCTTCATCGACGCGGTGGCGGTCTTGACATGGGCCAGGCGCCGGCCGACGTAGCCGATGTGTGTGCCCAGGCTGATCAGGCTCATGCTGGCATGGCTACCTTTGGCCGAATCGGCGCTAATGTTGCCCTTGTCGCGCAGCGAGATCGGCACCGCGGCTAGCAGGCTCTGGCGCGGCAACGTGCGGCGCTTGGCGCGGTCGCCGTAGTACAGGCGCAGCGCGCTGCTGCACAACATCAGCACCATGTCGTTGATGCTGTGCTGCACAACATCAGCACCATGTCGTTGATGCTGGCATCGTGCGCGCGGCCCAGCGCTTTGATGTCATTGAGCGGCAGCGTGGCGGTGGCAAAGGCGCGGCCTTCGGTGACCGACACGTTCAGCGGCGTGCACGGCGCCAGGCTCCCATTGCCGCTTCCCTTGTTGCCGGTAACCAGCGACGAGGTACTGACAAGCCCTGAAGCCGAGATCCTCAACGTACCCACCGTGCCGGGCAGCTGGCGCACGATGTGGGCGACCTGCTGCGCCTGGTTGCCGAGCACACCGCGCAACATCTCGGCCATGCCCAGCCGGAAGGTGCGCGGACGGGTCGACGACACGGCCGCAACGGCGCGCGGTTCGGGCGACAAGTCGAGGATCGCGTTGGCCAGTGTGACCGCCGCCTGGCTGTCGACGGCCGCGTGGTGCAACTGCGTGTCCAGCGCAGCAAGCTTGCGTCCATCGGGTGACGGCGCCAGACATTCGAAGACGTGGAACTTCAACAGCGGCCTTTTGCGATCCAGCAGCACCGGGTGCAATCGCGACACCGCAGCCTGCAGCTCGGGCAGGCCGGCGGTTTGGCCAGCTTGATCTCGACGATGTGCTGCGCAAGATCGGGCTCGGCATCGACCCAGGCCGGGTTGGCCGGGTTCAGCGGCATCCACCACAGCCGGCGGCGCAGCACCGGCGCCACTGGCAGGCGGGTGCGCATGTGCTCGCGCAGCGCGTTGACGAAGCGGCCCCTGGCGCCCGCCGGCATTTCGAAGACATGCAGCGCGCCGACGTGCATCGGCATCTGCGGTGTTTCCAAAAACAGAAACGTTGCGTCCAGGCTGGGCAGTTGTCGCATGCGGACTCCGCCAACGGCGCACTGCCGGGCTCGGCGATGCCGGCTAGTCCACTGAATCACTGAAATTGGGTCGGTGCTGTCCGCGCAAAACGGGCGCGCTGCGGCGTTGCGAATGCGTGCGGTGCCTATGGGCATCGCTGTGCCTTGCGCCTTGCATCGCATCCCGTCTTGCGCGTCCTTCACCGCCCATTTCAATGATTCAGTGGACTAGGGGCAGGTCTGCAGAGCCGGCCCGGGGCTCACCCTAGGCGGCTGACCCGCGAGCTCGCCCCGGCGTTGGCGTCAAGCTGCCGACCAGCTTGGCCGGCCCCCTGCTCAGCTCATCCCGCCCGTTCGCGCAGCGCCAGCGCTTCGCTGCCGGCCAGCGCCAGCAGCACCACCAGACCACCGCCGATGACCGCGCTGCTGGGCGCTTCACCGGCGCCCAGCCAGGCCCAGGCGACGCCGAAGATCACTTCCAGCAGCGCCAGCAGTGAAATCTCCGGCCCCGACAGCACACGCGCCACGGCCACCGCCATCAGGCAAGGGATGGCCAGCTGTACCACGCCCAAAAGCGCCAGCAGCGATACATCACGCGGTGTGGCGGCAAACGGCAGTGCCAACGGCAGCGTGGCAGCGGCCGACAGCAACGCGCCAATCAGCACCGCAGGCAGCATGTCCGTACCGCCGCTGACGCGGCTTTTGACGTGCTGCAGCAGCGTCCAGTTGACGGCTGCTGCCACCGGCACGCACAGCGCGACCAGCATGCCGGTGAGATGGCGCGGATCGTCGGCGCTGACCTCGTGGCCGTACATCCAGGAGATGCCGGCACCGGCCAGCGCGATGGCGGCCCAGGTGCGGGGCGCCAGGCGGTGGCCGAGTGTCGCGCGTGCGGTCAACGCGGTGAACAGCGGGCCGATGGCCAATGTGACCAGCACGTTGGCCACCGTCGTCAGCGTCAGCGCCACCATGAAGGCCGTGAACATCACGGCCCAGCAAGCGCCCGACAACCACAGCGCCCGACCACCGCGGCTCAGCGACCGCCACAGCGGCGCCGGCCCGCGCATCACGCCCAACAGCACGATGAGCGCCAGCGCGGTGAAGGCGCTGCGCCAGAAGGTCAGCTCGAAGCGCGCAGCACCTTCGAGGAAGCGCGAGACGACACCCGCAATGCTCCACATCAGCGCCGCGGCGACCATCATCCACACCGCGCGGCGGTGCGTCATCGGTGCAGTGTTCATCGCCCCAGCCGAGGCCACGAAACCAGCTGCGCAGGGCCTTTGGCGGCGCTTTGCTCAGAGGGCCGCGCGGAAGGCGCTTCGCGGGTGGTCATCCTTCCCGGGATGCCCGCTTGCGATCGTGCTCGGACAAGTGGCGCTTGCGCACGCGGATGCTCTTGGGCGTTATTTCGACCAACTCGTCATCGTCGATAAACTCGACCGCGTACTCCAGCGTCACGTCGATCGGAGAGGTGACCTTGATCGCGTCTTCCTTGCCGCTGACGCGGAAGTTGGTCAGCTGCTTGGTACGTGTGGCGTTGACCACCAGGTCGTTGTCGCGGCTGTGGATGCCGACGATCATGCCTTCGTAGACCGGGTCGCCGGGCTTGACGAACATGCGGCCGCGGTCGTCCAGCTTGCCCAACGCGTAGGTGAAGATCTCACCGGCGTCCATGCTGATCAGCACGCCGTTCTTGCGGCCGGCGATCTCACCTTTGTAGGCCTCGTAGCCATCGAAGATGTTGCTGATGAGGCCGGTGCCGCGTGTCAGGTTCATGAACTCGTTGCTGAAGCCGATCAAGCCACGCGCCGGGATGCGGTACTCCAGCCGCACGCGGCCGCGGCCGTCGGTTTCCATGTTGACAAGGTCGCCGCGGCGCTCGCCCAGAGCTTGCATCACGGCACCCTGGTGCTGGTCCTCGATGTCGGCAGTGACCATCTCGATCGGTTCATGGCGTTCGCCGTTGACCTCATGGAAGACCACGCGCGGCTTGCTGACGGCCAGCTCGTAGCCCTCACGGCGCATGTTCTCCAGCAGGATGGTCAGGTGCAACTCACCGCGGCCGGAGACCTCGAAGATGCCGTCCTCATCGGACTCCTTGACGCGCAGCGCGACGTTGCTCTGCAGCTCTTTTTGCAGCCGGTCCCAGATCTGGCGGCTGGTGACGTACTTGCCTTCGCGGCCTGCCAGCGGGCTGTTGTTGACGCAGAAGTTCATCGTCAGTGTCGGCTCGTCGACGTGCAGCATCGGCAGCGGCATCGGGTTGGCCGGGTCGGTCAAAGTGACGCCGATGCCAATGTCCTCGATGCCGTTGACCAGCACGATGTCGCCCGGGCCGGCCTCGGTCGATTGAATGCGCGCCAGACCCTCGAAGGTCAGCACCTGGTTGACGCGGCCTTTCCAGCTCTTGCCGCCTTCCTCCGGCGTGCCGGAGCACACCAGCACGTCCTGCATCGGGCGGATGGTGCCGGCAGTGACGCGGCCGACGCCGATGCGGCCGACGAAGGTGCTGTAGTCAAGCGACGAGATCTGCAGCTGCAGCGGCGCATTGGGGTCGCCCTGGTGGGCCGGTACATGGCGCAACACGGTGTCGAACAACGCGCTCATGTCGGACGCCCAAGGCACGCCTTCTTCTCCTTCGGTCAGCGATGCCCAGCCGTTGAGGCCCGAAGCGTAAACAACCGGAAAGTCGAGCTGCTCTTCGGTGGCGCCGAGCTTGTCGAAGAGCTCGAAGGCGGCGTTGATGACGTAGTCTGGCCGCGAGCCCGGCTTGTCGACCTTGTTGACGACGACGATGGGCTTGAGGCCCAGCGCCAGCGCCTTGCGCGTGACGAAGCGCGTTTGCGGCATCGGGCCTTCCTGCGCGTCGATCAACAACACGACGCCGTCGACCATCGACAGCGCACGCTCGACCTCACCGCCGAAGTCGGCGTGTCCCGGCGTATCGACGATGTTGACGTGGGTGTCCTTCCACGTCACGGCGCAGTTCTTGGCCAGGATGGTGATGCCGCGCTCGCGCTCGATGTCGTTGCTGTCCATCACACGTTCGGCGATCTTCTCGTTGTCACGGAAGGTGCCGCTCTGGCGCAGCAGCATGTCGACCAGCGTGGTCTTGCCGTGGTCGACGTGGGCAATGATGGCGATGTTGCGCAGATGGGTGCGCACATCCTTGGCAGTGGCTGAAACTTGCGGCGTGGTCATTTGGGGTCCGGGGGTCGCGGGGGCGGCGACGTGGGGGCTGTGGACCCATCGCCGGACAGCGACCCATTGGCCCCGACCGACGAGATATCCCGCTTCACCGACGCAC
>JAJAZC010000042.1 GCA_026785885.1 Rubrivivax sp.
ACCGCCCCCAGTGGGCCCTTGGAGAGACCGATGGCGTTGTACCCCCTGGGGGGTTGGGCGGGCGGGGGGCAGCCCCCCGGGGGGGTGTTGCTGAGGGCTTTGAGTCTGGCGGTGGCGGCGCCGACACCCGTCGCTGCACAAGACCTGCCTTGGCGCGGTAATTTCGACCTCAACGCCACCAACGAGCCGCTCAATGTCTTCTTGACGCGGTTGTTGACCCTGCAAGGCATCCCCACCGTGATGAGCCCGGCGGTGGCCACCGGGCGGGTCAACGGCCGCTTTAAAGGGCAGGCCGGCAAAGTCTTCAAAGAGATGGCCGAGACCTACGGCCTGGCCTGGTTCTACGACGGCGTGACGCTCGAAGTGTGCAGCCTGGCGGAGCTCGAAACACGCCTGCTGGAAGTCGACGCTGCCGACCTGCCGCGGCTGGAGCGGGCCCTGCGGCAGTTTCGCCTGAGCGACGCGCGCTACCCGCTGCGCAGCTCCGGCATCGACGGGCAGTTGCTGATCTCCGGCCCGCCGCGTTTCGTGGAGCTGGTGTCCAGCGTCGCTGACCGCGTAGCCATGGCGCCTACGCGGCCCAAGCTCAGCACCGACGTGCGACTGTTTCGGCTCAAGCACGCCCGAGCGGCCGACACCACCGTCAGCATCGGCGGTGTCGACACGCTGGTGCCGGGGGTGGCACGCATCCTCAACGACATCGTCAACGACATGCGGGCGGAGCCTTCGCCCACCAGCCGCAACCGGGCGCGCAACGAGCCTGGCCTGCGTGGCAAGGGGCTGATCGCCGCGGGCAACGGGGCGCGCGCCAATGGCGGTGATTTTCCCGAGCCGCAGTTCAACCGTAACGGCGGCACCGCAGGCGCTGCCGGGGCCACCACGGGCAGCTTGCTCTCGCCCTATGGCCCGGTGCCGCCACGCGCCGGCGCAGGCTTGGCGCCAGATGCGTCGCCGGACTCCAGCGCACCCCGCGCCGCGCGCGACGGCAACGACCGCCAGGCCGTGGTGCGTGCCGAGCCGCGCCTGAACGCCGTCATCGTGCGCGACGTGCCGGAGCGCATGGCGCTGTACGCAAGGCTGATCGAGAGCCTGGACATCGAAACGCCTTTGATCGAGATCGAAGCCACGGTAATCGACATCACCGACGGCAAGTCAGAGCAGTTGGGGATCGACTGGCGCTCGCACGGCAAGCGCTTCGACGTCACTTCGTCACCCAACGGCCTGGCCGGCAGAGGCAACTCGCCAACCAACGATGCCAGCGACCTGCTGCCCACCAACCCGCTGGTTTCTGCAGGCTCGGGCTTCGTCGGCACGCTGCTGTTCGGTGCCAGCCGCACCTACTTTCTGGCACGCCTGAACGCGCTGACCGAGTCCGGTGACGCACGCACTTCGTCCAAACCACGCGTGTTGACCATCGACAACAATGAAGCGGTACTGCAGAGCACCAACGAGTTCTTTGTGCGTGTGGCCGGCAACCAGCAGGTCGACCTGTTTAACGTGACGCTGGGTTTGACGATGCGCGTTACGCCGACCTTGATCGAGGACGCGCAAGGCAAGCGCATCAAGATGATCGTGCGCATCGAAGACGGCAACACCAACAACGGCGGCCGTGTCGACCAGATCCCGATCGTCAGCCGCAACGCCATTGCCACGCAGGCCATCGTCGGCGACGGCCAGAGCCTGTTGATCGGCGGCTACACGATCGAAGAATCCAGCAACGACCGCAGCGGCGTGCCGGGCCTGTCCAACGTGCCGATCCTGGGTTGGCTGTTTGGCCAACGCGGCAACAGCACGCGTCGCGTCGAACGCATCTTCATGCTGACGCCGCGTATCGTGATGCCGGGTGTGTTGCCGACGGCGTCCCTGCAGGGCGCAGCGGACATCGCGCTCGCCACGCCGTGAGCAGCGGCGTGGCCGCGTCGACTCCGCTCCCATCGCCGGTGCCGCCGGCGCCGCCTGGCGCGACTGTCGCGCCGGTCGCACCGGTCACAGCGGCCGCCGCGCCCGCCTTGCAGCGCCCCCTGTTGCATGTGCTGTCGGGCCTGCACACCGGGGTCCAGTCGCACCTGCGCGGCGAGCGGGTGCTCGTGGGCAACCTGGAGCGCGAATGCGATGTCGTGCTGGACACCGGCTATGCCGATCCGCATGCCTGCCTCGTGCGGACCAGCGACGACAGCTGGACCGTGCTGGCAGTGGCGGGCGACTTGTGGGTCGGTGAGACCCACGTCGCGCTGCAGCAAACCCACAACCTGACGCCGGGCGCCGTCATCACGCTCGGTCGCGTGGCTTTCGGCGTGAGCCGCGACCCGGCCTTCGACTGGTCCACCGTCAAGCCCCCGTTCAACCTGCTGCGGCCCGAGGCCGACGGCCTGATGCCTGCCGTGGCGCTGCTGCCGTCGCGCGCCGATGCCCGCCGCAAGTGGCACACGCTGAAGCTGGCCGCCGGCATCGGCATCAGCTGCATGGTGATGGCCAGTGCCGGCGCCTACATCACGTTACTGCTGAAGGATGACAAGCCCAACGCCGAAGCTGCCGAGCGCAAGCTGCAAGCCGACAAGCAGATGATCGCCGCATTGCCTTTTGGCAAAGAGGTCTCGCTCACCCCCTTTCCCGAAGCGCCGGGCAAGGTGCTGGTGCAAGGCTACGTAGCGAGCAAAGCGCAAATTGCCGAGCTGGCCGCAGCACTGAAAAAAGCCGAGACCGATGCCGAGTTGCGCCTGGTGCCGGTGGACGACCTGGCGCGCGAAGTTGGCCGCCACCTGGAGCAGGTACCGCCCGACAAGCTGCGCTACGACACCAAAGGCCGCTTTACGGCAACGGTGTCCAGTGACGACGTGCGCCGCCACGACAAGCAAGCGCGCGCGGCCCTGCAAGAGGTGCCCGCATTGGCAGGGCTGGACCTGGCTTTGAGCGACATGCAAGGCGCTGACGGCGCACCGGTGGTCGTGAAGTACCTGCGGTCCAGCGACAGGCCCGGCGACCTGTTGGTCAACAACCTCGATGTCGCACTGGGCCGCAATACCTACATCGTGCGTGAGCTGCGCATGGGCGAGCTGCCTTCGGTCGTGCTGGACGACGGCATCCGCTATTTCCACGGCGGCACTTTGCCCGACGGCAGCGTGATCAAAGACATCAACGAAGACCGCATGCTGACGCTGCGCGGCAGCGGTGTGGAGCGTGCGGTGTCGCTGCGCGCCCCGCCGCACACGGAACGCACTGCGCAATCGAAGGACAGGCCAAAAGGCTTCAGCGGCACCGCTCGCAGCACCGCCGTGGCTCTTGCCCCGGCCGCGCCAGCACCTAAGAGTGCGCCAGAAAATCGCCGTAAATAGTCCGCAAAGGAAGTCTGCTCAGACTGCAATTGAGAGCACGGGTAAAGGGTCGCAAGTCTCTTTTCCTCACGATCTCCGAAACTTCCGCATCGCCGCGCGGGGCGTTGCCGGGGGCTCCACTCAACCGCGCGCAAGGAATTGAACATGGCTAATCTAAGTGTGTCTAGCGCCACGATGGGCAATGCCCTGACGCTGCAATCGGATGCTCTGAATGATGCGGTCCAGCAGCTGTCCAATGGCGGTGGTATCGACGCCGGCGCAATCTTGACCCGCGTCATCACCGCCAGCGCCAACATCGCCGCGGTCCAGTCGGCCTCATCGAAAGAGCGCGAGACGTACAAAGCCCTCGAGTCAGCTTAAGTCGGGCCCCAGTGCTGCGTGGCGGTGCCCGGCACCGCGGCGCAGCACCTTCCACCGTCACCGAGCCGGGCACCGCCCACCAGCCGCAACAGTTACCCAACCGGAGGTCGACATGGCCGTCGAAACCGTCAACGCCGTGCAAGCGGTCAGTGCCAGCAGCGGCAAGCTCAGCGGGCTGATGCCCGGCATGCAGGCCGAGCGCTTTGGCTCGCGCGCCAGCCGCATCGATCTGGAATCAGTCATGCTGCAACCGGCAACAAATTCGAACGTCGGCGGCGCTTACCTGCGCGCCCCGCTGTCGGCAGCACAGAACCCGGCCCTGGCTCCTTTGCACCTGGGTGCTTTGGATAACGCCATCCGCGACGGCTTCCAGGACGGCTTCACGGGCCCGCAAACCGAGAAGCTGATTGCCAAGGTCAGCGCGATGAGTCAACCCGGCTCAACGATCAGCCAGGGCGAGTTGCTGGTCGATACGATGATCCTTTCGGCGCGCACTTCGCTGGCCAACGTGTTCGCCAAGGCGGCCACCAAGCTGGCCGATGCGCTGAACAGCATCGTCACCAAACAAGGCTGACGTGAAGCCGCCGCGCCGACCGGAGCCGCTGCGCCCATTACGAGCGCTGCACGGGCTGGCTTTGGCGCTGGCGCTGACGCTGCTGAGCGCCTGCTCGCAGCAATTGCTGGGCGACCTGGACGAACCTGCGGCCAACCAGGTCGTGGCCGCACTGCGCGGTGAAGGCATTGCAGCCGACAAGGTGCACGTGACCGGCGCGCAATGGAAGGTCACCGTGCCCGAGGACGAGTTCTCGCGTTCGACGCAGGTGCTGCGGCGTCGCAACCTGCCGCCGCAACAGTTCGAGGGCTTGGGGCGCGTCTTCAAGAAAGAGTCGCTGGTGTCCACGCCCACCGAAGAGCGTGCGCGCCTGATCTACGCCATGTCCCAGGAAATGGAACGTTCGCTCAGCGGCATCGACGGCGTGTTGTCGGCCCGTGTACACCCGGTGATTCCGCCGCACGACCCGCTAAACCCCAAGAAGGTGGCCTCATCCGCATCGGTGTTGATCAAATTTCGCCCCGGCGCAGAGATCGCCACCCGCGAAGCCATGGTGCGTGCACTGGTGGCGTCTGGCATCGAGGGGCTGTCCTACGACGACGTACGCGTGCTGATGTTCGAGTCGGAGAAACAGTCGCCGCTGCTCGACAAGCCGGCTATCTCCCGCGCGGTACCGCCGATCTTCTGGGGCATCCTGGGCCTGCTGCTCGGCGTCTTGCTGGTGACCTACTTCGTGCTCAATTGGCGCGACAAGACCACTGTCGGTTTGGACAACCTGCGCGGGCGACTGTTGCGCAAACAGCGCGGCGACAAAAGGACTGGCGCGCCGCGCAGCAGTAATGAGCCGGGCGTTGCGCCGCGTCCATGAGCGGGATGCCGAACCACGGGGCCTTGGCGGCCCAGCTGCCGCCTATCGACGCCGGCCGCCACATGATGGCCTTCAACTGGTTGCCAGCGGCCTATGCGCACGCCGACTGGCTCGGCCGCTGGAACGAGGTGCTGCAGCCGCGTGAGGCCACCAGCCTGCGTGTGCTGCAACGCATCTCCACGGCGCTGCTCGACCGCTACGGCCTGCGCCATCGCCACCTGCGCGACGTCGGTGCGCACGACTGGTTGCTGGCTTCGCACGACACCGTGACGCGTCTGGCGCGTGAGCTTGGTACCGCGATGCTCGGCGGCTGGGTACGCACCCGCCTGGAACGCATGGAAGTAGGCCAGCAGACGCTGGTGCTGGGTGCCGAAGGCCGGCGCAGCGCGCTGCAGCACGCGCTGTTGCTGCGCGCGCTGCCCTTCGCCCCTACGAACAACAGCGCATCCACTGGCTCCGCCCCGCACAGCCCGGCCGCTTGGGGCCAAACCGTGCTTGACGTGCACACCGCCGTGCGGCTGGGCCTGTCGGGCATGGCCGCGCTGCTGGACGACCGCAGCACCGGCGCACGTGAACGCTTTACGCTGCGCTTTGCCAGCGGCGTCATCAGCCCGCTGACGCTGGACGGCAAGCGCCGTGACGAAGCGCAGCAGGTCATCGCGGCGGCGCAGAACGACGCGGCTACGCTGGAAGCCGCCACACCAGAGCCGCCCACCCGGCCGCTGGCTCAGGCGCAAGTTCCGAAACAGGCCAGCCGATGAGCCTCGGGGTGTTGCATCTGGTCGATGCCGATCGCCTGCTGCTGTCCAGCGCGCGCATCGAGCGCGGTGTGTTCCGGCAACTGAAGAGCTGTGAGGACCTGCTGGGTGCCGCACAGGCTGCAGCCACGGCCATCACACAGGCGGCTGAAGCCAGTGCCGCCGACAAGCACGCCGAAGCCCACATGCAGGGCTACGAGCGGGGCCGCAGCGACGGGATGCTGTCGGTGCTGTCGACGTTGGAAGTCGAGCGCCGCCTGCGCGAGCTGCTGAGCGACCGGCTGGCCGCGCTGGTGGAGCATTGCGTGCGCAGCATCCTGGCCGACTTCGGGCCCGATGAGGTCTTCCGCCGCCGCGTGCTGCAGTTGATCCGTGCCGGCGCCCCCGGCGGCGCCAGCAAGCTGCACGTCTGCCCCACGCAGACCGGCGCCGTGCACAAGCTGCTGGCAGAGCAGGCGCAGACCAGTGGCGTCGATTTGAGCTGGCTTACGGTGTTGAGCGACGAGGCTTGCGCGCCCGACACACTGGTGCTGGAGACACAGGTCGGTTTCGTCGACGCCAGCCTGGAGCTCACGCTGGCCGGCGTGAGCGACATCATCGGCAAGGCCGTGCAGCGGGCTGCGGCCGAGCTGCCGCTGTAGGAAATACTGTGGTCGACGAATCGCCTGTTGCGCTGGCTGCGCACGCTGCTGATGTCGCGGAGGCGCCGGAGCCGACGCCTGCCGCGCCTCGGGCCAACCGCCTGCTGGCGATGTTCGAGCAGGCGCTAGCCGACGCCACCGGCCGTGCCGATCTGGCCACCGTGCAGCGCGGCAAGTTGCGCCAGGCCTCCGGCACCGTGCTGCGTGCCAGCGGCGTGCGCGCCGACGTGGGCGAGATGTGCCGCCTTGTGGACGGATCGTCGCAGCAGGGCATCAAGGCCGAGGTCATCGGCTTCGATGGCGACATGATCGTGATGAGCCCGCTGGGTCCGTTGAGCGGCCTGTCCAGCAACACACAGGTAATCCCGACCGGCCAGCACCACACGGTGGCGGTGGGTGACTTCCTGCTCGGCCGTGTCATCGACGGTATGGGCGAGCATTTCCTGGATGAAGGCCCGCCGCTGCCGCTGCGGGCGCGCCACCGCGCGGTGCGTTCGCCGGCCCCATCACCGATGCGCCGCCGCCCGATCAACGAGGTTCTGCCTGCCGGTGTGTCGGTGGTCGACGCGCTGCTGACTTGTGGTGTCGGCCAGCGCACCGGCATCTTTGCGCCGGCCGGCTGCGGCAAGAGCACGCTGTTGTCGATGTTGTGCCGCCACGCGGCGGTCGACGTGGTCGTGGTGGCGCTGGTGGGCGAGCGCGGGCGCGAGGTCATCGACTTCATCGACGAAGCACTGGACGCCGAGGCCCGCCAGCGCGCCGTGCTGGTGGTGGCCACGTCCGACCGGCCGGCCACCGAGCGCCTCAAAGCCGCGTTCGTGGCCACGACCTACGCCGAAGAATTTGCCTCCAGCGGCAAGCGCGTGCTGCTGCTGCTCGACTCGGTGACGCGGCTGGCCCGCGCAGCGCGCGAAATCGGCCTGGCCGCCGGTGAACCGCCGACGCGGCGCGGCTTTCCGCCTTCGGTGTTTGCGTTGTTGCCGCAACTGTTCGAGCGCGCGGGCAACCTGAGCCACGGCTCGATCACCGCGTTCTACACGGTGCTGGAAGAAACCGACGACGGCGCCGATCCCATTTCTGAGGAGGTGCGATCGCTGCTGGACGGCCACATCGTGTTGTCACGCAAGCTGTCGGCCAAAGGCCACTTCCCAGCGGTCGATGTCCTGCAAAGCGCGAGCCGTTTGTTCGACCGGTTGGCCGCCGAGCCCCACTTGCGCAATGCACGCCGGGTGCGCGAGCTGCTGGCCAAGTTCGAAGAGGTCGAGGTGCTGATCCGCATTGGCGAATTCAAGCGTGGCACGGATGCGCTGGCCGACCAGGCCGTTGACCGACGCGCCGCTATCGACACTTTCTTGCAGCAGGGCCGACACGACAGCACCGGCTTCGACCAAGCCGTAGCGGCTTTGAGCGCGGTGGTGCCATGAGTGGCGCCGGGCCGCTCCCAAGCGCTCACAGCGAAGCGCGCAGTGCGCAGGTCGTGGTATGAGCGGCAGCACCGGCAAAGCCAGCCGCATGCCGCCAGTGCTGCAGCAGATCCGCGTCGCGCGCCGCGACACGGCCGCCTCCGAATTGCGCCGCCTGCAGGATCGCTGCGCTGCGGCTGAGGACGCGCAGTCTTCGGCGCGCGCCGCCCTGCACAGCGCGCGCGGCCTGCGTGCCGACCTGTTGAGCGGCCGAGGCCCTGCAGCTGGCGGCAGCCTGCGGCTGGCCGCCCTGCCCTCTTGCGACGCGCTGGTTTCGCGCGCGCAAGAGCAGCTGACGCTGGCCGACAACCAGGCCCAGCAAGCCAATGCAGCGCTGCAACTGCAGCGCCAGGCCCTGCAAGCCTGCGAGCGCGCGCTGATGCGCAGCGAAGCCTGGGCGCAGCAACAGCAGCAGGCCGAGCAGGTTCAGCAACACCGTGCCGAGCAAGACATGGACGACGAACTGGCCGCGCGTTTTCGCAGCGCGTTGCCGGCAACCAGTGCAGGCGCAGCCTGAAGCCCGAGCCCATGTCAGCCGTCGACTCACCCACCCGCAACGAAGCAGCACCGGTGCGCGCATCCCGCGCGCGGTTGTTTGCTGCGCTGCCGCGGCTGAATGGCACCGTGGTTGCGCTGCGCAACCGGCTCTACAGCAAGCCACCGCTGGTGTTGCCGCAGGGCCGCACGCTGGTGTGGCAGGACGTGGGCCCGCTGGCCACCGTGGGTGAGCTGCGCTGCAGCGTGGCGGCCCAGGCGCTGCCAGACGCGCCGGCTGGGCGCGGCGCCACCACGCTGGCCTTGGCCGCCGACCACCTGTCGCACCTGGAGCCGCGGTTGGAAGGCTTCGAAGCCTTCATCCCCGCCGAGACCTGCGCCTTGCTGGTGGAAAACGCGCTCAGCCCGGTTCTGTCGCTGCTGGAGCGCTTGCTCGGTGTGCCGCTGCAAGGCGGTGAATTCCTGCGCCACCCGCTGGCCATCGACACCAGCGTCGCACTGCAGGAGATCACGCTCGGCTTCGCCATCTTCGAAGAGCCTTCCACGCCGGCCTTGCGCGGCTGGGTGCGCACCACCGCCGCGGTGTGGCAACAGATGGATACCGAGCGGGCCCTGCCGGCCGCCACGCGCCGCATGCAGGATATTCCGCTGCGCTTCTCGCTGCGCGTGGGCACGGCCCGGCTGCGCCTGGCGGAGTTGCGCGCGCTGCGTAGCGGCGACGCCTTGCGCATCACCCCCGCACCGTACCGCCACCAAGAGCACCTCAACGTGACGCTGTGTGCCGGCCGCCGCCCGCTGATCAGCGCCCGCATCGCCGGCGACACCTTGACCCTGGAGCACTTTGTGAACACCAGTGCCGAACACCGCAATGCCGACGACGACACCGACAACCGAACCGACAACCCCACCGGTGATCTGGCCGACGACATCGAATGCGACGTGAGCTTCGAGCTCGGCTCGTTGACGATGAAAGTTAGCGAACTGGGCCGCCTGCGCGCTGGCCAGACGCTTCGGCTGGGCGTGCGGCTGCAGGAGCAACCAGTGCGCGTGCTCGTTAACGGCCGCTGGGTGGCGCGCGGTGAGCTGGCGGCGCTGGGTGACGAGCTGGTGGTGGTGGTTACCGACACGAGCCGCCTTCCGCATCTTTGAGGCGCGGCTTGCCTGACTGACCCGACCGCCACGACAACTACAGGAACAGGGGGCCCGATGTTTGCCATGCCAGACCCAGCGGTCATCGTGCCGCTCCTGTTCGTGATCGGGGTGCTGCCCATCCTGCTCGTGATGTTGACCTGCTACACCAAGATCGTCGTCGTGCTGGCGCTGCTCAAAAGCGCCATGGGCCTGCAGCAGGTGCCGCCGGCCATGGTCACCAACGGCCTGGCGCTGGTTCTGACCTGGTACGTGATGTACCCGGTGGGCCAGCAGATCATGGCCTCCATGGACGCCGAGCCGCAGAACCCGCGTGCCGTGGCGCGCCTGACGGTGCCGGACATGGTCGGCCACGCCAAGGAGCCGATGCGCAATTTCCTCGACCGCCATGCCAGGGCTAACGAGCGCGCGTTTTTCATGGACGGCGCGCGCCGCCTGATGGGTGAGAAGGTGGCACAGGGCATCGGCCCCAAGGACTTCGTCGTGCTGGTACCGGCGTTTGTGGTGTCGGAGCTGACTGCGGCATTCCTGATCGGCGTGCTGATCGCGCTGCCGCTGATCGTCATCGACCTGGTCGTGGCCAACGTCCTGATGGCCCTGGGCATGCAGATGATGTCGCCGACCATGATCTCGTTGCCGCTGAAGCTACTGCTTTTCGTGATGGTCGACGGCTGGTCGCGCCTTACGCACGCGCTGGTGTTGACCTACCAATGAACAGAAATTCGGCATGACGCCCGACGTGCTCGGCAACATGACCGCCGACGCGCTGCGTCTGGTGCTGTTGATGTCGGCCCCACTGGTGGGCAGTGCGGCGCTGATCGGCATCCTGTTCAGCGTGTTGCAAGCGCTGACGCAGCTGCAGGACCAGACCACGATGCTGGCTGTCAAGCTGCTGGTGGTCTACGGCTTGATGATCATCCTGGCGCCCTGGCTGGGAGTGCTCAGCTCACAGTTTGCCGAGCGCCTGTTCACCGCCATCGTCGAGGTGCGATGAACCCGGCCGACACGGCCGACCTCGGCGCATGGGCCGACCCCGGCACCTGGGCCATGTTGGGCCCGGGGGACGCGACCACGCTGCTGCTGTGGCTCACGGGAGCCAGCATCCGCACGCTGGCGGCCATGATCATGCTGCCGGTGCTCAGCAGCGCGTTGGTCACCGGCCCCGTGCGGGTGGCGCTGGCACTGGCCGCCACCGTGCCGGTGGTGGCCGGACAGATGGCGCAGCTCGGGCTGGACGGGCAATACCAGCCGGCCTGGCTGCCGACCGACTTCTCCGCCCTGCCGATACTGATGCTGTTCTTGCGTGAAGCGGCCATCGGCATCGTCGTCGGCCTGGGCTACGGTGCCTTGTGCGCAGGCCTGTTGGCGGTGGGCGAAATCATCGATCACCAGACCGGCCTGACCTTCACGCAGAACATCGACGCGGCGCACGGCAACACCATCTCCGTCACCGCCAAGCTCATCGAGCACGTGTTGTTTGCAGTGCTGATGCAAGCCGGCATCGTGCTGCTGCTGGTGGACACGCTGTACCTCAGCTACGAGGTGTGGCCCATGGGTCAGGCGCTGCCGGCGCTGCAGACGCAGCTGCCGCTGGTGCTCATCCGCGAGAGCTCGCGCCTGTTCTCGCTGGCGCTGTTGCTGGCCGGGCCGGTGGTGCTGGTGCTGTTCGTGGTGGACGCCGGCGCCGGCATGCTCAACCGTGCCGCGCCGCAGTTCAACGTGTTCATGCTGTCGCTGTCGCTGAAGTCCATCGTCGGCATCGCGGTCTTGGCCGCGGCCATGCCGATGATCATCGAGCGCAGCGTGATCGCGCTTTTGGATCTGACGGCCACGCTGCGGATGTTTATCCGCTGAGGCGTTGCGATGTCCGGCGACAGCTCCGAAGAAAAGACCGAAGAGCCGAGTGCCAAGCGGCTGGAAGACGCGCGCAAGAAGGGCCAGGTGCCCAAGAGCGAGGACCTGTCCAGCTCACTCAGCATGTTGGCCGCCCTGTTGTGCGTGATGGCGCTGATTCCCTACAGCGCCCGCGAGTTGGCCGATCTGTTCCTGGCGATCGAGCGGCTGCTGCCGACGCTGGATGCAGCGGGTGTCAAGACGCTGGTGTTGCAGGCGCTGCTGACGGTGGCGCAACTGTCGGCGGGGCCAGTGGTCGTGGCCAGCGTGGTGCACACGGCCACGCTTTTTCTACAGACCGGCGCGGTGTTCAGCATCGACCCGATGCTGCCGAAGATGGAAAAGCTGAATCCAGCGGACAACCTCAAGCTGCTCTTCTCGATCAAAACAGCGGTGCAGTTTGCGCAGATCTCCTGCAAGCTGATCGTCATCGGCATTGCCGTGTGGTTGGTGTTCATCCAGGCCTTGCCCGACGCTATCCGGGTGATTCATGGCGATGTCGGCGCGGCACTGGTGGTGGCACGGTCGTCGCTGATGCACATGCTGCTCTGGTGCGGCGCATTCTTCGTCTTCCTCGGCGCTGCCGATTTGGGCTACCACCACTGGCAGCACCTGCGCGACAACCGTATGTCCATATCCGAGGTCAAGCGCGAATTGCGTGACGACGAGGGTGATGGGATGCAAAAGGCCGAACGCAATCGCGTGAACCAGGAGCCGCCGCCCGAAGTTCAGCTGGGCTACATGCGGCTGGCCCGGCTGGTTCTGCACCACACCGACGGCCGCATCGTCGTGTTGACCCACCTGCCCAAAGCTCACCGACTGCCGCTGTACATCCTGCGCGGCCGCGGCGCCTTTGCGGCCCGCGCGCTGGCGCTGGCGCGTGAGCGCAAGTTGCGCGAAGTCGGCGACGACATGCTGGTAAACCGTTTGTTCGGCGTCGCCGAAAGCGGCGCGCCGGTGGCCGAAGACACGGCCGAGGCTTTAATGGTGTTCATGCGCTGAACGGCAAACGGTACCTGCTACACGGCTCCGGGGTGCAGCGACGTCCGCAGTCAGATCCAGCTGAAAAGGCGGCGCGCTTTGCAAAGCTGCGGCAAGAAGCCGTAAAGCGGTTATCGCCATAGTGACTGCAATGCGGCATGGCCCGCGCACCACGAGCCTCCGCCATGGCCAAAGCCGCAACCCTGCCCGCCGCAACCACCGGCTTGGCCCGCCATACCGATGTGCTGCTGGCCGGCCTGGTGGTGGCGGTCATCGTGATGATGGCGCTGCCGTTGCCGGCTTGGTCGCTGGACGCGCTGGTGGCGCTCAACATCGCCATCGGTGTGCTGATCCTGCTGGTGGCGCTGTTCATCCCGAGCCCGCTGGCCTTCAGCACTTTCCCGACGGTGCTGTTGATCACGACGCTGTTTCGCATCTCGCTCAACGTCGCGACGACACGGCAGATCTTGTTGAACGGCCATGCCGGCGACATCATCACGGCCTTCGGCCGGCTGGTCGTGGGCGGCAGCCTGGTGGTCGGCATCGTGGTCTTTTTGATCATCACGATCGTGCAGTTCATCGTCATCGCCAAGGGCGCAGAACGGGTCGCCGAGGTCGGCGCGCGCTTCACGCTCGACGCATTGCCCGGCAAGCAAATGAGCATCGACGCCGACGTACGCGCCGGCGTCATCACGCAGGCCGAGGCGGTGCAGCGGCGGAGCGATCTGCTCAAGGAAAGCCAGTTCTACGGCGCCATGGACGGCGCGATGAAATTCGTCAAAGGCGACGCCATTGCCGGCATCGTGATCGTGCTGGTCAACCTGTTGGGCGGCATCGCGATCGGCACGCTGGTGATGGACCTGGGCTTTGGTGCCGCAGTCCAGAAATTCTCAATTCTGTCCATCGGCGACGGGCTGGTGACGCAGATCCCGGCGCTGTTCCTGTCCATCGCCGCGGGTGTGGCCATCACCCGCACCGAGTCCGACAACAGCGCGCACCTGGGCGAGCAGATCAGCCGCCAACTCGGCGCGCAGCCGCAGGCGCTGATGCTGGCAGCCGCAGTGATGCTGCTGTTTGCCTTCGTGCCCGGCTTCCCGGCGCTGGTGTTCGTGGTGCTGGGCGGCTCTGCAGCCCTGCTGGCGTTTCTGCTCAAGCGCGGTGCCAAGGCGCAGGCGCGTCAGCAGTCCGCCATCGAGGTACCCGCCGGGGCGCGTGAAGGCGAGCAACAGCCGGCACTGCTGCAAGCCGCACGTGCCGCCGGGCGGCCGCCATCGGCATTCCGTCTGGATATCAGCGACACGCTGGCCGAGCGCATCGGGGCCGTGGAGCTGGACAGTGCGCTTAGCACCGAGCGCAGCCGCCTGCGTGAGGATTACGGCATTCCGTTCCCCGGCATCGCATTGCAGACGACCGCGGCGCTACCCGAGCAGGCCTTTGCGCTGTCGGTGCAGGACTTGGTGGACTTGACGCTGACCGTACCACCGGCGGCGGTGCTGGCCATCGGCCCAGCCGCTGCCATGAGCCAGGGCGGCTTCAACCCGCTGGATGTGCCGGCGCCCGAGTTGTTGCAGCCGGCGCGCTGGCTGCCGGCCGCCGAAGCCGATCGTGCTGCCGCCGCTGGCCTGGAGGTCCTGTCACCGGCCCGCGTGGTCGCGCGCACCGTAATGGCCGTGATCCAGAAGAACCCGGCCAGTGCACTGGGTGTGCAGGAAGTGCGCCAGCTGGTACGCGAAATTGAATGGCGCTTCCCGGACCTGGTGCGCGAGGTGCAAGCCGTCATTCCGCTGCCTCGCATTGCCGATTTGATGGCAGCGCTGGCCCGTGAGCGGGTGCCGCTGACGGACTTTGCCGGCCTGCTGCAGAGCCTGGTTACCAACGGCGTCAGCGCGGCTGACACCCACGCCATCTACGAAGGCGCGCGGCTGGCACTGGCGCGCGGCATCGTCGCGCGTTTGCTGCGGCCGGGGGACGCCAAGCTGCCCGTGGTTGCGCTGGAGCCGGAGCTGGAGAACCGCTTGCGGGCCGCGCTGGTCACCAAACCCGACGGGCCGGTGCTCGGCATGGCGCCGGATGCAATCGAGGCGCTCGCGAAGTCCGTGCAATCCGCGCTGCTAGCGGCAGCGGACCGCGGCCGCGCGGTGCTGCTGCTTGCGCCGGACATTCGGCGGGCGACGAGCCGCTTGTTGCGCGGGCAGATGCCCAACACGGCTTTCGTTTCGCTGGACGAGCTGGCGGCAAGCGGCGTCGCGGCGGAAGTTGTGGGAAAGGCCTCAACTGCTGCGTGAGCACGACGCGAAGCAACGATCACCTGAATCCGTGACCTCACTTTGGTAAACGAACACTCTGCGGGTGAAGTCAGCAATTGAATTTCGGAGCCGATGCCAAGACAATTGGGCATGGGCAAGATCGAAGTTAGGCAACTCAAGTACGACCTCACCCCTGTGGCCGGATTGGCGCTGGTGGGGGACCATTTCAAGTGCTTCGAGCCGGTACTCAAACTGCTCGACAAGACGCTGCCGGTGCGCGCAGGCGTAGCCAACAGCGACATCCTTCGCAGCTACCTCGGACTGCTCGTGCAAGGCAAGAGCGACTTTGACGCTATCGAGAACCATCGGGGCGACAAGTTCTACAAGCACGCACTGGGCATCGAGCTGCTGCCGTCCAGCCCGACGCTGCGCCAGCGCATGGACGCGCAGGCCGGCGCGCTCGGCGCGCACGTGCCGCAGATGATCGAGACGCTGCTGAAGAGCCACCGGCCTGACTACGGCGTATTGCCCTGCGGCTGGCTGGCCGTGGACATCGACACCTTCGCCATGGACAACGGCGGTACGGCCAAGGAGGGCGTGGGGCGCACCTACGCCGGCGTGGACGGGTTCTGCCCGCTGGCGTCGTACATCGGGGCGTACGGCTGGCCGCTGGAGTTGTCGCTGCGCCCAGGCACGCAGCATTCGGCCAAGGACACCGAAGACAACTTGAAGCGCGTGATCCCGATGGCCCAGCGGCTGAGTGCGGCGGGGCCGAAGGCGCCGCTGCTGGCGCGCCTGGATTCGGGGTTCGACTCGGCCGCTCTGATGGCCTGTGTCGAGTCGATGAACCAACCTGGGCAGCGGCAGACAAGCGTGCAGGTGGACTTCTTGATCAAGTGGAACCCGCGCAGCACGGACCGCGATGAGATGGCCGCGCAGCTTGATGCCGGCCAGATCATTGGCACTGGCACTGGCACTGGCACTGGCACTGGCAATGGCACCCGCACCGGCCCCGGTGCCGGTGCCGGTGCCGGTGCCGTGACGTGGACGCATTCCCGTGCGGGCAAGCGCGTGGCGCTGTGGGAGCAGCTGGTCGTGGTCAACGGCATCCAGCGTCCCGTGCGTCGCGTACTGCGCCTGGTGGAGCGCACTATCAGCGCCGCTGGCCAGCACCTGATCATCCCGGAGATCGAACTCGATGGCTGGACGACGACGCTGCCACGCAGCGTGAGTGCGCAGCAGGTCATCGATCTGTACGCCGACCACGGCACGCACGAGCAGTTTCACGCGGAGTTCAAGACCGACCTGGACCTCACCAGGCTGCCCTCGGGCAAGTTCGAGACCAACACCTTGGTGTGCCACCTGGCGGCGCTGGCGATGAATATCTTGCGTCTGATGGGCCAGCGCGGCCTGCTGGGGCCAGACGCCCCGGTGCGACACAGCGCCAAGCGCCGGCGCATCAAAACCGTGATGCAGGAGTTGATTTACCGTGCAGGCCGGTTGATCGAGACCGGGCGCAAGCTGATCCTGGGATTGGGAGCCAGCGACAGAGCAGCGAAAGTCTTTGGGCAAATGCATCTGGCGCTTGCCGGCGCAACGTAGCCAGCACACCCCCCGAACCGAAGTCACGGATCCGGAAAAATCGCAATCGGCGAACGTCGCGGCGTGGTCACGGACTTGTCAAACCGACGGCGCATCGACATTCGAACCACCAAACGAGCGGACCTCGCGGGTCGTGCCGAGCATTTGCTCAATGGGGGTACCAAATGCGCCCTGAATTACGCGAGCAATGGCTGCTGACGGTTGCTCTCAGCCAGCTTGGTCACGGATCCAGGTTAA
>JAJAZC010000043.1 GCA_026785885.1 Rubrivivax sp.
GCCCGCCCCCCCCCCCCCCCCCCCCGGGCCGGGGGGCCCATCCTCCCCCCCGCCCGCGGCGGGGGGGCGCCCGGGGGGGGGGCGGGCCCGCGCCCCCCCGCCCCCCGGGGCGGGCGGGCACGGCACGAAGGCCGCCAGCGTCTGGCTGGCGGCTCGCGCAGCAGCCCGGCAACGCCGGTGCCGCGCAAGGCCTTGGTCGCGGGTTCGAGCGTGCTGAAGCGCCTGGTCTTGCGCGACGTGGTCATCGTCGCCCAGCTCGAGATCGATCTCAGCGCCGGCTTTACGGTGCTGACCGGCGAAACCGGCGCGGGCAAGTCGATCCTGGTCGATGCGCTGCAGCTGGCCTTGGGCAACCGCGCCGACGTTGCGCTGGTGCGCGAGGGCGCAGCGCGGGCCGAGGTCAGCGCGGAATTCGACACGCCGCCGTCGCTGAAAGCATGGCTGGACGACGCCGGTTTTGCTGCCGATGACACGCTGCTGCTGCGCCGCACGGTCGACGCGCAAGGCAAGAGCCGGGCTTGGATCAACGGCAGCCCGGCCACCGTGGCGCAGCTGCGCGAAGCGGCCGAACACCTGGTGGACATCCACGGCCAGCACGCCTGGCAGAGCCTGACGCGTCCGGCCGCCGTGCGCTCGCTGCTGGACATCCAGGCTGGTGCCGACACTCTGGCGCTGACAGCTATCTGGCAGACCTGGCGCGCGGTGCTGGCGCGGCTGGCGCAGGCCCACGGCCAGCGCGACACGCTGGAGCGTGAGCGCGAGCGGCTGGCCTGGCAGATTGGTGAGCTGGACAAGCTGGCGCCCGGCAGCGACGAGTGGGAGCCGCTGAACGCCGAGCACCAGCGCCAGGCGCACGGGCAGGCGCTGCTCGATGGCGCGCGCGCTGCACTCGACGCGCTGAGCGAAGAGGAGCCGAGTGCGACCGCCTTGTGCCACCGCGCAATCCATGCGCTGGACGCGGTGCAGCGCCACGACGCAGCACTTGGCGCCCTAACCGAGCAGTTGCGCGCAGCGCAGGCGCAGATCGACGATGCAGCGCACACGCTGGCCGGCTACCTGAACCACCGCGAGCCCGACCCCGCGCGCCTGGCTGAGCTGGACAGCCGCATCGCCGGCTGGGTGGCGCTGGCGCGCCGCTACCGGCGCACACCGGCCGAGTTGCCGGCGTTGCTGGCCGGCTGGCGCGCAGAGTTGGCGCAGCTGGATGCCGCGGCCGACTTGGACGCGCTGGAGCGCGAAGCGGTCAACGCCGAGCGCGTCTACCGCCACGAGGCAGAACGCCTGTCGCGTCTGCGCCGCAAGGCCGCACCGGCGCTGGCCGCTGCTGTCACACAAGCCATGCAGCAGCTCGGCATGGCTGGTGGCCGCTTCGAGGTAGCCGTGGTGGCGCTGGATGAGCCGGCCGCGCACGGCTTGGATGCAATCGAATTCCGCGTCGCTGGGCATGCCGGCAGCACCCCGCGTGCGCTGGCCAAGGTGGCCTCGGGCGGTGAGCTGTCGCGGCTGGCGCTGGCCATTGCGGTCACCACCGCGAAGGCCGGCAATGCGGCTGTCAGTCGAGCCGTCGGCCGGGCTGTCAGTCCGACCGGCACCCAGGCCGGCAGTCCGGCCGGCAGCCAAGCCGACAACACAGCCACCGCGGCAGTGCCGACCCTGATCTTCGACGAGATCGACGCCGGTGTCGGCGGCACCGTGGCTGACAGCGTCGGCCGCTTGATGAAGCAGCTGGGCCGCAGTGCGCAAGTGCTGGCGGTGACACATCTGGCGCAGGTGGCCGCTTGTGCCGACGGGCACTTCGTCGTGCGCAAGGCACTGCAGGGCCGGCAGACGCTGTCTGCCATCGAGCCGGTGGACGGCGAAGCGCGGGTGGCTGAACTGGCGCGCATGCTGGGCGGTGAAACGCTGTCGGGCATGGCGCATGCACAAACGCTGCTGGGCACGGCAACGAAGGCAGTCCGATGAAGGCCAGCAAGTGATCGAAGCGACGGCTCGCCAGCAGCGTGACGAGGTGATCCTGGTCACCGGCATTTCCGGCTCGGGCAAGTCGGTGGCGCTGCATGCGCTGGAAGACGCCGGCTACTTCTGTGTCGACAACCTGCCGCCGGAGCTGCTGCGTGACTTCATCCGGCTGGAGCACGAGCGCTTCACGCGCAGCGTGGCTGCTGCGGTCGACGTGCGCACGGCAACGTCACTGCCCGCGCTGGTGCCGCTGATCCACCAGCTGCGCGCCGAGGGCATGCGGGTGCACGCGATCTTTCTGGACGCCAGCACCGATGCGCTGGTGCGCCGCTTCTCAGAGACCCGCCGGCCGCACCCTTTGACCGCGCCCAAGGAAAGCGACAACGCGCGCGCGCTGATCGAGGCCATCGAGCTCGAGCGCGCACTGCTGGCTGACCTGCGTGAAGTCTCCACCGTCATCGACACCAGCCAGCTGCGCCCGGCGCTGCTGCGCAGCTGGGTGCGCTCCCTGGTGGGCGCACGCGACGCGGCGTTGACGCTGGTGTTCGAAAGCTTCGCCTTCAAGCACGGCGTGCCGCTGGATGCGGACTACGTCTTCGACATGCGCGTCCTGCCCAACCCCTACTACATCCGCGAGCTGCGGCCGCTGACCGGGCGCGACGCCCCGGTGGCGGCCTACCTCGAAGCGCAGCCCGAGGCGGTTGAAATGCTGACCCAGATCCAAGCCTTCCTGACCCGCTGGTTGCCGGCTTTTCAAAGCGACCAGCGCAGCTACCTCACGGTGGCCATCGGCTGCACCGGCGGCCAGCACCGCTCGGTCTACGCCGTCGAATGGTTGGCGCGCCACTTCGAAGGCCGCTATGCAACGCTGGTGCGCCACCGCGAACTGGACGCCCGGACATGAGCGCGGTGCCGATGCCCGACCCACTGCCGCTGTTTCCGCTGCGCATGGTGCTGTTTCCGGACGCCGTGCTGGGCCTCAAAGTATTCGAGGCGCGTTACCTCGATATGGTCAGCGAATGTCTGCGCACGCGGCAGCCCTTCGGCGTGATCTGCCTGCAGCAAGGCTCAGAGGCCGGCCGCACGGCGCAACCGGTGGCGCTCGAAGCGGTGGGTACGTTGGCCCACATCGACGAGGTCGATGCGGAGCAGGCCAGCATCCTGTCGCTGCGCTGCACCGCCGGGCAGCGCTTTCGCATCAGCGCACCGCCGCAGCAGCGCGCGGGCGGCCTGTGGGTGGCATCTGTCCAGACACTGCCGCCCGATCCGTTGCGCGTGCCCGGCCCGGCGATGCTGCAAACCGTCACCGCGCTGGCCGACGCCATCCGCAAGCTCAAGGAGCGTGAAGCCGAGCCCTTTGCTGCACCGTACCGGCTGGACGACGCGGGGTGGGTCGCCAACCGCTGGTGCGAGCTGCTGCCCATCTCGCTGCCGGCACGCCAGAAGCTGATGGAGCTGAGCGACCCGATGATCCGGCTGAGTCTGGTCGACGGCTACCTGCGGGACAAAAAGGTCGTGTTCGGCTGAGGTTGCACGCGCCGGCTTGCTCAGGCCGCCAGCAGTTTTCGAATCGGCGCCGGCAGTCCTGCGGACAAAGCCTCATCCAGCGTGAACCAGCGGCCCGCGGGAAGCGCGGCCGGCTCGGCTGCAGCTCGCGGCAAAGCCCAGTGCAGCACGTGCAGCGTCCAGTCGAAGTGGGTCAGCGCATGGTGGATGGTCGGCTGCCAGCGGCCCTGCCCCGGCCAGCGCGCCACGGTGTCTTCGAGCAGCGGGCGGCCGCTGTATTCCGGCAGTGTCCACAGCCCGGCCCAGACGCCTTTGTCGGGCCGCTGCACCAGCCAGACGCGGCCGCTGTGCTGCAGCCACAACAGCGCGTGTTCGCGCTGCGAGCGGCGCGCCTTCTTGCCCTTGACCGGGTAGCTCTCCGGCTTGCCCTGCGCGAGCGCCTGGCAGTCGCCAGCCAATGGGCACAGCAGGCACGTCGGTTTGCGCGCGGTGCAGACGGTCGCACCAAGGTCCATCAGCCCCTGCGTGTAGACGGCCATGCCGCGCACCGGCAACAGCGCCTGAGCCTGTGCCCACAGCGCTTCGGTCGCTGCAGCACGCGTCACGTCGCCGCCGAAAGCCAGCACCCGGCTCAGTACCCGTTTGACGTTGGCATCCAGGATTGCCACACGCTCGCCGAAGCAAAAAGCCGCAATCGCCGCCGCGGTGCTGCGGCCGATGCCCGGCAGCAGGGCCAAGGCCAGCGCGCTGCGCGGAAATTGCCCACCGTGCTGTGCCACGACGGCCTGTGCACAAGCATGCAGGTTGCGCGCGCGGCTGTAGTAGCCCAGGCCGCTCCACAGCGCCAGCACCTCGTCACGCGGCGCAGCGGCCAGCGCCGCCACATCGGGAAATCGCTGCAAAAAGCGCGTGTAGTAGCCCAGCACGGTGCTGACCTGCGTCTGCTGCAGCATCACCTCGGACAGCCAGACGGCGTAGGGGTCGCGCGTGCCCTGCCAAGGCAGGCCGTGGCGGCCGTGCACACGCTGCCAGCGGATGACCTTGGCGGCCAGGTGCGCCGATGCTGGCTGGGCCGGTGCTGCGCTGAGCGGCCTCTGCGGCGTTGGGGCTGCCGGTGCGGCAGCGGCGCGGCGGCTCAAGCCGCGTCCTGCTGCGCCTCGATCTGCAAAGCCAGGCGCTGCACGGTCGGCGCGCGGCCCAGGCGGCGGGCGCTGGCCACGGTGTCGTCGGCCACGGCGTTCAAGCGCGCCAGCAGCGCGGCCAGATGTTCGTCGTGGGCCTGAACTTCGGCAATGCGCTGCTCCAGCTCACCGGCGGCCACCTGTACCCGTTGCAGCGCCTCACGCCGGCGCGTGAAGTTGCGGCGGCGTTCACGCAACTGCGCCTCGGTCTGGCCCTGCGCTGACTTGCTCCACAGCTCGATCTCCCCGGCAGCGTTTTCGAACACCACACGCAGCTTGCTCAACAGCATGCGCCGGAATTGCTCGGCAAAGCCCGGCGCGGCCATGCGCAGCGCCTGCCCCAGGCCCAGGTAGCGGCTGTAGCTGTGCTCGATGCGGTTTAACTCGTCGGCATACGGCGCTAAGCCCGGAATCGGGCTCAGCGCGAAAGCAAAGCCGAACTCCGTGTTGAGCTGGCGAAAGCTGCCCTCCAGCATCTGCTGCATTTCTTCGGACTGGCTCTGCGCCTTGGCCAGCGCACCGCGCACGCGCGCCATCAGCGTATCGAAAGCAGAGCGGCCACCCAGGTTGAACGGGCGCGCGCTCATCGCGGCCTGCATCGCCGTCATCTCGCGGCGCAGCGCTTCGGCCGACAGCACCGCCAGCACCGATTTAAGGATGCGGCCCTGCACCACGCGCAAAGCGCCGAGCTTGGTGGTGCAGCGCTCGAAATCGGCCAGCTCTGCATCCACTCGCTCGATCATGACGCGCGTCTTGGCGCCGCTTTTGCCGCGCAGGCCGCGCAACTCCAGCAACTGCTCGGCCTGGCTGCGCCGGCGGTCGGCCAGGCGTCGGCCGGCCGATTGCCGCAACTGCTCGACGACGCCGATGGCCGACTGCACCAGCAGCTCCTGCCGCCGCGGCAGCAGTTGCGCAGCCAGCGCTTTTTCCAACGGCGGCAGGCGGCTGGCGGCCAGGCGCTTGGGATCCAGGTCGACCCGCGCGGCCAACGCGTCGCGGGCAGACAGCGCAAACACACGCTCCACCGGCACGCCCAGCGTTTCGGCCGCCACGCGCTGCTGCCGTGTGATCTGCGCCTGCACCTCGGCCGGCGACAGCAGCGGGTCGCTCAGCGTGTCGATCTTGTTGAGCACGACAAAGCGCTCCAGGCTGGTCTGGCCCAGGTGCTCGCGCCAGATGGCCAGGTCCGAGCGCGTGACGCCGGTGTCGGCACCGAGCACGAAGACCACCGCGTGGGCCGACGGCAGCAGGCCGAGCGTCAGCTCGGGTTCGGCACCGATGGCGTTGAGGCCCGGTGTGTCGATGACCACCAGCCCGCGCTGCAGCAGCGGGTGGGGGTAGTTGATGACGGCGTGGCGCCAGGCCGGCACCTCGACGCTGCCGTCGCCAGCCAACGGCGGGTTGTCGTCGGGTTTTTCGTCATCCCAGAAGCCCAGCGCGACGGCGCGCTCCTGGTCGACACGTTGTGTGCGCGTGACGGCCGACAGCGCCTGCACCAGCGACAGCGTGTTTTTCGGGTCCAGCGCCACGTGGTGCCAAGGCTCGTCGCGCAATCGCAGCTCGGCTAACGACAAACCGCGCAGGCGGGTTTCGATCGGCAGCAGCGACAGCCGCGCCGGCATGGCGGATTCGTAGCGCAACTCGACCGGGCACATCGTGGTGCGGCCGGGTGTGGCCGGCAGCACACGGCGGCCGGCGTCGGCAAAGAAGATCGCGTTGATCAGCTCGGATTTGCCGCGCGAGAACTCAGCCACGAAAGCCAGCACCAGCTTGTCGGAGGCCAGCCGTTCGCGCAGGCCGCTGAGCAGCGTGGCGTCGGCGCTGTCCATCAAGTCCTGCTCGGCGAGCGAACGCCCGAGTCGGACGACGTGTTGATCCAGTTCGGCGCGCCAGGAGGCCAGCGCGTCCAGGCTGTCGGCGATGGAGCTGTGCATTTTTGTAGGAGCGGTCGACCGCCGGTGCATGCTAGTGCAGCACCCCGGCGGCGACACGGTGCGGAATTCACAGCCGACCGGCGCGTTACCGACGCTGACAAAGCACCGCAGCGGCATTCGCACCTGCGCGTATCGGGCGCATTGCCGGCCCGGATCGCTTGTCGCGCCAGCGTGTCTTGTTCGTCGCGCCCGCTCTCAGCGGCGCTGGCAGACCACGCAGAAATAGGTCGACCGCTGCGCCTGCACCTGCCGCTTCAACAACCCGCCGCAGCGGGTGCACGGCAGGCCGGCGCGGCCATAGACCGCTGCTTCCGACTGAAAGGCGCCGCTGGTGCCGTGCACATCGCTGAAGTCGCGCAGCGTCGAGCCGCCCAACTCCAGCGCACGCGACAGCGTCTGGCGCAACGCCGCCAGCAGCCGTGCAGCGCGCGGGCGGCTGATGCGGTCGGCGCGCAGGGCCGGGTGGACGCCGGCCAGGAACAAAGCTTCACAGGCGTAAATGTTGCCGGCGCCGACAACAACATCACCGGCCAGCAGCACGGCCTTGATCGGCGCACGGCGCTGCTGCAGCGCGGCATGGAAGTGCACCGGCGTCAGCGCGGCATCGAAGGGTTCTGCGCCCAGTCGCTTAAGCAGCGTGGCGGCGGGCGCGTGCAGCAGCGACGGCGACCAGACCACGGCGCCAAAACGGCGCGGGTCGTTCAGCCGCAGCGTGCCGCAGTCGGTGGCCAGATCGAAGTGGTCGTGCGGCCCTGGTGGCTGCGGCTGCCGCTGCAAGGACAGCGAACCTGACATTCCCAGGTGCAGCAGCAGCCCGCCGTCGGTGCGGTCACTGCCATCGCTGCCACTGCTGCCATTGCTGCGGTTACTGCCATCGCTGGCATTGCTGGCATCGCTGGCATCGCTGGCATCGCTGGCATCACGGTACGCAGCGTCCTCACCGCCACGGGTCTCCCCGGCGCCCTTGGCGCAACCGCCGCCATCCGTGCAACCCGCGCCATCACCGCGAGCCACCGCGTCCGGCGCTTGCAACGGCAGCCACAGGTACTTGCCGCGGCGCGTGATTTCGCCGATACGGCGGCCAACCAGCGTCTGCAGGGGTTGCCCCAGCGGCCACCGCAGCGGCTTGCCCAAACGCACCGACAGCACCCGGGCGCCCAGCAGCGGCGCGGCGATGCCCCTGCGCGTGACCTCGACCTCCGGCAATTCAGGCATCGACCCATTATGTGAGAATCAAAATCAGTCTTGAGGGAGCCCAGATGTCCGATCGCCGCTGCTGGCGCACCCCGTTCAGCGCCGCGCTGGCCGCCCTCATTGCCGCACCGGCGATGGTTTTGGCACAGGCCCCCACCGCGCCGACTGCGCCCACCTCGCCCCCTGGTGCCGTTGCCGAGGCACCGCCCGACAGTGCTGCGGTGCCGTCGAATTCGGTGATGGACGACCGGCTGTTCTACCAACTGCTGATCGGTGAATTGGCGCTTGCACAAGGCGACGCCGGCACAGCTTTTGAATGGCTGCTGGACGCAGCACGCCGCACCAAAGACGAAGGCTTGTTCCGCCGTGTCACCGATGTTGCGCTGCAAGCGCGCGCGGGTGATCAGGCGCTGGCGGCATCGCGCGCCTGGCGCCTGGCGCGGCCCGAGTCGCTGGACGCGCTGCGCCTGCAGCTCCAGATCCTGATGGCACTGAACCGGGCAAGTGAGCTGGCCGAGCCGCTTCGCTCGTTGCTGGAGCAGACGCCGGCCGCCGACCGCGGCGGGCTGATTGCGGCCCTGCCCCGGTTTCTGCAGCGCGCCGGTGATGCAGAGACCGTCGTGTCGCTGATGGACGAGGTGCTCAAGCCCTACCGCGATGCACCACAAACCCGCACCGCCAGCCGTGTAGCCCTGGGCCGTGCCTGGCTTGCAGCCAAGGACACCGACCGGGCGCTGGCGCTGGCCCACGAAGCCATGGCCCTGGACATTACAGCCATCGGCCCGCCGCTGTTGGCGCTGGAGCTGATGCGCGAGCGCCCGGCCGCCGAAGCGCTGGTGCTGCAGTATCTGGCGCAGGAGAAAGCCGAGAACGCGCTGCGCCTGAACTACGTGCGCGTGCTCACAGGCGCGCAGCGTTATGCCGACGCGGTGGCCCAGTTGGAAGCCGCCATTCGCGCACAGCCGGCACAAGCGCAGCCCTACCTCACGCTGGGCGCGCTGCATCTCGAACTCAAGCACCCCAAAGATGGCGAAGCGGCGTTGCTGCGCTACATCGACCTTGTGCAGCGCGAAACCCCTGAAGCCACAGCACTTGCAACAGCGCCGGCTACAGCAGCGTCGGCAGCAGCGTCTTCCGATACGAGTTCGGACAACGAAGAGGCCGACGAGACCCGACCGGACCAAGGCCTGGTTCAGGCCTGGTTGATGCTGGCGCAGTCGGCCGAGCAGCGTGGCGACTTCAAGGCCGCCGAGGCCTGGCTGGCCAAGATCGAAGACCCGCAGCGCGCGCTGGATGTGCAGTCGCGTCGCGCGTCGATCCTGGCGCGGCAGGGCCGCATCACACAGGCGCGCGAGCTGATCCGCAACCTGCCCGAACGCAGCCCCGACGATGCCCGCGCCAAAGTGATGGCCGAAGCTGCCGTGCTGCGCGAGGTTAAGCGCTGGAAAGATGCCTTCGATGTGTTGGGCAAAGCCGCCAACCGTTTCGCCGACGACGCCGACCTGCTGTATGAGCAGGCCATGGTGGCGGAAAAGCTGGATCGCCTGGACGAAATGGAGCGGCTGCTGCGCCGCGTAATTGCGATCAACCCCGACAACGCGCACGCGCACAACGCCTTGGGCTACTCGCTGGCCGATCGCAAGCTGCGCCTGCCGGAAGCCCGCGCGCTGGTGCAGCGCGCGCTGGAGCTCTCGCCCGGCGACCCCTTCATCACCGACAGCCTGGGCTGGATCGAGTACCGCCTGGGCAACAAGGAGGAAGCCGCCCGACTGCTGCGGCAGGCCTATGCAGCGCGGCCCGATACCGAAATTGGCGCCCACCTGGGCGAGGTGTTGTGGGCGCTGGGGCAACGCGACGAAGCTCGCCGCATCTGGCGCGAAAGTAAGGGCCGCGACGCAGCCAACGACGTCTTGCGCGAGACGCTGGCCCGGTTGCGCGTCGACCTGTGATTGCACGCCGCACTGCGGGCGCACTGCTTGCAGCGCTGGCTGCCTTGTTCTTGGTGGCCGGCTGCGCCACGGCGCCGCAGCCGTCATCGGACCAGGCAGCATGGACCAGCGGCCGGCTGAGCCTGCGGGTAGAAGCCACGTCTGAGCGCATCGTCCAAAGCCTGAGTGTGGTCTTTGAGCTGCGCGGCGGCGCCGACAGCGGCGAATTGCGGCTGACTTCGCCACTGGGCACGCAGGTGGCCGCTGCACAGTGGTCGCCAGGCCAGGCCAGCTTGCGCACCAGCGAAGGCGAGCGCCAGTTTGCCGACCTCGATGCACTGTCGCGGCAGGCGTTGGGCGAAACGCTGCCGCTGGCTGCGCTGCCTGATTGGCTGGCCGGCCGGCCCTGGCGCGGCGCGGCACATCGAGCACAGGCCACCGGCTTCGAACAACTGGGTTGGGTCGTAGAGACCAACCGTCTTGCCGAAGGTTGGGTCAGCGCCACGCGCGAAGCCGCGCCGACCCTGAAGCTGCGCGTGCGGCTGGATCGGCCTGAGGCCTGAACCCGCACTGTCATCCGCATGCCTCTGAAGGCCTTGTACGACCTGCCGGCGCCGGCCAAGCTCAACCGCTTCCTGCACGTGATCGGACGCCGCGCCGACGGCTACCACTTGCTGCAGTCGGTTTTTGTGCTGATCGACTGGGCCGACCGGCTGCACATCGAGCGCCGCAGCGACGGCCGGTTGCTGCGCCACGATCTGGGGCCAACCCTGCCGGCCGATGACCTGTGCCTGCGTGCTGCGCGCGCATTGCAGGCGGCCAGCGGCACGCATTGGGGCGCCGATATCCACATCGACAAGCAGCTGCCCTGGGGCGCGGGTCTGGGCGGCGGAAGCTCCGATGCAGCCACCGTGCTGCTGGCGCTGAACCGGTTGTGGGGGCTGGACTGGCCGCGCGGACAACTAGCCAAGATCGGATTGCAATTGGGCGCCGATGTGCCGTTTTTTATTGGTGGCCACAACGCGTTGGTCGAAGGCATCGGCGAACGGCTGACGCCGATGCGGGTGGTGCCATGTACCTATGCCGTTATCAAGCCGCCCGTGAACATCGCCACGCGGGATATCTTCGAACATCCCAAGCTGGTCCGCGATACTGCTGCTGTTATAGTCACGGGCTCTTTTGGGGGCTTAGTTAGCGAGAGCGGAGACGGCAAACAGGGCATTGGTCTGCTGGCGCAAGAGAGATCGCAGGATCCAGCGAAATGGTCTGCAGATTTCGGTAAAAACGACTTGCAACTTGCGGCTGAAGAGCGGTGGCCCGAGGTGGCGCAGGCAGTAGGCTGGCTTGGGGCACGTTTCGGCAACAGCCGCATGACCGGTTCGGGTAGCGCGGTGTTTGCAACTATTGGGGCCCCGATCGGGTTGTTCAGCGGTGCTGCGGTCGGTGCCGAAGTCATCATCAAGAGCGGTACGGCCGAGCCACCTTTGGCGGCATTCCCGGTGGATGAACTTCCGGCGGGTTGGGTGGGGCGGATGTGCCGCGGTCTGGAAGACCATCCCCTGGCGGGCTGGGCTTCCGACTGACATCGATTTTTAGGGCGTTGGCGCAAGCCAGCGCCTGTGTAGGGGAGTCGCCAAGTTGGTCAAGGCATCGGATTTTGATTCCGACATGCGAGGGTTCGAGTCCTTCCTCCCCTGCCAAGGTTTCCTGCAGACGCTCTGGCGCAAGCCGCCTGCCGTCCCGGCATCACCAGCTGCTTCACGCCCGCCGCGTCCCGGCCGGTGAAGTTGCATCGCGGAGAGACCACCGTGCTGTTCAACACCGTGCTGTTCACCGGCAACGCTAACCCGGTGCTGGCTCAGGAGATCGCGTCGCACCTGGGCATCGAGCTCGGTGCTGCCGATGTCGGCCGTTTCTCCGACGGCGAGGTCACGGTCGAAATCCACCAAAACGTGCGGGCGCGCGATGTCTTCGTGGTGCAGCCGACTTGCGCGCCGACGAGTGAAAACCTGATGGAGTTGGCTTTCATGGTCGACGCACTCAAGCGCGCAAGTGCGCGCCGCATCACCGCCGTGATCCCGTACTTTGGTTATGCGCGGCAGGACCGCCGCCCCCGCAGCATGCGCGTGCCGATCAGCGCCAAGGTTGTGGCCAACATGCTGGAAACCGTCGGCGTCGAGCGCTTGCTGACCATGGACCTGCACGCTGACCAGATTCAGGGGTTCTTCGACATCCCGGTGGACAACATCTACGCCAGCCCCGTGCTGCTGTCGGACGTCAAAGCCAAGAAGCACCAGAACCTCGTGGTCATCTCGCCCGATGTCGGCGGCGTGGTCCGCGCCCGTGCGTTGGCCAAACAACTGGGTTGTGATCTGGCCATCATCGACAAGCGCCGCCCAGCAGCCAACGTGTCCGAAGTGATGCACGTGATCGGTGAAATCGAAGGCCGCACCTGCGTCATCATGGATGACATGATCGACACCGCAGGCACGCTGGTCAAAGCCGCCGAGGTGCTGAAAGAGCGCGGCGCCACCAGCGTGTTTGCCTACTGCACGCACCCGGTGTTCTCAGGCCCGGCGGTTGAGCGCATCCGCGACTCGCACCTCGACGAGGTCGTCATCACCAACACCATTCCGCTGTCGGACGCAGCCAAGGCCTGCACCAAGATCCGTCAGTTGTCGGTGGCTTATTTGTTTGCCGAAACGATCCGTCGCATCAGCGACGGCGAGTCAGTGACATCGCTGTTTGCGGAGCAGAACAATAATTTCTAAATCGGGGAGCGGGTTCCTTTGGAACCGTTTCCTGTTTGCGGCCCTTCGGGCCATTACCGAGGCAGTCTGGTCGCGGGCGCCTTATCCACATCGGAGTCCTTCATGAAATTCACAGCCTTCGAGCGTACGCTGCAGGGGACCGGAGCGAGCCGCCGCCTGCGCAACACCGCCAAGGTGCCGGGCATCGTTTACGGCGCCGGCACGCCCGCAATGATCGAGCTCGATCACAACGCGCTTTTCTTCGCCCTGAAGAAGGAAGCCTTTCACTCGTCGATCCTGGAAATGGATTTGGCGGGCAAGCCCGAAAAGGTTTTGCTGCGCGACTTCCAGATGCACGCTTACAAGCCGATGGTCATGCACATCGACTTTCAGCGCGTCGACGAGACCACCCGCGTGCGCAAGAAAGTGCCGCTGCACTTCAGCGGCGAAGAGAACTCGCCTGCGGTGAAGACTGACAAGTGTCTGGTTAGCCACGTTCGCCTGGATTTGGAAATCGAGTGCCTGGCTTCGCAGCTGCCCGAGTTCGTGACCATCGAATTGAGCGGCCTGACCAAAAACCAGAGCCTGCACGCCAGCGATCTGCAGCTGCCCGAGGGCATCAAGGTCGTCAAACACGGCACGCAGAATCCGGTAATCGTGGCCGTTACGATGCCCAAGGAAGAGGTCGAAGAAGTCGTGGTTGCGCCAGTCGTGGTGGTCAAGGGCAAGGACGCGGCCAAGCCAAAGAAAACCGAAAAGCAAAACAAGAAGTGATCGCCGGCCGGTTACGGCCTGCATAACAACCGGCTGGGCTCAACCCCAGCCGGTTTTTTTTCGGAGCGACCTTTAATTCCGGCGGCTCCGCACGCACGGGCTGGCACACGGACAACAGGAGCTGCACCAGGCGCGTATCGCCGGGCGGGCCGTGGCTCGTCGCGAACCAGCGCAACGCGGGGCAGCACTGAACCTCACCCCCCCGGGGGATGCGCCGCACCCCCTCTGCAAAGCCCCACGACGGCGGGTGTCGCAGCCGCCCCGGGCTTCCCATAATTAAAACCATGATTCGACTCTTCGTCGGCCTCGGAAACCCCGGCCCTGACTACGAAGCCACGCGGCACAACGCCGGCTTTTGGTGGCTGGACGCGTTGGCAGCACAACTCGGCACGCGCCTGGTGCCTGAGCGCAGCTACCAGGCGCTGGCTGCGCGGGTCAACCGCTTGGGCGGGCCGGTGTGGCTGCTGCAGCCGATGACTTTCATGAACCGCTCGGGTGTGTCGGTTGCGACGCTGGCGCGGTTCTTCAAGATCGAGCCAGCACAAATCCTCGTGGTGCACGACGAGTTGGACATCCAGCCCGGCCAGGCCAAGCTCAAGTTCGGCGGCAGCGCAGCCGGGCACAACGGCCTCAAGGACATCCACGCGATGCTCGGCACGCTGGACTTCTGGCGCCTTCGCCTAGGCATCGGCCATCCGGGCGTCAAGGCCGAGGTCGTCAACTACGTGCTGAAGAAACCGTCGGCGGAGCACCGCGACGCCATTGCCCGCGCCAGCGAACAGTCGCTCAACGCCGTCGAAGCGATGCTCGACGGCAAGATGGATCAGGCACTGGCGATAGTCCACGCCGGTCCGCAACGGCCCAAGCCGCCGCGGCCGGTTACCTCGCCGCCAACGGTCAAACCACCGGACTCTGAAGAGCTGCCATGAAGATGATTGCTGCTGTGCTGATCACATTGACCGCGCTGCTTCTGTCTGCCAGCCCCGCGCACGCGCAGACAATCTACCGATGCGGTGCTGATGGCCGCAGCTACGCCGCTGCGCCCTGCCGCGACGGCCGTGCCGTCGAAGTCAACGCTTTCCGCCCCGCAACCGACCTGGCTGAAGCCCGTGAAGCCGCGCGCCGCGAACAGGCGCTGGCACAACGGCTGCGACAAGAGCGCCTGGAGCGGCACGCGGAGGCACCGGTGGCCGCAGCCGGCATCCGCGGCGCGCGTGGCGCAGTGGAGACCACACCCGTCAAGCCGGTTTGGAAGACGAAGTTGGCAACACCGCAGCGGGGCCACCGGTTGCAACAGCAGCAGCCGCTTGAAGGCGACGGTACTTATCGAGAAGCTGCGCCTCGGTCTCGACAAACAAAGGGCTGACAGGAATGCAGCTCACGGGGCAAACCTGCACACATTGCGGCTCGTCGAAGTGGCCGACGCACTCGGTGCACTTGTGTGGGTCGATCTCATAGATTTCCACACCCATCGCGATAGCCCCGTTCGGGCACTCGGGCTCGCAGACATCGCAGTTGATGCATTCGTCGGTGATCCACAGCGCCACGCTTCAACCTCCCCGGCAACGGACGAATACGGTGATCCACAGCGCCATCAGTCCTCGCCTTCCGGTTGCGTCACCCGGTCACGCAGCCGGCGCAAGACCGACGGTGCGACGAACTTGGACACATCACCACCAAGGCTGGCGATCTCGCGCACGAAGGTACCACTGACAAACTGGTATTGGTCGCTGGGGGTCATGAAGACGGTTTCGACCTCGGGCATCAGCTGCCGGTTCATACCGGCCATCTGGAATTCGTATTCGAAGTCGCTGACGGCGCGCAGGCCGCGCACCACGACCTTGCCGCCGATCTGCGCAACGAAGTCGCTGAGCAGACCGCGAAAGGCCATGACCTCGACGTTCTTGTAGGGCGACGCGATTTCGACCGCCAAGTCCAGCCGCTCTGCAATCGTGAACATCGTGCGCTTGTGGTGCCCGGCCGCAACGGCCAGGATCAGCCGGTCGAACAAGCGTGACGCGCGGCGCATCAAGTCCTCGTGACCCATCGTCATCGGATCGAAGGTGCCCGGATAGATGGCAGTCAGCGGTGCTTTCAAGGTCACGGCAGTGCTCCTTCAAACCGGTGCGTCGGGCGGCCAACGACAACCGCTGGCAGCCAGTTTAACGGCGGTTATTGAGGCGCTTCAGACGCCACGCTGCCACAGCTGGGCATGCACCGCACCCGCCTTGAGGCTGCGATGCAGTTGGTGCTCGGGTGGAGGCAGGGCCAGCGGCTCGCCCGCTTCGACGTACAAAAACCCGCCCGGCACCACCAGGCGCGCTGCCGCGGCCGCTGCAGCCGGCGCCAGGCCGGCGTCGAAAGGCGGATCCAGCAGCACCAGCTCAAAACGCGCCGGCGCGGCACGGCTGATCCACGACAGCGCGTCAGTGCGCAGTACCGACACCGCGTCGGCCTTCAGGCGCTGCTTGACGGCCAGCAGGCTGTCCACCAGCACGGCGTCGCGCTCCAGCAGCAGCACCTCGACAGCACCGCGCGAGGCGGCCTCCAACCCCAGTGCGCCGGTGCCGGCAAAAGCGTCCAGCACACGCCAGCCACTCAGGTCTTGCCCCAGCCAGTTAAACAACGTCTCGCGCACGCGGTCCGGCGTCGGCCGCAGGCCGGGGCGGTCTGCCACTGACAGTTTGGTGCGCTTCCATAGACCGCCGATCAGCCGCACCTCGCCGCGGTGGGCGGTGGCCGGCTTGATGACCTTGCGCGTCGACTTGGGGTCGCGGCCATCGGCTTGCGGCGGCGCTCTCATTGCCGCACCTCGATGCCTTGCGCAGCCATCAGCGCCTTGGCCTAGCCGACCGTGTACTCGCCGTCATGAAAGATGCTGGCTGCCAGCACCGCGTCGGCGCCGCCCAGGCGTATGCCGTCGGCCAGGTGTTGCAGGGTGCCGACCCCGCCGCTGGCGATCACCGGCACCGGCACGGCGTCGCTGACCGCCCGGGTCAGCGGCAGATCGAAGCCGGTCTTGGTGCCGTCGCGGTCCATGCTGGTGAGCAGAATTTCGCCGGCGCCGTGCTCCGCCATGCGCCGGGCCCAGTCGACAGCATCCAGCCCGGTGTTGTTGCGGCCGCCGTGGGTGTAAACGTCCCAGCCGTTGCCGTCCGCACGGCGCTTGGCGTCGATGGCCACGACGATGCACTGCGCGCCGTACTTGCTGCTGGCCGCGCGGATCACGCCGGGGTCTGCAACCGCGGCGGAGTTAAAGCTGACCTTGTCGGCCCCCGCGTTGAGCAGCCGCCGCACGTCGGCCACCGTGCGCACGCCGCCGCCGACCGTCAACGGGATAAAGACCTGTGCGGCCACGGCCTCCACGATGTGCAGCAACAGATCGCGCCCGTCGCTGGTGGCGGTGATGTCCAGAAAGGTCAGCTCGTCGGCGCCTTGATCGTTGTAGCGAGCGGCAATTTCCACCGGGTCACCGGCATCGCGCAGTGCAACGAAGTTGACGCCCTTGACGACACGGCCGCCTGTGACGTCCAGGCAGGGAATGATGCGTTTGGCCAGCATGTGCGGGTAATCCTGATCTCTGACGGACTGCTTTGGGAGGCTGATTTGCCGCTGACACATTCGCGCCTTGAGCGCCTTGTAGAACCGATCGATACAGGTCCGATTGTCTGGCCTGTTTAACTCACCCAAAGGAGTTCCGACATGAAGTTGAGTCTTGCTCTGTCCAGCGCGGCGCTGGCCGCCTTGTGCGCTGTTGCATTGCCGGCGGTCGCGCAGCAGCGCGTTTTCACCGCCTCGTTGAGCGGCGCCGCCGAGGCGCCACCCGTCGCCAGCAACGGCTTCGGCACGGCCATCGTGACCTTCGATCTCGGTGCCGGCACGATGCGCCTGCAGACGCTGTTCGGCGGCCTGACCGGTCTGACGACGGTGGCGCACATCCATTGCTGCACTGCAACGCCGCTGACCGGCGTTGCCGGTGTCGCAACGACCACGCCGAGCTTCCCCGGCTTCCCGGTCAATGCCACTTTCGGCAGCTACGACCAGACCTTCAACATGACGCTGTCTTCCAGCTACAACCCGGGCTTCATCACGGCCAATGGCGGCACGCCGCTGGCGGCTTGGAACGCGCTGCTGGGCGGCGTGGCGCAAGGCCGCTCCTACCTCAATATCCACAGCACCTACGCGCCGGGTGGCGAGATCCGCGGTTTCCTGACGCCGGTGCCCGAGGCCAGTACCTACGCAATGATGCTGGGCGGCCTGGCCTTCATCGGTGCAGCGGCAAGGCGGCGCCGGCAAGCGACTGTCTGACGGCCAATTCGGCCTGAGCGGCTCAAGCGCGCTCAAGCGCGCTCAAGCGCGCTCAGGCGCGCTCAGGCGGCCTGCGCCAGTTGATCGGCAAGCGCCTGGGCCGCAGCAAAGTCCAGGGCTCCGGTGTAGATGCTGCGGCCGCAGATCACGCCTTCCACGCCTTGGGATTGCACGGCGCACAGCCGCTCAATGTCGGCCAGATTCGACAAGCCGCCTGAGGCGAACACCGGCATCGTCAACGCCTGGGCCAGCTTCACGGTGGCTTCGATGTTGATGCCGGTCAACATGCCGTCGCGCCCGATGTCGGTGTAGACCACACCTTCGACTCCGTAGTCCTCGAACTTGCGCGCCAGGTCGATGACCTCGTGCCCTGTAAGCTTGCTCCAGCCGTCTGTTGCGACCTTGCCGTCCTTGGCATCCAAACCGACGATGATGTGGCCGCCAAATGCCGTGCACGCGTCCTTCAAAAAGCCCGGGCTCTTGACCGCCGCGGTGCCGATGATCACGTAGCTCAGGCCGTCGTCCAGATACCGCTCGATGGTGTCCAGATCGCGGATGCCACCGCCCAACTGCACCGGAATCTCGTCGCCGACCTCACGCATGATGGCTTTGATGGCCACCTCGTTGATCGGCCGGCCGGCAAAAGCGCCATTCAAATCGACGAGGTGCAGGCGGCGTGCACCGGCGTCCAGCCAGCGGCGCGCCATCGCAGCCGGGTCTTCGCCAAAGGTTGTCGACGCGCTCATGTCGCCTTGTTGCAGGCGGACGCATTTGCCGTCTTTGAGGTCGATGGCCGGTATCAGCAGCATGGCTCGGTCGAGCGTGATGGAAGGTAAGGTGGCAGCGGGCCGTCAAGGTTTCCACTGCAGGAAGTTGCGATACAGGGCCAAGCCCTGATCGGCGCTTTTCTCGGGGTGAAACTGCGTAGCGAAAATGTTATCCCGCGCCAGGGCGCAGGTAAAGCGTCCGCCGTAATCGGTGCTGCCGGCGGTGTGCGCGTCATCGTCGGGCGCCGCGAAATAGCTGTGCACGAAGTAGAACCAGGCGCCGTCGGCTATGCCCTGCCACAGCGCGTGCGGCTGCTGCGCGACGCGGTTCCAGCCCATCTGCGGCACCTTGTAGCGGCTGCCGTCAGGCTGCACACGACCTTCGAGCTGAAAGCGCCTGACACGGCCTGGGATCAACCCGAGACCCGGCGTGTCCTGCTCTTCACTGTGCGACAGCAGCATCTGCATGCCGACGCAGATGCCGAGCAGCGGCTTGTAGGTCGCGGCGTGCAGCACCGCTTCTTTCAGGCCCGATGCCTGCAGCTCGGCCATGCAGTCGCGCATCGCGCCCTGCCCCGGCAGCACGACGCGCGCGGCGGCCATCACCTGATCAGGCCGCTGCGTGACGACCACCTGCAGGCCACTGCCGGCCGCAACGTGCTGCACGGCCTGCGACACCGAGCGCAGGTTGCCCATGCCGTAGTCGACAACGGCAATGGTGGCCACGGCTACAGCGTGCCTTTGGTCGACGGGATCACGCCGGCCGAGCGCGGGTCCGGCGTGAGGGCCATGCGCAACGCACGGGCAAAGGCCTTGAACACCGTCTCGCACTGGTGGTGTGCGTTGTCGCCTTTGAGGTTGTCGATGTGCAGCGTGCACAGCGCGTGGTTGCTGAAGCCCTGGAAGAACTCGTAAGTCAACTGCGTGTCGAAGCCGCCGACCATGCCGGCCTTGAACGGCACGTCCATGTGCAACCCGGGCCGGCCGGAGAAGTCGACCACCACACGCGTCAGCGCTTCGTCCAGCGGCACGTAGCTGTGGCCGTAGCGGGTGATGCCTTTTTTGTCGCCCACCGCCTGGGCCACCGCTTGGCCGAGCGTGATGCCGACATCTTCGACGGTGTGGTGGCCGTCGATGTGCAGATCGCCCTGGGCGGCAATGTGCAGATCGATCAGGCCGTGGCGTGCAATCTGATCCAGCATGTGGTCGAAAAAGCCGATGCCGGTGGCCAGCGTTGCGCTTCCGCTGCCGTCCAGATCCACGCGCACGTGGATTTGCGTTTCTTTGGTGTTGCGGCGGACGTCGGCTGTACGGTTCATAGACTGGCTTTCAAGGCCGCCATCAAGGCGTCGTTTTCCTGCGGCGTACCCACGGTCAGGCGCAGGCAGTTGTGCAGCAGCGGGTGCATGCCGGCCACGTTTTTGACCAGCACACCGCGCGCTTTCATAGCCGCGAAAGTCACTGCCGAATCGGGCACGCGCACCAGGATCATGTTGGCTTCACTCGGATAGGCGGCCACGTCCGGCATCTGCGCCAGCTGTGCCTGCAGCCGCGTGCGTTCTGCCATCAGGATCGCCGCCTGTTGCGCGTATTCCTCGGAATGTTCCAGCGCAAACAGCGCCGCTTCGGCGTTGAGTGCGCTGACGTTGTACGGCGGCCGCACCTTGTCGATCTGCGCGATCAAAGCCGCAGCGCCGCACAGGTAGCCCAGCCGCACGCCAGCCAGGCCAAACTTGCTCAGCGTGCGCAGCACCAGCACGTGCCCATGCTGCTGCATGCGCTGTAGCCAGCTGCGGCTGCTGAAGGGTTGATAGGCTTCGTCGAACACCACCAGGCCTTGCTGCGCGGCGACGGCGGCCACGACGCGCTCGATCACCGCGTCGTCGAACAGGTTGGCCGTCGGGTTGTTGGGGTAGGCGATGTAGGTGATGGCTGGCCGGTGCTGCCCGATGGCGGCCAGCATGGCCTCAGCATCCAGCTGGAAATCCGCCGTCAGCGAAACGCCGACGAAGCGCAGCCCGCGCAAGCGTGCCGACATCTCGTACATCACGAAGCCGGGCAGCGGCGCCAGCACCACGGCGCCCGGCACATTGCAGGCCACCGACAGCAGATCGATCAACTCGTCGGAGCCGTTGCCGACCATCAGCTTGCAGCCAGCAGGCAGCCCGATGTACTGCGCCAGCCGCGCGGCCACATCGGCCACGCATTGCGACGGATAGCGGTTGATCGCCACACGACCCAGCCGCTCACCGAGTTCGCGCTGCAGCTGCGGCGGCAGCGAAAACGGGTTCTCCATCGCGTCGAGCTTGATGAGCCCGGCGCTGGGCTGCACGGCGTAGGCCTGCATGCCCTGCACATCCTGCCGCAGCGTCGTGTGCATGCGCTCGTCGAGGCTCGTCATGCCGGCTCCAGCTTGAGCACCATCTTCAGCTCGCCAGCATCCACCTCACCGGTGTGTACAAAGCCCAGCGCCTGATAAAACGCCCCGGCGTGGCCTGGCAGATCGACATGCGAAAGGCCCACTTCGGTCAGCCCCAAGCGGCGGGCTTCTTCGACAACCCACCGCATCGCTCTACGGCCGAGGCCGCGCCGCTGGTGTTGCGCATCGACCAGCAATCGCCACACAGTGAGCTGCTGTGCCGGGCATTTCTCGCTCAGCCGCGCGTCGAGCAGCAGCACCATGCCCACCGCCTCATCGCCGTCGAAGAAGGCCAGCGCACGGCCGGCGGGCTCGTAGGCCACCTGGGCCAAAGAGCGATCGACCGGGGCCACGAAGCGCGTCTGCCCCGAAGCCACGCGCAACTTCAGCACGGCGTCCAGGTTGTTGGCATCGACCGGCCGCACGCTGAAGTCGACGGGAGGCCGTGGCACGGCGCCCTGCCCGTTCAGCCGCAATTCGGCAGCGCGGGCGTGGGCCTGCAAGCCTTCGCCGTACGCCAACGCGGCCGCGATAGGACCCAGCGTCTGCGCGCCGGCTTCGCTGACCTCGATCAGGCTGCTGCGCTTGACGAAGTCGTACACGCCCAGCGGCGAAGAAAAGCGCGCAGTGCCGCTGGTGGGCAGCACGTGGTTGGGCCCGGCGCAGTAGTCGCCCAGGCTCTCACTGGTGAAGGCGCCGAGGAAGATCGCCCCGGCGTGCTTGAGCAGCGGCTCCCAACGGCCCGGCTCCTGCGAGCTGACCTCCAGGTGCTCGGGCGCAATGCGGTTGCTGATCTCGCAAGCCTCTTGCATGCTGCGCGTGTGGATCAACGCGCCGCGGCCTTCCAGGCTGGCGCGGATCACGTCGCGGCGCGGCATTTCGGGCAGCAGGCGCTCGATGGCCGCATGCACCGCGGCGATGTAGTCCGCGTCCGGGCACAACAGGATGCTCTGCGCCAGCTCATCGTGCTCGGCCTGGCTGAAGAGATCCATGGCCACCCAGTCGGGCGGCGTCGTGCCGTCGGCCAGCACCAGGATCTCGCTGGGCCCGGCAATCATGTCGATGCCGACCTGGCCGAACACGCGCCGCTTGGCGCTGGCCACGTAGGCGTTGCCTGGGCCGGTGATCTTGTCCACGCGTGGCACGCTGGCCGTGCCGTAAGCCAGCGCCGCGATGGCCTGCGCGCCACCGATCGTGAAGATGCGGTGCACACCGGCCACATGCGCCGCGGCCAGCACCAGGGCGTTGCGCTGGCCGCGCGCGGGGGCCGTGTCCGCGTCTGCGGCGCGCACGGACGCTGTATCCGCGCCTCCGGCACGTGCGGGCTTTGTGTCCGCATCTGCGGCCCGCACAGGCGTGGGCACCACCATGACGATCTCGCCGACGCCGGCCACCTGCGCCGGAATCGCATTCATCAGCACGCTGCTGGGGTAGGCGGCCTTGCCACCCGGCACGTAGATGCCCACGCGGTCCAGCGGCGTGACCTTCTGGCCCAGCAGCGTGCCGTCGCGGTCCCGGTAGTGCCAGCTGCGGCTGGTGGCATCGAGCTGGCGCTGGTGGTAGTCCCGCACCCGCTCGGCAGCGGTCAACAGCGCCTGGCGCTGCGCCGGCAGCAGGCTGTGCAGCGCGGCGCTGCATTCATCGGCGCTGATCTGCAAAGCGGCCATGCTGGTGGCCTGCAGGCCGTCGTAGCGCGCGGTCAGCTCCAGCAGCGCGGTGTCGCCGCGGGCGCGCACGTCCGCAACGATGTCGGCCACGCGTGCTTCGATCGCGGCGTCGGTTGCGGCAGACCAGTGCAGCAAACGCTGCAGGTCGGCATCAAATCCGGCGTCGGTGGTGGCCAGCCGGCGCAGCTGCACGGTGCTCACTGGTGCACCCTAGGGCCTGCTGCCCGTCCCGCCAAGCGGGAATTCGCCCTCGGGAGACCCTTGGTGCTCATGCCCGCGCCACCACGGCGGCCTCGAAGGCATCGATCAACGCGCGCAGCGCTTCGCGCTTGAGCTTCAACGCCGCCGGGTTGACGACCAGCCGCGACGAGACGTCCAGGATGTGCTCGACCTCGACCAGCTGGTTGGCCATGAGCGTGCTGCCAGTGGACACCAGGTCGACGATCGCGTCGGCGAGGCCGGTCAACGGCGCCAGCTCCATCGAGCCGTAGAGCTTGATCAAATCGACGTGCACGCCCTTGCTGGCAAAGTGCCGGCGCGCCGTGTGCGTGTATTTGGTGGCCACGCGGATGCGCGAGCCCTGCCGGACAGCAGCGGCGTAGTCGAAGTCGGCGCGCGTGGCGACGCTCATGCGGCAGCAGGCGATCTGCAAGTCCAGCGGCCGGTACAGGCCGCCGCCGCCCAATGCCGCGCCGGCATCGTCACGGTCTTCCAGCAGCACGTCCAGCCCGGCAACGCCCAGATCGGCGCCGCCGTGGCGCACATAAGTCGGCACGTCGCTGGCGCGCACCAGCACCACGCGCAGGCCGGGCCGGCTGGTGGCGATGATGAGCTTGCGGCTCTTCTCGGGGTCTTCGAGCACCTCGATTCCGGCAGCGCGCAACAGCGGCAGCGTGTCGTCGAAGATGCGTCCCTTGGACAGTGCGAGCGTGATCATGGGTGGCTGGCCCGGTGCACGCGAAGAACCCTGGTGCCGCCCAGTGGCAGCGCGCAGCGTTCCCCCGCGGCGCACCGCAGGGGCTTTAGGTCGGGTGGTGGGCGCCCGAAGCCGGGGCTGGCGCAGCTGCGACAACGGCAGCAGCAGCGTGTTCGGCGGGCGTGAGCGTCTTCATCGAAAGGGCGTGAATTTGCGCACGCATTCTATCGCCGAGGGCTGCATAGACCGCCTGGTGGCGGCGCACGCGAGGCAGGCCTGCGAACTGCTCGGAGACGATGGTGGCAAAGAAGTGGCGGCCATCACCTTGCACGTCCAGGTGTTCGCAGGGCAGGCCCGCGGCAATGAAGTCGCGCACGTCTTGGGGAGTCGGATCGGCCATGTCGCGGATTGTTGCAGGCCTTCAGCTGCGCAGCTTGTAGCCGCTGGCCAAGAGCCGCAGCGCTACGGTAGCCACCAACAAAAAGCTGCCGCCGACCACCGCCAGGCTGAGCCACGGCGAGGCGTCGCTGATGCCGAAGAAGCCGCGGCGAAAGCCGTCGATCATGTAGAAAAACGGGTTCAGGTGGCTTACCGCCTGCCACAGCGCCGGCAGCGACTTGACCGAGTAGAAGACGCCTGAGAGAAACGTCATCGGCATGATGATGAAGTTTTGAAACGCCGCCAGCTGATCGAACTTCTCGGCCCACAAACCGGCAATCAGGCCGAGAGCGCCCATCATGCCGGCGCCCAGGGCCGCGAAGACCACGATCCACAGCGGCTCGGCCAGCCGCAGCGGCGCAAACCACACAGTCACAGCCAGTACGCCGCAGCCCACCGCGAGCCCGCGCACCAGCGAGGCGCCCACATAGGCCACGAACCAGGCCCAGTGGCTGAGCGGCGTGACCAGCAGGAACACGAGGTTGCCCGTGATCTTGCTTTGGATCAGGCTGCTACTGCTGTTGGCAAAAGCGTTCTGTAGCACGCTCATCATCACCAGCCCGGGGATCAGGAAGCTCGTGTAGCCGACGCCGGGGAAAGCCTGGACGTGGTCCTCCAGCACGTGGCCGAAGATCAGCAGGTACATCACCGCGGTCAGCACCGGTGCAGCGACGGTCTGGAACGCGACCTTCCAGAAACGCAGAATCTCCTTGCGCAGCAGCGTGCGCACGCCGGCCAGTGCAACGCCGGCCTGCGCGGGGTCGGCCTTTGCGGTGTGGGGCTTGTCGTTGTTGGGCATCACACGGCTGCGTTGTGCACTGGAGGCGCATCTGCTTGCGCTGACGAGGACATCGGTACTGGCATCGGCATCGGCATCGGCATCGACGTCGGCGCCCGGGCTGGCGCTTCACCCTGCATGATTTCGAGGAACACATCCTCCAGGTCGGCACGGCCAATTTCGAGGTCCTCGACCTTCACCGCGGCCGCACGCAGCGCGGCCAGCAGGGCCTCGACTTCGGCCGCGTCGTGCGCCTTGACCTGCACCATGCGCCCGGTGATGCGCGCCTGCGCCGCGATGGCCGGCGGCAGTGTCTGGTCGGTCTTGAAACGCAGCATCGTGCTGGCGCGCCCGGCCAGCAAAGCCGAGGTCTTGTCCAGAGCCTTCAGCCGGCCCTGCTGCAGGATCGCGATGCGGCCGCACAGCGCCTCGGCTTCTTCGAGATAGTGCGTGGTCAGCAGCACCGTGTGGCCCTGACGATTGAGGCGCGAGACAAACTGCCACAGCGTCTGGCGCAGCGCGACGTCGACACCCGCGGTGGGCTCGTCCAACACGATCACCGGTGGCCGGTGCACCAGCGCCTGGGCCACCAGCACGCGCCGCTTCATGCCGCCTGAGAGCTGCCGCATGTTGGCGCCGGCCTTGTCGGCCAGACCCAGTTCAGCCAGCAGCTCATCGATCCACGCGTCGTTGTTCTCGACGCCGAAGTAGCCGCTTTGAATGCGCAAGGTTTCGCGCACGCTGAAAAACGGGTCGAAGACCAACTCCTGCGGCACGATGCCCAACCGCTGGCGTGCCGCGGCATAGTCGCTGAGCACATCGTGGCCCAGCACCGTGGCGTGGCCGCTGGTGGCGCGCGACAGGCCTGCCAGGATCGAGATCAACGTCGTCTTGCCAGCGCCGTTGGGCCCCAGCAGGCCGAAGAATTCGCCTTGCTCGACCTGGAAGCTCACGCCGTCCAGCGCCTTCAACGGCGCCTTGCCGAGCGCGGCCCCGCGCGGCGCGGGGTAGAGCTTGGTGATGTCGTCGAAGCGGACGGCGGGCTGGTTGCTGCTGTTGCTCATCAGGACGCGGGATTGTAGGCAGCGTGCCCCTGAGGCGCCGCTGACAGAATGGGCCGCATGGTCCCGCCCAAGAAGCCGCGCCGCACGGCCGAGCGCATCCTCGAAGTCACGTTGAATCTGTTCAACCGCTTCGGTGAACCCAACGTCAGCACCACGCTGATCAGTGCCGAGATGGGCATCAGCCCAGGCAATCTGTACTACCACTATCCCGCCAAGGACGAGTTGATCAACACACTGTTCGGCCGTTACGAGCAGGCGTTGGGCGACATCCTGCAGGCTGCCGACGGCGTCGAAAACGTCGAAGACGCGTGGCTCTTTTTTCACATGCTGTTCGAGCTGATTTGGGGTTACCGCTTTCTGTACCGCGACTTGAACGATCTGCTCAGCAAGAACCGCCGGCTGGAGACGCACTTCCAGTTCGTGCTGAAGAACAAGGCCAAGGCGATGCATGCGGTGCTCGACGGCCTGGCGCGCAGCGGCGCCATGCACATCACCGGCGACGAGGCCGCACCTACTGCCACGTCGATGGTGGTGGTGGTGACGTACTGGCTCAGCTTCGAGTACGTGCGCGACCCGCGGCGGGCGCTGGAGCCGGAGAGCGCGGCCGCAGCGATGGGCCGCGGCGGCTACCACGCGCTGGCGCTGCTGTTGCCGCATCTGGATGCCGCCTCGCGGGCGCACCTGCAGGGGTTGGCGGCGGCGTATTTGGTGGCTTGATCTGGGCTGGCGGCTGGTCGATGCGCTTTGCCTTGTGCAAGCGTCGCGTGATCAACTTCAACGCATCGCGTCGGGTGGTACTCGGCAGGGGGCTCCGAGTGGGACGGTCGGTGAGTACACCGACTCCCTTGCGGTGCTCCCCTTTGGGTCGCGCGGCCCAACTCGCTACGTTCGCTGCGCTTACTGGGGTGACCCCCTCAGGCTGGACAACTTTGGGCCACGAGACTAAGCCGCCTGCTGGGCGACCCCACAAGTCGCCCCCCTGCCGGACACCACCCGCCGCTCCGGCACCCGCGGTGGCGCTTTCCACATTCCAAAGGCCACGACTGTTGCAGCAAAGGCGGGTTCGGGCGGGCCGTGGCGCGCCTGTGTGGCGCCGAGCAGCGCAGGGTGTGTGGCCAGCGCGCGCAGCGCGCCTCAAAAACTGACTCGCGGGTCATTGTTTGAGCGGATCTGAGCGCAAGCGAACGTAGCGAGTTGGCCGCGAGCCGCATGCCCGAGCAGCGCAGGGAAGTCGTAGCGCAGCGAAGACCGCCACAGAGAAGCGCCACGGCCTGCCCGAACCCGCCTTTGCCGCTCCGACCTCAACGCGCCGCAGCCGCAGCCACGGGCCGATCAACCCGTCACCGCACCCACGTATTCAGCTGAATGATTGGCAACAGCACCGCCAGCATGATCAACACGACCACGATGCCCATGCCGACGATCAACAGCGGCTCCAGGATCGTCGCAGCGCCCATGGCGCGGCGCTGCACCTCGGCTGACAGCTGGGTCGACGCGCGCTGCAGCATCAGCGGCAGTTGCCCGGTCTGCTCGCCCAGCCGCGCAAACATCGCAAGCAAGCCCGGGAAGCGCTTCTTGCCGGCCAGGGCGGATGCCAGCGGCGCGCCTTCGCGCACCTGCGCCAACGCGTCCAGTGCGTCATTGCGCATGGCGCGGTTGCCCAGCGTTTCAGCAGCGGCTTGCAAGGCTTTGAGGATGGGCACACCGGCGCCCGCCAGCATGGCCAGCGTGCCGCCGAAGCGCGCCGCGTTGTAGCCGCGCGCCAGACGGCCGATCAGCGGCAGGCGCAGCAGCGCTGCATCGCTGCGTTCACGAAAAGCTTCGGCCCGGCGCGCAAAGACGAACAGCGCTGAACCGCCGGCCGCCAGCAGCGCTACCGCCCAGCCCCATTGCCGCACAAAGGCGCTGATGGCCAGCATGGCCACGGTCAGGAAGGGCAGCGCGCGCTTGGAGCTGGTGAAAGCATTGGCGATCTGCGGCACGACCCAGGTCACCAGCACGATGACGATGATGAACGCGACGATGGACACGATGGTCGGGTACAGCATGGCACCCAGCACCTTGCTGCGCAGAGCCTGCTGCTGCTCCAGATCGTCGGCCAGGCGCTCCAACACCGGGCCAAGGGCGCCGCTTTGCTCACCGGCGGCGACGACGGCGCGGTAGACATCGTCGAACTCTTTGGGCGCCGTGGCCAGCGCGCGCGCAAAGGAGCTGCCGGCGTTGACCTCGCTCTTCAAGTGCGCGACCAATTCGCGGTGGCGGTCGCTTTCGCTCTCATCGGCCAGCGCGGTCAGCGCCCGTTCCAGCGGCAGCCCGGAGCCGACCAGGCCGGCCAGCTGGCGTGTCCAGACAGCGCGGCCGGTGGTGGAAAAAACGCGTCGCGTGAAGCGCGGTGCACTGCCGTCGGTGGTGGCCGCGGTGACCGGCGTAACCGCCAGCGGCACCAGCTCGCGTGAGCGCAGCAAAGCCCGCGCGGCTTTGGCGTTGTCGGCCTCGAGCAGCCCGGTGGCGGACTTGCCGGCGGCGTCCAGCGCGTCGAATCGATAGGCCGGCATGGTCCTTTAGTGCCCCGCCTCAATCGCGCGTGACACGGATCACTTCTTCCAGGCTCGTGATGCCGGCGTCGACCAGCCGCTGGCCGTCTTCGCGCATGGACTTCAAACCGCCGGCTTCGGCAGCCACAAACAGCTGGCTCTCGGCTGCACGGTTGTGCACCAGCGAGCGCACCTTCTCGTCGGCCACCATCAACTCGTAGACACCGGTGCGGCCTTTGTAGCCGGTCTGGCTGCAATGCGCGCAGCCCACCGGGTGCCAGCGCCGCTGCTGATCTTGCGTCTTGCATTGCGGGCACAGCTTGCGCACCAGGCGTTGCGCCAGCGAGCCCAACAGGCTGCTGCTCAGCAGGAAGGGCTCCACGCCCATGTCGATCAACCGCGTCACGCTGCTGACCGCGTCGTTGGTGTGCACTGTCGCCAGCACCAAGTGCCCGGTGAGGCTGGCCTGGATGGCGATCTGCGCGGTTTCGAAGTCGCGAATTTCGCCGATCAGGATGACGTCCGGGTCCTGGCGCAGGATGGCCCGCAGCGCTTTGGCAAACGTCAACTCGATCTTCGGATTGACCTGCGTCTGGCCGATGCCCGGCAGTTCGTATTCGACCGGGTCTTCGACCGTCAGCACGTTGGTCGTGGCCGTGTCGACGCGGCCCAGGCTGGCGTAGAGCGTCGTCGTCTTGCCCGAGCCGGTGGGGCCGGTGACCAGCACGATGCCGTGCGGCTGCTGAATGAGTTTTGCGAAGGCCTTGAGGACTTCGCCATCCATGCCCAAACCCTCGAGCGTGAAGCGGCTCTCCGTCTTGTCCAACAGCCGCAGCACGGCGCGCTCGCCGTGGCTGCTGGGCAGTGTGCTGACGCGCACGTCGATGGCGCGGCCGCCGATGCGCAACGAGATGCGGCCGTCCTGCGGCAGGCGCTTCTCGGCAATGTCCAGCTCGGCCATGATCTTCAGCCGGCTGATCATCGCGGCGTGCAGCGCCTTGTTGGGCTGCACCACCTCTCGCAGCGTGCCGTCGACACGAAAGCGCACGCTGCTGCTGCGCTCGTACGGCTCGATGTGGATATCGCTGGCGCCGTCCTTGGCGGCCTGTGTCAGCAGCGCGTTGAGCATGCGGATGATGGGCGCGTCGTCAGCGGCTTCCAGCAGGTCTTCCACCGCCGGCAGCTCCTGCATCATGCGGGAGAGATCGACGCCGCTTTCGACCTCGCCTATCACCGCCGCGGCGCTGCTCTCGCCGCCGGCATAGGCCGCAGCGATGCGCTGGCCCAGCGTGCTGGTGGCTTCGTGCTCGAAGCGCGCAACGTCGAACAGCCGCGTCACTTCACCGAGTGCGGCATGCGGCGTCGATTCGCCGGCCCACAGCGACAGCTGCTCACCGTCGTCTTCCAGCAGCAGCGTGTTGGCTTTGGCAAAGGCATACGGCAGCGGGTGGCGCGTGGCGGCCATGGCGGGCTCCGTCAGGTTCTCAAGGCAGCGGCTGCGGCCGTGCCGGGCTGCCGTCCGGAGTGGGCGGCAGCGTGGTGGGGTGGCTGGGCTGCGGGTTGGGCGGCGGATTCAGCGGCGGCGGCGTGGTTACCGGGGCCGAGGGCGGCCGCAGCGGCGGCAGCACCGGCGACTCGTTGATCGGCATCACCACGCTGGGCCGCGGCTGCGCGCTTTTCTGCTCACCTCGGATCTGGTCGTAGCGGTCGGCCGAGAAGCGGTTGGCGCTTTCCGCGTCGCGCATCACCACCGGGCGCAGGAAGACCATCAGATTGGTGCGCCGCCGCTCGCGGCTTTCACTGCGGAACAGGCCGCCCAAGAGCGGGATGTCGCCCAGCAAAGGCACTTTGCTGCGGCTGGTGACGTAGCGGTCTTCGATCAAACCGCCCAGCACGAGGATCGCGCCGTCGTCGACGACCACGGTGTTTTCGATCGAGCGTTTGGTGGTCGACGGGCCGGCGTTGGTGGTGCCGGCGGCGACGTCGGATTTGACGCTGCTCTGCTCCTGGAAGATCTGCATGCGCACGGCGCCGCCTTCACCGATCTGCGGCCGGATGCGCAGCGTGATGCCCACGTCCTTGCGCTCGATGGTCTGGAACGGGTTGGTGGTAGCGCCACCGCCGCCGGTGTTGGTGAATTGGCCGGTGATGAAGGGCACGTTCTCGCCGACGACGATCTTGGCCTCTTCGTTGTCCAGCGTAATCAGGTTCGGGGTGCTGATGATGTTGGTCTCAGCCTGCGACTGCAGCAGCTTGGCAATGGCAGCCAGCGAAGTGACGCCGTTGGTCACCGCCAGGAGGCCGATGTTCAGGCCCTGGCCGACGTTGACCGTGCCCTGCGCGGCCGAGGTGTTGATGTCGATGATGCTGGGGCCGGTGTTGTTGAAGTTGGTGCCGGTGACGAGGCCGAACTTGTCGCCGCTCTTGCCGAGCAGCCCCTGCCACTGGAAGCCGAAGTCGGCCGCGTCGCCGCCGTTGACCTCGACGATCATGCTTTCGATGTAGACCTGCGCGCGGCGCGAATCGAGCTGATCGATCAACGCGCGGACCTGGCGGTACAGCGGCTCGGGCGCGGTGATGATCAGCGAGTTGGTGGCCGGGTCGGCCTGGATGAAACCACCGGTGCTGGGTTGCCCCGGGCCAGTCACGGCGGCCGTGGCGGCTTGTGAGCCGATGGCGCCGGCAGGGCTGCCCTGCCCCGGTGACGACACCGGCGGCAAGCCACCTCCGCCGCCGCCGCTGCCGGACCCGCCGGCACCTGTGGCGCTGAAAGCCGCGCGCACCACCGTCGCCAGGCGCGCTGCATCGGCATTTTTCAAGTGCACGACCCACATGCCGCCACCGGCCGAGCCGACCAGGTTGCTGGGCCGGTCCAGCCGGGCGATGGTGGCGCGCAGCGCAGACAGCCGGGCGGCGTTGGGCGCCCGGATGATCAGCGCGTTGGCGCGTGAATCGGCCACCACGGTCACACCGCCGGCGCTGGGCGAGCCCGGCACGCCGGGCACACCGCCGACACCGCCACCGTCGCTCAGGCGCTGCACTAGCGGAGCGAGGTCGGAGGCGACGCCGTGCTGCAGCGGCACGATCTCGACATCGGTGCCCGAGGGTTGATCCAGCGCCGCGATGATCTTGGCGATGCGCTGCAGGTTGTCAGCGTAGTCGGTGATGACCAGCGCGTTGCTGCCGGGATTGGCGTTGATGGTGTTGTTGGCGCTGATCAGCGGCCGCAACACCGCCACCAGGTTGTTCGGGTTTTCGTAGCGCAGCGGAAAGATCTGCGTGATGACCTGGTCACCGCGTATCGCGACTGCGCCCACGCTGACGGTGCCGGCTTGCAGCTTGGCATCGGCCTCGGGCACCACCTTCAGCAGGCCACCGGACTCGACGACCGCAAAGCCGAGGCCGCGCAGTGCCGACAGGTAGCTGGCGTAGGCGTCGCGGATGCTCTGCGGCTGCTCGCTGTAGACCGTGATCTGGCCCTTGACGCGTGGGTCGACGACGATCGGGCGATTGATGATGGCGGCGAAGGCCCGGGTCACGGCCTCGACATCGGCGTTGACGAAGTTGACCGTCACCGGCGCGCGTGAACGTAGTGCCGAGCGCGTTGCATCAGCCTGCGCCAGAGCCGCTGGTGGCCGCCCCAACGTGCCGGCCCCCCCCGCCCCCCCGGCGCGCGGCGGGCCCGGGGGCCGCCCGGGCCCCCGGGGGGGGGGGGGTTGGGGGTTTGGGCCCGGCCCCAGGGCCCGGGCCCGCGCCCCCGTGGGGGGGTGGCACCCC
>JAJAZC010000044.1 GCA_026785885.1 Rubrivivax sp.
CCCACGCCTTATTCTTTTTTCCTTTCTCATCGACCGCACCCTGTATAGTGTTTACTGCCTCTGGGGCGCGGATATGTCTATCAGAGCCTGGGATAACTCCGGGGCGGGGGCCGCGCTCTTCGCGCTGCACGTTCTGTACGGCCGCGGGCGGCAGAAAGTGCTCCGGCGCCGGGCGCAAACAGGCCGGCGCTGTGTGCAGAGCGCTCGGCGCGGGCGACAGGGAAGCGGACAGCAGCGAAAGCGGATCGACAAGCATCGCGGTCAAATATCAGTGACCATGAATATATGGCGCCAGGCCGGCGGTGCGCCTAGGGATTACGCGTTGCGCGTGGGTGCGTGAAGCCAGCGTCGGGCCGACGCTGGCAAGCCGTTCAATGGAGTGGGCGCGCTGTGCGCCGTGCGCCGCCTGCCGTGCGCCGTTTCTTGGGCGCCGACTACGGCGTCGTCAACGAACTCAAGCCTGGCCGACGATCGAAGCCGTGGCCATCAGCTCTTCGAACAACGACATCGACACGCCCCCGGACACCGCAAACGGGTCCAGCGTCGACGTCTCCGAATACTTCAGCAGCAACCCCGGATTCAGCCGCGCAAGATTGACCTGGCCCATGCTCCAGCCGGCAAAACGGCGTTCGGTGATCTCTTCGTAGGCCAGCAGTTCAACCTGCGTGTGGCGTGGATCGGCGGCAATGCGGTTGTAGAGCGCGTTGACCGGGCCGCGGCCGCCTTCGAGCATCTGCAGGAACAGGCCCTGGCTGAAACAGAGCACACCGGTGACGCCGACGCCGGGGTTGTTGGCCTTGCTCTTGCGCACGATGGCAAGCAGCTGGTCCTGGTCCACCGTGGGCACGGCGCGGCTGGCGTACATGAGTCGGACGAGCATGGTGTGATCTCAGTTCTGTTTGCGGGGCAGCAGCGACAAAAATTCGCGGCGCAGGTTGGCGTCTTTCAGGAAGGCACCGCGCATGACGCTGTTGACCATCGCTGAATTGGTGTCCTTGACGCCGCGCCAGTGCATGCAGAAATGGTCGGCCTCCATCACGATGGCCAGACCGTCGGGGCGCACCCGGTTCTGAAGCTCGTTCGCCAGCATGGTCACGGCCTCTTCCTGAATCTGCGGCCGGCTCATGATCCAGTCGGCGATGCGTGCGTACTTCGACAGGCCGATCAGGTTGCTGTGTTCGTTGGGCAGGATGCCGATCCAGACTTTGCCGAAGATCGGGCACATGTGGTGGCTGCAGGCGCTGCGCACGGTGATCGGGCCGACGATCATCAGCTCGTTCAGCCGCTCGACGTTGGGAAACTCGGTGACGGCCGGCATGGGCACGTAGCGGCCGCGGAAGACCTCGTCGACGTACATCCTGGCCACCCGTTTGGCCGTCTCGTTGGTGTTGTGATCGCTGTCGGTGTCGATCACCAGCGCCTGCAGCACCTCCTGCAGCTTGGCCTGCACCTCGGCTTTGAGCTCCTGCAGTTCACCATCACGTACGAAGGCGGCGATGTTGTCGTTGGCGTGGTAGCGCCGGCCCGAGCGCACGACGCGGTAGCGGATGCGTTCTGAGGCCGGCAGCCGCGCCAGCTCTTCTTCGCTGCGAAACAGACGGTCTGCGCCTGCCGTGTCGGCGGTGGGATCAACGGTACGGGCCATGCGGTGGGCTTGCTTGCCGGTGGGTGGGGGCGCATTGTGCGCGGTTGGGCTGGCCAGCGCGGCGCGCAATGCCAGCGTTAGTTGAAGGCCCGGATGCGGCTTTGGATGCAGATCAAGATGCAGCTCCGGATAGCAGGCGAGCCTGCAGCCCCAGGCGCGGGTCAGGACGTGCGCGGCCTCGGGCAGCGCCGCAGGCCAGCCGCAGCCGCGCCTAGACTGCCAGCCATGTCTGCCGCCCCGCCTGCCCTGCCCGCCACCGGCGCATCGCCACCACTGGCACGGCTTTTGGAACACACCGCCGACGCGGTGCAGGCGGTGCGCGGCGGCCGCTCGCTCAACGACATCCTGCCGCGTGTGCCGCCGGAGCTGCGCCCCGGCGTGCAGGCGCTGAGCTTTCACGCGCTGCGCTGGTTGGGCAGTGCCATCGAAGCGCGCGCGCAGCTGGCGCCCAAGACGCCGCCGCCCGCGGTCGACGCGCTGCTGCTCACGGCGCTGGCGCTGCTGTGGCCAACGCCGCCGGACGCCGAGCCGCCGCCTTATGCCGAGCACACGCTGGTCGATCAGGCGGTGGCCGCAGCGCGCCTGCGCACACCGGCCGCGGCGGCTTTTGTGAATGCGGTGCTGCGCCGCTTTTTGCGCGAGAAGACAGCCGTCGTGCAGGCCGTGCAGCACGCGCCGGTCGGTGCTTTCAACCACCCGCTGTGGTGGATAGAAAGGGTCAAGCGCGATTGGCCGCAGCACTGGCAGGCAGTACTCAACGCCGCCAACCGGCGCCCGCCGATGACGCTGCGCATCAACGCCCGCCGCGGCACGGGCGCAGCCTACGTGCAGCGCCTGGCCGCTTTGCTGCGGGACGCCAGCCTGATCGACGACGCGGGGCTCGGCGGCCAGGCCGTGGTCTTGCACAAACCCTGCCCGGTGCAGCAGTTGCCGGGTTTTGCCGAAGGCGAGCTGTCCGTGCAGGACGCCGCTGCGCAGCGTGCCGCGCGGTTGCTGCTGCAGGGCGGCCTGCTTGCTGCGGCCGGCGGCAAACCGCGCGTGCTGGACGCCTGCGCCGCGCCGGGCGGCAAGACCGCGCATCTGCTGGAGCTGGCCGATGTGGACCTGCTGGCGCTGGACAGCGACCCGCTGCGCCTGGCCCGTGTGCAGGACACGCTGAACCGGCTGCAGCTGCAGGCCACATCCAATCCGCAACTGCGGGCTGCCGATGCACGCCAGCCGGCAACCTGGTGGGACGGCCGGCCCTTCGACGCCATCCTGCTGGACGCACCGTGCACGGCCAGCGGCATCGTGCGCCGCCACCCCGACGTGCGCTGGCTGCGCCGTTCTGAGGACATCCACACGCTGGCGCGCATCCAGGCCGAGCTGCTGGCCGCGCTGTGGCCGCTGCTGGCGCCGGGCGGGCGGCTGTTGTATGCAACGTGCTCGGTCTTCGTGCCCGAAGGCCAGGGCCAGATCGACGCGTTTATGCAACGCCTGCCCCCGGGCAGTGCGCGCGTCGATCCGGCTTCACCCGGCCACCTGCTGCCCAGCCACGACAATGCGCCGCAGGCGTCGGCCGGCCGCAGTGCGGCGCTGCAGGACGGCTTCTTCTACGCGCTGATTCACAAGCTGTAGCCACCCGTCCGCGACAGGCCCGCCGTCCCGCCCATGCATGTGCCCGAGGTCCGACCCACCATCCTGCCGGGCCCCGGGCCACGGCCGGTGCGGCTGGTCTTGCCAGCCTCGCGGGGATGGCGACTGCTGGCGAAATCGTTGCCGCGATCGCTGACGGTGACGCTGACGCTGGCGCTGGCGCAGTTGCAAACGCTGCGGCGATTGCTGCCCTCGTTGCTGCCCTCGTTGCTGCCCTCGTTGCCCCCTCCACGGCTGCCCTCATTGCTGCCGTCGTTGCCGTCAATGCTGCTGACTGTGCTGTGCTGCTGCCTGCTGGCGCCGCGCGGCGTGCAAGCCCAGGGCGTGGAGCTGGCCACGCTGCAGACCGGCCGTGACGACGGCGTACTGACACTCGAATTCGTGGCCCGCGTAAGCCTGCCGCGCGCCGTGGAGGACGCGCTGGAGCGCGGCGTGCCGATCTACTTCGTGGCCCAGGCACGGCTGCTGCGCAGCCGCTGGTACTGGCGTGATGAACGCGTCGCGCGGGTGTCGCGCTCTTGGCGGCTGGCCTTCCAGCCGCTCACCAGCGCCTGGCGTGTCAGTCCGGGCGGCCTGAACCAGAGCTACGCCTCATTGCCCGAGGCACTGAGTGCGGTGTCGCGCAGCGCCAACTGGAAGCTGGCCGATCTGTCGCAGCTGGACGCTGACCGCGGCTACTACATCGAGTTCAACTACCGGCTCGATACCAGCCAGCTGCCGGGGCCGATGCAGTTCGGCCTCGGCGGCCAGAGCGACTGGGCCGTGGGCATCAGCCGCACGCTGCGGGTCGAGCCGTGAGCCAGCCGGCTTTGTTAAGGCCGCATTCCCGCTCGGCGGGGCCGACATGAGCTTGTCGACTTCGGCCCGCTGGGCCTGGATCATCAGCGCCGTGGCCAGCACTGGTGCGGCGTTGGTGCTGGCCTTCGTGCTGAGCCTCAGCAACGCCGACGGCAGCTTCTACGAGCGCAACTTCGTCTGGCTGTTCTGGATCAACGTCGCGGTGGCGCTGCTGCTGGCGCTGGTGGTCGCCACGGTGGCCTTGCGCCTGTTGCTGCGGCTGCAGCGCGGCAAGTTCGGCAGCCGGCTGCTGATCAAGCTGGCGGGCATCTTTGCGCTGGTCGGGCTGTTGCCGGGCCTGGTGATCTACACCGTGAGCTACCAGTTTGTCAGCCGCTCCATCGAAGCCTGGTTCGACGTCAAGGTGGCCGGTGCGCTGGACGCCGGGCTGGCGCTGGGCAAGGGCACGCTGGAGGTGCTGGGCGCCGACCTGGCCGGCAAGACGCGTGTGGCCGCCGAGCGCCTGGCCGACAGCGGCACGGCCAGCCTGCTGCCGCTGACGCTCGAGCGGCTGCGCGAGCAGATCGGCGCCAGCGAGGTGAGCCTGCTGACCGCCACCGGCCAGGTGCTGCTGACGGCCGGCGGTGCCGCGGCCTCCGGCCCGCCTGAGCGGCCCAGCGCGCTGTTGCTGCGCAATGCACGCGCCGGCGGCTATGCGACGCAGGTCGAGGGGCTGGACGACGAATCGCTGGGCCCCGGCAACGCCGGCCCGCGTGTGCGGGCGCTGGCGCGTGTGCCGCGCAGCGAGGTCACCCTGAGCGGCGGCGAGGACCGCTTCCTGATGGTGACGCAGCCGATGGCGCGCTCGCTGGCAATCAATGCGCTGGCCGTGCAGTCGGCCTACAGCGAGTACCAGCAGCGTGCCTTGTCGCGCGACAGCCTGCGCCGCATGTACGTCGGCACGCTGACGCTGACGCTGGTGCTGGCGGTGTTTGCCGCGGTGCTGCTGGCCATCGTGCTGGGCAACCAGCTGGCCAAGCCGCTGCTGCTGCTGGCCGACGGCGTGCGCCAGGTAGCGGCTGGTGACCTGACTGCCAAGCCGGTGTTCGAAAGCGCCGACGAGCTCGGCGGCCTGACGCGCAGCTTTGCCGACATGACCGCGCAAATGGCTGACGCCCGAAGTCAGGTGCAGCACGGCATGGGTCAGCTGGAGGCAGCACGCACGCGGCTGCAAACCATCCTGGACACGTTGACCGCCGGTGTCATCGTGTTCGACCGCGAAGGCCGCGTCGACACCGTCAACCCGGGTGCCACCCGCATCCTGCAGCGGCCGTTGTCGGCCTGGCGCGGCCGGCGCTTGTCGGAGCTGCCCGAGCTGCAGGAATTTGCCAACAGCGTCGAGCAGCGCTTCGAGCTGCTGGCCACGAGCCCTGAGGCCGGCGAGCGCGACCAGTGGCAGGACAGCTTCGACTTGAAGCGCGGCGACGGCGCCACGCTGACGCTGCTGGTGCGCGGCGCCACGCTGCCGGGCGGAGATCAGGGTGCAGACGCCGGGCCCGGCGCAGAAGCCGGCCCCGGCACACGACACGGCGCCGAAGCCGGGCATGGCACCGAAGCCGGGCCTGGGGCGCGCCTGATGGTCTTCGACGACATCACCGAGGTGGTGTCGGCCCAGCGCAGCGCAGCGTGGGCCGAGGTGGCGCGCCGGCTGGCGCACGAGATCAAGAACCCGCTGACGCCGATCCAACTGTCGGCCCAGCGGCTGGAATACCGGCTGGCAGCCAAGCTCACCGGTGCCGATCAGGCGCTGCTGACGCGCAGCGTGCACACCATCGTCAGCCAGGTGCAGGCCATGCAGACGCTGGTCAACGAGTTCCGCGATTACGCGCGCCTGCCGGCCGCGCAGATGGCCGCGCTGGACCTCAACCCGCTGGCCGCCGAAGTGTTGGCGCTGTACGGCCAGGCGCAGGACAACGGGCTGCTCGTGGCGCGGCTGGAGCCGGCGCTGCCCTGGATTCACGGCGATGCAACCCAGCTGCGGCAGGTCATCCACAATCTGGTGCAGAACGCGCTTGATGCGGTGGCCGACCGGCCCGACGGGCAGGTGGAGTTGAGCACCACCACGGCGCGCGGTGAGCAGGGCGAGTTGCGCGCGGTGCGCCTGACGGTGATGGACAACGGCCCGGGTTTCGCAGACAAGGTGCTCAAGCGCGCCTTCGAGCCCTACGTCACGACCAAGAGCAAAGGCACGGGCCTGGGCCTGGCGGTGGTCAAGAAGATCGCCGACGAACACGGCGCCCGGCTGCGCGCGGCCAACGTGCGCGCCGGCGGTGAGCCCGACGGCGCCGTCACCGGGGCCCGCGTTTCGCTATCATTTTCGAACTTCCCCGCCGCAAATGTGGGTGACGCCGGCACCGCTGCAGCAGCACACGCTGACCCGGACGGCGCGACGCAACTCCATCCGCTTCAGCAAGTTCATCAGGCTCAGCAAGGCTAATTCGGCAAGGCTCATGGCAACAATACTGGTCGTGGACGACGAGCTCGGCATTCGAGCCCTGCTGTCGGAAATCCTCACCGATGAAGGACACACGGTCGAGCTGGCCGAAAACGCAGCCCAAGCCCGCCAGGTGCGCGAGAGCCTGCGCCCGGACCTCGTGCTGCTGGACATCTGGATGCCCGACGTCGACGGCGTCACGCTGCTCAAGGAATGGTCGGCCGGCGGGCAGCTGTCGATGCCGGTGATCATGATGAGCGGCCACGGCACCATCGACACCGCTGTCGAAGCCACCAAGGTCGGTGCCAGTGCCTTCCTCGAAAAGCCGATCACGCTGCAAAAGCTGCTGCGCGCGGTAGAGCAGGCGCTGGCCAAGCCGGCGCAAAGCAACGCGCCGCCGACCAGGAACTCCCGCGCTGAATTGATGGGCCAGGCCGACGGCGTCGTGACGCCGAGCGCCGGCCCTGCCATCCACGCCCTGGCCCACGACGGCCCGCGCTCCGAACAGAGCTTCGACCTTGACCGGCCGCTGCGCGAAGCACGCGACGCGTTCGAGAAAAGCTACTTCGAATTCCACCTCACCAAAGAAGGCGGCAGCATGACGCGCGTGGCTGAGAAAACCGGCCTGGAGCGCACGCATCTGTACCGCAAGCTCAAGCAGCTGGGCGTCGACCTCACGCGCCACAAACGCGGCGGCTGAGCGCGCCCCGCCCTGCCAGGCGAGCGATGTCGGCTGGCTATACTCTGCCGCTCCTTATGGCCTGGTAGCTCAGTTGGTAGAGCAGCGGATTGAAAATCCGCGTGTCGGTGGTTCGATTCCGCCCCAGGCCACCAGACCCCCGTTTCAGGACTTTCCTTGAAGTCCCGCAACATCCAAAAAGCCCTCAGCGATCAACAGCTCAGGGCTTTTTTCATGTGTTGAGCGGGGTTGGACAGGAAGACAAGCGCTCGATCTGGGAAGCAGCTACTTCTAAAGAATCCGAGTGTCAGATAAGGCCCAAAAATCTGAGATTCAGATGCTTTTTCATGACCCCACGCACCACCCAAAGCCTTGTCAGCAGTCACGGTGGGCGGTGTTCAACGCCGTCCGCCGTCATGTTCAAACTTCGAGCGTGTAGACGATGAAGCCGTGATGCCTGGCGACGGTGTCGTACAGGCGCCGGCCGGCCACGTTGGTCTCGTGCATCTGCCAGTAGACGCGGTGGACGCCGGAGTCGCAGGCCTGCGCACAGACCGCCTCGATCAGCGCACGGCCAACGCCCTGGCCGCGCGCTTCCGGCGCGGTGAAAAGGTCCTGGAGGTAGCAGGTCAGTTCGATCCGCGTCGTGCTACGGTGGTAGAGGTAGTGCACCAGGCCGACCAGGCGGCCGTCGCGCTCGGCGACGAGCGCAAACACCGGCTCTGCGGGGTCGAAGAAGCGCTGCCAGGTGGTCCCGGTGATGCGCGGGTCGAGCACCGTCGACCCTTCACGGCCGTAGAACGCGTTGTAGCCCTGCCAGAGCGGGAGCCAGGCGGCCAGGTCGGCGGTGGCCGGCGGACGAACGACGAGGGAAGATGGCATGGGCGTTGTCGGTGAAGCAGGCAGGGCGCCGTTCTAGCACCCCAAGTCATCCAACCGGTGGGTCGTCGTCGCCCGCCAGTCTGCGCGCTTGCCGCTCGAGGTGGTTGTCGACGTACGGCCGGCGGCCTCGAAGAAGTTGCCAGGCGCTGCTGCCCAGATACAGCACGAAGAACAGCAGCCCCCAGCGCTCGTACTGCGCGACGTGAACCCGTTCGTGAGACCGAACGGCGCGGTGACACGCATGCGTGCGCGCCAGCACGATGTGGCCAAGCGTGATCGCGCTGAAGGGCAGCCGTGCCAGTAGCCTGGCGCCCGCGAGCCGGTCGCTGTCAAACGCCACCTCGAGCACGCCGGTGACGCGCCGCGCCGATGCGCCAACGGCGCACAGCAGCAATGCAGGCAGCACGCCGACCGCGGTGCACGGTGCCACCCACAGGTACCTCCAGCCGGACGGTCGTCCCACGACGGCCCAGTCAATCCCGACGCGGCGATTCAGTGCCGAGAGTCATCGCACCACCATCCGTGTCGCGCTGCCGCAAGACGCCGAACATCGCAGGCCGGCGCAAAGCCCGCAGCGTATTGCGCTGTGCATCAGTCTTTGGTCAACAACAGCTGCCCGGCCTTCTGCAGCCGGCCCTTGAACGCGCTGGCGATCTGACCCAGCAGCCCGGGCAGCTCGATCACGATAACCACCGCCGTCTCCAGCACATCGACGCTGCCGGGCACGGTCTGACCCATCGCCGCGACGCTGAACATCAGCCGATCCCCCTCCCAGCGTTGCGTGCACGCACCTGCACCCCCGGGAAGCTGACGGACGAGGTTTTCGAAGCCGTGCTCGATGCGGCGGCGGGGGGGCCCGCCCCCCCCCCGGGGGGGGATTTTTTATTTTTGGGGGGGGGGCCGGGGTTAAAGTTGGGCGGGAACGCAAAAACCAGCCCC
>JAJAZC010000045.1 GCA_026785885.1 Rubrivivax sp.
GCGCCAGCCGGTGGCCGCGGTGCCGGTGGCCGCCCCCGCGCCGCCGCTGGCCGGCACGATTTTTCTGCCGGCCCGGGCGCCTGAAGCCACACCGTCTGCCACCGACGGCGTGGACTTCGTGTTTTCGCTGTCCGATCTGGACGACGATGAATTGGCTTCAACGCCACCATCAACGCCGCTATGGTTGCCCGCATCGACGCTGGTCGAGCGTGTGCCCGAGCTACCCAGCGCGGCCGATCTGCAGATGCCGTCGCGCGCGGTCGGGGTAGCCACAGCACCCACCGCGCTGATGCCCGGCGTGATGCCCGGCGTGGTGCCCAGCTTGGTGCCCGACCTGGCGCCCGATGCGATGACCACCACCGAGGTCGACTTCGACCTCGATCTCGGCGAGTTCAACATCGCCACCGGTGTGATGACGGCCGTAAAGCCGACGCCGCCTGCTGCGCCGTCGCCTTCGGTTTACGCCGACCTCGATCTGCCTCTGGACGCCGGGCCCGATTCGGTGCAGGCCGAGCTGGCGTCGATGTCGGACACCCTGGTGCAGGCACTGCCCGAGGCCGCGGTCGAAGGCCTGGAGATCGACCTCGATGAACTCGAAGGCGTCGACTTTGGCAACGGCGTGGTGTCGGGCCTGGCGCCGCTGCCAGAGCCGGCCGTGTCGGACCTGGCGTTGGAGCCGGAACCTGCAGCGCAGCCCGACGTCGCGGCCGGCACCGTGGCGCAGCCCCGGGCCGACTCTGCCGTGCATGCCGAGGCTGACTCGGCGCTGCAGCCAGAGGCTGACGCAGCCCTGCAGCCAGAGGCTGACTTGGCGCTGCAGCCAGATGCTGGCGCAGCCCTGCAGCCAGGGGCTGACGAGCAGATCAAGCAGATCGGCCCGCTGCGCATCAGCATTCCGTTGTTCAACATTTATCTGAACGAGGCCGACGAACTGTCGCGCCGCCTCGTCACCGAGCTGGCCGAGTGGGCCGTGGAGGCCGATCGCCATCCGGTGTCGGACACCGCGGTGGCGTTGGCGCATTCACTGGCCGGCAGCTCGGCCACGGTCGGTTATGCCGACTTGTCGGCGCTGGCCCGCGCGCTGGAGCACGCGCTGATGCGGTCGCACACCGCAGGCCACGGCCGCGAAGGTGAGGCGGTGCTGTTTACAGCAGCCGCCGACGAAATCCGCCGCCTGTTGCACCAGTTTGCCGCTGGCTTTCTGCGCCTGGTCGACCCGCAGCTGATGGAGCAGCTGGCTGCCAACGAGCGGCTGCCGGTGGACGACGGGGACGCGCAAGACAGCGATGCGCAGGACGGCATTCCGGCCGTCAACACGCTGGCCGCGGCGATGTTCACGACGATCACGCTGCCGGCGACCAACACCGGCACCTTCAAGGCCTTTGTGCCCGACGACGACATCGATGCGGTCGACGCCATCGATGCCGAGCTGTTCCCGATCTTCGAAGAAGAGGCCGACGAGTTGCTGCCGCAGCTGCACAACCGCCTGCGCGAGTGGCACGACCACCCGGGCAACCCCGGCGCCCCGGCGGCCTGCATGCGCACGCTGCACACTTTCAAGGGTGGCGCGCGGCTGGCCGGCGCCATGCGCCTGGGCGAGATGGCCCACCGGCTGGAAACCGGCATCGAGCAGCTGAGTGCACAGGACAACGTGCAGGCCGCGCAGGTCGAGCCGCTGATGGTGCGGGCCGACGCAATGCTGGCCGCCTTCGAGACCCTGCGCCGCGCCGGCCCGGCCTTGCCTGCGCCTGAGGCGGCGCCTAAGCCGGCGTCTGCGTCTGCGTCTGCGCCCTCGTTGGTACCGCAACCCGCCGTACCGGCAGCGGCTGGACCGGCCGCACTCGCTGCGCCTATCACCGCGGACGCGGCGGAGGCGGCGGATACAGCGGACACAGCGGACGGCGCGTTGCCGCCACACGAACGCACGGCACCGATGGACGCCGAGGCCTTCCTCAGCGCCATGGCGGCCATGTCGCCGCCGGCCGTGTTGCTGCAGGCCGTGCTGCAGCCGCTGCAGCCGCTGCAGCCGCTGCAAGCGACCGACGTCGACGTCGATGTTGATGCAGCCGCCGAGCCAGCCGCCGCCGCTTCGGCGCTGCGGCCCGCAAAGCCGCAGGAAGTCATCGACTGGAGCCGCTTCGTGCACAGCGGTGTTTCGCCCGAGGCCGCGGCTGCAGCCGACAAACCGGTCATCGCCAGCACGGCCGCGGTGCGCGTGCGCGCCGGGCTGCTGGATCGGCTGGTCAACAACGCCGGTGAGGTCAGCATCACGCGCTCGCGCATCGACAGCAACGTGCAGACGCTGCAAGGCTCGCTCGGCGAGCTGACCGACAGCCTGGAGCGCATGCGCCGCCAGTTGCGCGACATCGAGCTGCAGGCCGAAACGCAGATCAGCAGCCGCCTGGAAGCCGCCAAGTCGGTCGGCCAGGCCTTCGACCCGCTGGAGATGGACCGCTTCACGCGCTTTCAGGAACTGACGCGTTTCATGGCCGAGTCGGTCAACGACGTGGCCACATTGCAGCGCAGTCTGCAGCGCACTTTGCAATCGGCCGAAGACGAGCTGGCCGCGCAAGCGCGCCTGACGCGCGAGCTGCAGGACGACCTGCTGCGCACGCGCATGGTCGAGTTTGAAAGCCTGGCCGACCGGCTGTACCGCACGGTGCGCCAGGCGGCCAAGGAAACGGCCAAGCAGGTGCGGCTGGACATCGTCGGCGGCAGCATCGAGATCGACCGCGGTGTGCTCGAGCGCATGGCCGGCTCGTTCGAGCACCTGCTGCGCAACTGCGTGGCGCATGGCGTCGAGATTCCGGCCGAGCGCGAGCGCGCGGGCAAGGATCAGCACGGCAGCATCACGGTCACCGTGGCGCAGGCCGGCAACGAGGTCGCGGTCGAGGTGGCCGATGACGGCGCCGGCCTGGACCTGGCGCGCATCCGCCAGCGCGGCATCGAGCGCGGCCTGCTGGCACCCGACAACGTGGCCGACGCGGCGGCGCTGTCACAGCTGATCTTTGCACCCGGCTTCAGCACCGCCGAGACGGTGACGGAGCTGGCGGGCCGCGGCGTCGGGCTGGATGTCGTGCGCTCCGAGGTCAACGCCATGGGCGGCCGCATCGAAACGCAAAGCCAGCCTGGCCGCGGCACGCGCTTCCGGCTGCTGCTGCCGCTGACCACAGCGGTGACGCAGGTCGTGATGCTGCGCTGCGGGCCGACGCAGGTGGCGGTGCCGTCTCCGCTGATCGAGGTCGTCAAGCGCGTGCCGACGGCCGAGGTCGAAGCGGCCTATGCCAGCGGCCAGTTGCAGCATGCCGGTGAGGCCATCCCCTTCTTCTGGCTTGCGGCGTTGCTGCAGGCCGGCACGCGCGGGCCGGACAGCGGGCGCATGCAAAGCCTCGTCATCGTGCGCAGCGCTGCGCAGCGTGTGGCCGTGCACGTCGACGAGGTGCAGGGCAACCAGGAAGTGGTGGTCAAGAACGTCGGCCCGCAGCTGGCGCGGCTACCCGGCCTGGCCGGTGTGACGCTGCTGCCATCGGGCGCCGTGGCGTTGATCTACAACCCGGTGGCGCTGGCCACGGTGTATGCCGATGCGGCCCGCCTTCAGGCAGCCAGCGGCCGGGCCGGCAGCGGCGGTGCTGCAGTGGTGGCGGCGCCTACGCAGGCCGAGCAGGCGCCGCTGATCCTGGTCGTCGACGATTCGCTGACGGTGCGTCGCGTCACGCAGCGCCTGCTGGTGCGCGAGGGCTACCGCGTCGTCACCGCCAAGGACGGGCTGGACGCGCTGGAGCGGCTGGCCGAAGAGCGGCCGGTGGTGCTGCTGTCGGACATAGAAATGCCACGCATGGACGGCTTCGACCTCGTACGCAACGTGCGCGCCGACCCCAAGCTGCAAGGCCTGCCGGTGATCATGATCACCTCGCGCATCGCACAGAAACACCGTGACTACGCCACCGAGCTGGGTGTGGACCACTACCTCGGCAAGCCCTACTCCGAAGAAGAGCTGCTGGCGCTGGTGGCGCGCTACGTACTGACGTACGCGGTGGATTGAGGCCCGGGCTGCGGCCGGTGCGCAGCGTGCTGCACCTGTACCGCATCCGGCGGGATGCCGACCCTGGGCTGGCCGGCCCCGCTGGGTAGTGGCTCCGCTGCCAAAGCCCACGTCAAACGGATGTGAAAGCCCCGAAGCATCGGTTGGGTTAAACAAACGTTTGATTGGCGCGTATACACTGCGCGCCCCATGCCCGCTTCACCCGCCACCGGCGCTGCTAAACCCCCCGACGACGCCCGAGCACGGCTGTTGATGGCCGGGCTGCGGCTGTTTGCCCAGCAGGGCTTCAGCAAGACATCGACGCGCGAGTTGGCCGAGCTGGCCAACGTCAATGTCGCCTCCATCAGCTACTACTTCGGCGACAAGGCCGGGCTGTACCGCGCGGTGTTCATCGAGCCAATGGGCAGCCCCGACGAGGACATCGCCCGTCTGGCCAGCCAAGAGCTGCCGCTGGCCGACGCGCTGCGCGGCTTTTACGCCGGGTTCCTGGAGCCGCTCAAGCAGGGCGACGTGGCGCGCCACTGCATGAAGCTGCACTTCCGTGAAATGCTGGAGCCCACCGGCTTGTGGGCCGCCGATCCGACCTTCGGCATTCAGGCCATGCACGACGCGCTGATCGTGCTGCTGTGCCGCCACCTCGGCCTGGCCACAGCCGACGCCGATTTGCAGCGCCTGGCCATCGGCCTGGCCGGGCTGGGCGTGCACATGCACGTCGGCCGCGACATCACCGACCGCCTGGCGCCCGGCATCAACGAAGGTGACGCCGCCATCGACCTGTGGACCGAGCGGCTGACGATGTACGGCCTGGCCATGGTGCAGGCCGAAGCCGCGCGCCGCGGCCAGCCGCTGGCCGGGGCGGCCGGGGCGGCAGCGGCGACTGCGTCTGCAGCCCCTGCCGCCCCTGCCGCCGCATCCGTACCCACCGGCCGATGAACGACCGACAGCCCGCACCAAAGCCGCGATGAAAAAAACCCCGTCTGCAGCGCCTGCCGCGCGCACAGCCCGCTCGGCCCGCACGGCGCCCGCTGCTATGGCCGTCGCGCTGGCCCTGCTGCTCACCGGCTGCGCCAGCACCGCGCCGCTCTCGTCGACAGCGCAATTGACACCGCGGCCGCCGCTGCCAGCAGCTTGGCGGGCACCGTTGCCGCACGGCGGCGCAACCGTTGACCTCGGCCGCTGGTGGGCGCAGTTCGACGACGCGCTGCTGCCGGCGCTGATCGACGCAGCCCAGGCCGTCAGCCCGACGCTGGCCTCGGCGCGCGCGCGCA
>JAJAZC010000046.1 GCA_026785885.1 Rubrivivax sp.
CCGGGGCTACCCCGCCAGCGCCCCCCCGGCGCGCGGCCTGGCCGGGTGGGGTTACCCGCTGGCACCCGCCCCCGCGGGCGGGGGCGGGCGCGGCCGGCACGGTTGGATGCGGCTTCGCGGCGAAGGCATTGCCGCCAGCGCCCCGGTCCGCAACGACACGCGGCGCCCGCTGTGGCGGCTGGGTTGCCGGTGGCGGCGGTGAGTTCGGGGCCGCAGGGGGTCGCCGCGATGGCGGCGCATCAGGTGGTCGCCGCGACGGCGGGGTTGTTGAGGGCCACGGCGATGGCGGCGTGGCAGAGGGTCGCCGCGATGGCGGCCTGTCAGGTGCCTGCGGGGCCGGTGCTGTGGACGCCGGCGGCGGCCGTTTCGTCCGCACAGGTGCTGCCGGTGCAGCCGGCTGAGCCCGGCCGCCGCCTGCCGTTGCCGCGGGCTTGATCGGTTGCCGCGGCGACGTCACGCCGCGCACGCGCAGCCGCTGCGGATCCCGCGGCGGGGCCTGCGGTTTGATGCTGATCTTGGGGCGGTCGGCCATGCGCCGATTGGACCATGGCCACAACGCCGCCAAGCGGACCGGCTATCGTGCCCGCCCCTGTGCCGATGCCCAAGCCCATGCTGCTTCGCAACACGCTGCGCCCGCTCCTAGGCTGCCTTGTATTAGCCATGGCAAGCGCATCGACCGCAGCCTGGGCTGCACCACTGAATCCGGCATTGCAAAGCGCGCTCGACAGCGCCGTGATCGATTACGAAGCCGGTCGCCACGACAGCGCGCGCAGCGCCTTCGAAGCGCTGTCGCGCCGCGGCGTAGCGGCAGCCAACTTCAACCTGGCTGTGATGCACCTGAAGCGCGAGCTGCCCGAGCCCAGCCTGTTGCGCGCCGAGGCCTTGTTGACGCGCTCGGCGCGCGCCGGCTTCATCACAGCGCAGTTGATGTTGGCCCGCGCGCTGGAAAACGGCGATCTCGGCCGCCGTGACTTGGCGCTGGCGCACCGCTGGTACGAAGTGGCGGCCACCAGCGGCAGCGTCGAAGCCCAGGTCGCGATGGGCACGGCTTTTTATCTCGGCCGTGGCCGCATTAAAGACGCCGCGCTGGCTGCAAAGTGGTTCCGTGAAGCGGCCGAGGCCGGCGACGTCGGCGCGATGTATTTGCTGGCTTCGATGTACGAACAGGGCGACGGCGTCGAGCGCGATCTGCGCCTGGCGCGCTACTGGTACGACATCGCGGCACGCAACGGCGACGAAGCCGCACCGGCGAAGGTGCGCGAGCTCGACGAGCGCCCGGCTACAAAACCACTTTGACCAGCGGGTGCGCGCTCAGCGTGCGGTACAGCTCGTCGAGCTGTGCGCGGCTGGTGGCGGTGACGGTGATCGTCAGCCCCAGGTAGTTGCCGGCTTTGCTCGGCCGGCGTTCGATGCTGGCTGCATCGAACCCGGAGTCGAACTGCCGCGCCACCGCAATCACGGCTGTCTCGAAGCCGTCCGCCTGCACACCCATGACCTTGATCGGGAAAGCGCTGGGGTAGGCGATCAGGCTTTGTTCTGGCGGGATGTCGTGCAGCGGGCGGGTCGGCTCCAAAGCGCAGGTCCTCAGAGCCTGGGAGTTTTTCGGGCGTGTCCGAGCAGCGCGTACAAAGGTGCCTGATCTAGGCGCAAAGCACAACCATAGCTTGCGCTATGGCGAGCATTTGCAACGACGAGCAGGTGCCTTTGGGCGTGATGAGCGGGCATGAACGAAAGACTTTAAGGCTCTCAACTCGACATCGTCACTTTGGCGCGTTGGTAGGCCTCGTACAGCCGCGCATACACCGGCCCGGGTTTGCCACGCAGCGCACCGTGGCCCACCGGTTCACCGTCGATGCGCGTCACCGGCAGCAACTCCTTGGTGGCCGAGCTGAGCATGACCTCGTCGGCTGCGCGCACATCGGCTTCGCTGATCGGGCGCAGGTTGTAGGCGATGCCGCAGTCATCGCACAGCTCCCGCAGCAACTCGACGCGGATGCCCTCCAGAACATGCTCGCTCTTCGGTGGGCCGAGCAGTGCGCCCTCATGCGCGATCCAGACGTTGCTGGCTGCAGCTTCGGTGAGCATGCCTTCGCGGAACATGATGGTCTCGAGGGCGCCGCGGTCGGCCGACATCTGCCGCGCCAGCACATTGCCGAGCAAGCTGGTGCTCTTGATGTCGCCACGCTCCCAGCGAAAGTCGCGTGCGGTGGTGCAGGCCACGCCCTGGTGGCGCTGCTCGGGCGTGGCAGCCTTGAGCGCGTTGCTCATCATGAACACGGTCGGCACCGGGTGCGCCGGCATCACGTGATCGCGCGGCGCAACACCTCGTGTGACCTGGATGTAGACGACCTGGTCTTCCTCCGGCCGTGCCGCCACCAGTTGCCGGCAGCGCGCCAGCCACTCTTCGCGCGCAGCCGGCTCGGGCAGGCGCAGCTTGCCCAGGCTGCGGTTAAGCCGCGCCAGGTGCTCGTCGAAGCGGAACAGCCGCCGCCCATACACCGGCACGACCTCGTAAATGCCGTCGCCGAAGATAAAGCCGCGGTCCAGCACAGGGATGCGGGCTTCTGCGAGCGGCAGGTACTCGCCGTTGAGGAAGCACAGGGAGTCGGTCATGGCGCGGGTTCCGTCGTCGGGTCGTCAGAAGGTGTGAATGAACCCGGCGTGCTTGAGCAGGCCGCACAAGCGGACCAGGTCAAGGCGCAAAGCACAGCCGTAGCTCGGGCTACGGCGAGCATTTGCAACGCTGACCGGGGCCGTTTTCGCGGGATGAGCGGGCATGGCGGGTTCGTTCACACCTTCTCGGGCCTTGAACGCGTCAGGTCGCCGGGCGATCGGAGCGTGCCTTCAGGTTGTCCAGCAGCTCCTGGCTCATCGGCGCATTCAGGTTGATGTTCTTCGGCGGGATGGGCGACTGAAACCACTTCTTGTACAGCGTGGCGAATTCGCCGCTGTCCATCAGCCGCGCCAGCACGCCGTCGACCAGCGTCTTGAAGGTCGGGTCGTCGCGCCGCATCATGATGGCGTAGGGCTCGACTTGCAAAGCATCACCGACGACGGCCCACTCGGCCGGGTTGGCCGCGCTGGCGCGCAGGCCGTACAGCAGGATGTCGTCCATCGCAAACGCATCGGCACGGCCGCTTTGCACTACCAGCTGCGACTCGGAGTGGTCCTTCGCGCCGAGGAGCTCGAAGCCCAGTTTCTTCTCTTCGTTGTAGCTGCGCATGATGCGGAAATTGGTCGTGCCGGTTGTCGAGACCACCTTCTTGCCGGCCAGATCGGCATAGCTCCTGACCGGCGAGCCGGCCTTCACCAGCAGCCGCGTGCCGGTGTAGAAGTAGTTGGTGGCAAACGTGACCTGCTTGGCGCGGTCGCTGTTGTTGGTGGTCGAGCCGCATTCGATGTCGATGGTGCCGTTGACGAGCAGCGGAATGCGGTTGGCCGAAGTCACCGACTGCGTCTGCACCTTGAGGTCGGCGCGGCCGCTGGCCTTCTTGACCTCGTCGACGATGCGGCCGCAGATCTCCCAGCCAAAGCCCACCGGCTGCGCCTTGTCGTCGAGGTAGGAAAACGGAATCGACGATTCACGGTAGGCGACCGTAATGCTGCCGCTGGCCTTGACCTTGTCCAGCGTCTGTGCGCCGGCCGTAGTGGCCACACCAGCGAGCGCGGCGGTGGCAACGGTTGCGGTCATCACGGCCAAACGAATCGGTGTCGGGTTCATGTTGTTGCTCCTCATGACGGGGGGGGTCGAAACTCGAAGTGCCGCTGGCGGCCTGCCACTGTAGGGCTGCAAGCCGGGTGCCGGTATCCGGACTCGTCTGCTACTTGATCCACAACCGGATCGCGTCCCAGCCGCGGCCGAAGATGCCGGCCAGGCCCACCGGCTCCAGCACCACCAAGGGCCGCGTCGTCACGGTGCTGCCGCCGGCGGTGGTGACCTTGATGGTGCCCACGGTCTGGCCTTCGGTCAGCGGCGCCAGCAGCGGGTCGGTGCGCTCCAGCGCGGTCTTGAGCTTGTCGCCTTCGCCCTTGGGTACGGTGACCACCAGGCCGCCCTGGGCCCCGAGGCGCGCTTCGGCTTTGTCGCCCTTCCACACCGGCACCACGACCAGCGGTTTGCCGGTCTCGAACAGGCGCACCGCGTCCCATGCGCTCCAGCCCCAGTTCAGCAGTTTCTGGCTTTCAGAGGCCCGCGCATCGCGGCTGGCGGTGCCCAGCACCACGCTCAACAAACGCCGCTTGCCGGCCGGTGTGTCGCGCTGCGCAGTGGCGACCAAACAATAGCCGGCGGTTTCGGTGTAGCCGGTTTTCATGCCGTCGATGGTCGGGTCGCGCCCCAACAGCATGTTGCGGTTGTCCTGCTTGATGTTGTTGTAGGTGTACTGGCGCATCGAGTACAGCGGATAGAAATCCGGGTGCTCGTTGATGATGCGTGCCGCCACCAGCGCCACATCGCGCGCGCTGCTGTAGTGGCCGGCCTCTGTGAGGCCGGCGACGTTTTTGAACGCGGTGTTCTTCAGGCCCCAGGCCTGCGCCTGGCGGTTCATCGCAGCGACGAAGTTCTCGACCGAGCCGCCGACGCCTTCGGCCAGCGCCACTGCAGCGTCGTTGCCGCTTTGCACGATCAGCCCGCGCAGCAGCTCGGCCACGGTCGGTGTCATCAAGGTGTCGATGAACATCAGCGAGCCGCCGTTCTTGCGCTCCGACCAGGCCAGCTTGGACACCGGCAGCGTCTGCTCCAGCGTGAGCTTCTTGTCGCGCACGGCGTTGAAGACCAGGTAGGCGGTCATCAGCTTGGTCAGCGAAGCCGGGTCGGCTTGCGAGTCGGCGTCGCGCTCGGCTAGCACCTGGTTGCTGGCCAGGTCGATCAACAGGTACTGGCGCGCCGCGATCTCCGGCGGCTGCGGTATCTGCGCCAGGGCCGTGCAGGCGGTGAAGGCAGTGACAGTGGCAATCAGGTAGGCGCGCATCGATTTCATGGGTGTGGGTTCAGGTGTCGGCGCGCGAAGCCCACGCGCCGATGACGATCTGTTTGAGCACGGGCAATTGCCCGTGGAAAAAGTGGCCGGCGCCTGGCAGCACCGTGACCGGCAAGGCCTGCGGGCGTGCCCAATCGAAGACCGCCTGCAGTGCGACGACATCGTCGTGTTCGCCGTGGATCACCAGCGTATCGGCCGGCACCGGCGCGACAGCGAAATTCTGCACCGCCGGGCCCACCAGCACGACGCGCTCGGCCGCCGTACCCGCTGCGGCCAGTTGCTGCGCGGCTTGCGATGCGACATAGGCGCCGAACGAGAAGCCGCCCATCACCAGCGGTGCTGCGGGCTGCGTGGCGCGGCCCCAGGCCACCACCGCCAGTGCATCGTCGATCTCGCCGCGGCCCTCGTCCCATTGCCCGGTAGAGCCGCCGATGCCGCGGAAGTTGAAGCGCAGCACGCGGTAGCCCAACTGCACCAACGCACGGGCCAGCGTCTGCACGACCTTGTTGTCCAGCGTGCCGCCAAATTGCGGGTGCGGATGGCACACCACGGCCAGGCCGCGTGCGGCACCGGTGGGCTCGTCCAGTGCACAGGCCAAGGCGCCGACCGGGCCGTCGATGCTCAAGCGCTGTGTCGCTGCGTTCATCGGCCCGCGCGCGCGTTGGCACGCCTGTCAACGCTCCTGTCAACGCGCCTGTCAACAAACTTCTCGGCGCACCCGGTCATCGGCCGACGTCGGGCGCCAGCAGCAGGCGCTGCACCGGCTGGCCGTTTTTGAGATGACTGTCGACGATCTCGTCGATGTCGTCGTGATCGACGAAGGTGTACCAGGTCTCGTCGGGATAGACCACCGCCACCGGGCCGCCGTTGCAGCGGTCCAGACAGCCGGCCTTGTTGACGCGGACGCCGCCCGGGCCGGCCAGCCCCGCGGCCTTGACGCGCGACTTGCAGTAATCGAAGGCGGCCTGCGCACCTTGGTTGGCGCAGCAGGCCTCACCGTGCTTTCTTTCGTTGAGGCAAAAGAAGATGTGGTGCGCGTAGTAGCTCATGCGCCGATTGTAGGGAGCGACCCTCCGCGCCCTGCGGTACATCCGAGGACGCGCCGCCTACAGGTTCGCATGCTCGCCCGCACTTCCAGCCGCACTTGCAGCCAGCCGCGACAGCATCCAGACCATCGCCGCATAAGGCCACAGCCAGCCGATCCATTGCGCGATGCCGTGAAAGCGCACGAAGCGCCCTTGCTCCCAGGCCTGCAGGCTTTGTGCAAAGTAAGGATCGTCGGGCGCCTGCGCCACGCCGAACAACCAGCCGCTGAGCACCACCAGCCCGACCCCGGCCACCAGCCGGCGCGACAGCGGCAGGCACATCACGCTGAGGACAGAGCCCAGCACGAGCCCTGGCACGGCGCGCGGCCCCAACCACGACAGCGCGTGCTCTGGGCCGAAGTTCAGCAGCGTAGACAGCGTCATGCCGGCCAGCGCCATCAGCACCGCACCGCCCACCATCGCGGCGCGCCGCCAGCCCGGCGCCACGACCGAAAATGCCACCAGGCAGGGGGCCATCAGACCGAGCGCAATCGTCACCGTCTCGGTCAGCGGAGACAGGGCCAGCGAAGGCGGCCCCGGTGTTGCCAGCAGTTCGTAAGCCGGTGCTGCCCAGGGCACGTCTTCCAGCACGGCCATGAACCATTCGCGCAGGCGCTCGCCGACCTGGCCCAGGCCCAGCGGTACCGGTGAAGGAAACAACAGCGCCACCGGCCACAGCACCAGCAGCGTCAGCGCCAGTGCAGCATCGCCAGCGAACCAGCGCGCGCGAAAACGCTGCCAGCGGTCGACCAGGCCCAGCGTGTGAACGGCCAGCGCCAAGGCGCAGCCGCCCAGCGCGCCGGTGCTGTTCATGAGCCAGTCTTCGCGTGCCGGCACACGGCCCGGCATGCCGTGCTGCAGCAGCTCGCAGGCGTAAGACAGCGCAGCCGCCAGCAGCCAGGCCAGCAGCAGCGCGCGGGCCGGCCGCCAGCCGTTGCGCAAGGCGGCCACAGCAATCAGGGCGCCAAGCGGCAGATAGCCCAGCAGGTTGGACCAGCGGTCGAAGTGCGACTGGTGCAGCGCCGACGGCAGCGCAGCCAGCACCAGCGCCGACTGCCCCGGCGGCCAGCGCCAACCATCGAACGGATAGAGGCTGGCGTAGACCACCAGCGCCGCGTAGACCAGCGCCAGCCAGGTGGCTGAACTGCGGTGCGTGGCCATCGTCATCTCGGGTGCCGCGCCGCGTTAAAACGGCTTGACGATCACCAGCACCACGATGGCGGCAAACAGCAGCACCGACGCTTCATTGAAGACGCGAAACCAGCGGTGGCTGCGCCGGTTGGCAAACTGCTCGAAGCCGCGCAGCAGCGTGCGGCACAAGTGGTGGTAGCCGATGGCACCGACCACCAGCAGCAGCTTCAGGTGCAGCCAGCCTTGCCCTTTGCCGACGCCGTAGCCCAGCCACAGCCACAACCCCAGCAACAGCGCCGGCACCATCAAAAGGCTGCTGAAGCGGTAAAGCTTGCGCGCCATCAACAACAGCCGTTCGCGCTCGGCGTGGCTGTCGGCAGGCACGGTCGCCAGGTTCACGAACAGCCGCGGCAGATAAAACAAGCCTGCAAACCAGCTGGCAACGAAGATCAAATGAAAGGCCTTGACCCAGAGGTATCCGCTGCTCATGCGGCGGCATTATGGGTGGCGTGTTTTGGGTGCTGCTGCATAGGCTTGGAGCCAGCCGACGCAGCCAAGAGCCCTGGCCCGAGCCGCAACCCGCAAGCCTTTTCGCAGCCATCGCGCCGAGGCGGCTGCTCAGTCAGCACAGGCGGGCAAGGACAGGCTCGCAGCTATCATCCGCGGGGCACTCGGACAGCCGCAATGGCAGTGCATAGCGTTGCAATGGCGGCGGTGCGCGGATGGTCTGCAGTCTCGCTACTGGCCGCTGCCTGACGCCCGAACGTGACCGCGGGCGGTGCCACAGGCGCCGCACGCATCGGACGTGCACAGCCGGCCATCGACAGGCGCTCATCAGCCGCTCATCAGCTGCTGATTCAATGCATAAGCCACAGGAGTTGCCGTGAATCAACCGCCGCCGTTTCCGCTCAGCCGACCGCGCCGATTGCGCCGCGACGCCTTCACCCGGGCGCTGGTGCGCGAGGCGCGCTTGGCGCCCGAGGACCTGATCCTGCCGGTCTTCGTGTTGGACGGCGAGCGCAGGGCAGAAGACATCGCCAGCATGCCGGGTGTGCAGCGGCGCAGCATCGACGGCCTGTTTGCCGCGGCTGAAGAATGTCTAAAGCTCGGCGTGCCGGTGATGGCCCTGTTTCCGGTCATCGACCCGGCGTTGAAGACACCCGATGGCCGCGAGGCGCTCAACCCCGAAGGCCTGGTGCCGCGCGCGGTGGCGGCCCTGAAGCAGCGCTTCCCCGAGTTGGGTCTGCTCACCGACGTGGCGCTGGACCCGTACACCAGCCACGGCCAGGACGGCTTACTGGACGACGATCCCGATGCGCGCGGCTACATCCTGAACGACGCCACCGTCGCCGTGCTGCGCAAGCAGGCGCTGCTGCAGGCCCAGGCCGGTGTGGACATCGTGGCGCCGAGCGACATGATGGACGGCCGCATCGGCGCCATCCGCGCCGAGCTGGAAGCCGGCGGCGCCATCCACACCCGCATCATGGCTTACAGCGCCAAGTACGCGAGTGCCTTCTACGGCCCCTTCCGCGACGCGGTAGGCTCGGCCAAGAACCTCGGCAAAAGCGACAAGAAGGTCTACCAGATGGACCCCGGCAACAGCGACGAAGCCCTGCGCGAGGTGGCGCTGGACATCGCCGAAGGCGCCGACATGGTGATGGTCAAACCCGGCATGCCGTATCTGGACATCGTGCGCCGCGTGAAGGACACCTTCCGCATGCCGACCTTCGTCTACCAGGTCAGCGGCGAGTACGCGATGCTGAAGGCCGCAGCGGCCAACGGCTGGCTGGACCACGACGCGGTAATGATGGAATCGCTGCTGGCCTTCAAGCGCGCCGGCGCCGACGGTGTGCTGAGCTACTTCGCGCTCGACGCGGCCCGGCTGCTGCGCCAGCGTTGACTGGCCCGCTGAAGAGTCCGTCCGCAGCCGCAGCCGCAGCCGCAGCCGCAGCCGCAACCGCAACCGCAACCGCAACCGCAACCGCAACCGCAACCGCAACCGCAACCGCATGCGCATCTTCCACATCCATGGCGAACAGTTCACCGAGCTGAGCGAATTGCCGCAGTCGCTGCCGGCCACCGGCTTCGTGTGGATCGGCAGCGCGCGGCGCGAATTCGAGGTCAACACCGCCGTGCTGCAGGCCGCGCTGCAGCGCTGGACCGGCGGTCAGCTGGTCGATCTGCATGTGTCCGACTTGCTCAACAACCAGCTGCCCAGCAACTTCGACTACACATCGTGGTACGACCTGATGGTGTTCCGCCGCCTGGCAGCCGGCGCCGGCAGCGAAGGCCTGTTCGTCGACACCACACACGGCACGCTGGCTAGCGCGCGCAAGGCGCTGCAGGCCATCGACACCAGCCCGGTCGGCTTTGCGGTGTTCGACCGCGTGCTGATCACCGTGCACCCGACCAACTGCGCCGTGCGCGAGTACTTCGCGCAGCGTCTGGCAGCGCAGTCCAGCGGTGCCGAGGCGCGCGGCGCAGCGCGCATGCCATCCAGCCCGGCCGACCTGATGCTGCGCATGATCAACCACATGGTCGACAGCTACCTGGACCTGCGCCGCCTGTTGACGCGCCAGCTCGGCTACCTGCAGCAAGAGCTGCTGGACCCGCGCAGCCGCTTCGACGACTGGTCGATGCTGCTCGATTCACGCAACGCGCTTCACCTGCTGGAGGACACGTGCGAAGACCAGCGCAGTGCCGTGCAGGAATGGCTGGACGCGATGGACGAATGGCCGGATGAGGCCGACAAGCAACTGCGCCGCGAGCGCGAGCTGCTGCGCGTGCGCACACGCGACGTGCTGGAGCACGTGGAGCGGGTGCTGGCGCATGTGCGCCGGCTGGAGCAGAGCGCCGAGACGGCGGTGCAGATGCACTTCTCGGCACTCGGCCACCGCACCAACGACATCATGCGCACGCTGACGGTGCTGACCGCCATCTTCCTGCCGCTGAACCTGATCACCGGCTTCTTCGGCATGAACTTCGACAGCCTGCCGTTGGTCCACGAAAGCCAGGGTGTGTGGCTGGCGCTGCTGATGATGGTGGGCGTCGCCGCGGGGCTGTTGTTCTTGTTCCGGCGCAAGCGCTTCATCGGCCCGCATGAGCGCGGAACATAACGGTGCGTTGATGGTGGGCGCTGCATGAGGGGCGCAGCATGATGGGCACAGCATGACCATCAGCCCGCGACAACTGTGGGTGCTGGTGGTGCTGACGCTGGTCTGGGGCTTGAACTGGCCGGTCATGAAGATCGGCGTCAGCGGCCTGCCAGGCACGCCACTGCCCTACCCGCCGCTCAGCTTTCGGGCGCTGAGCATGCTGCTGGGCCTGCCGGTGCTCGGCGCGGCCTTGCTGCTGTTGAAGGTGCCGTTTGCGGTGCCGCGCCGCTACTGGCGCGAGCTGGCGCTGTTGACGGTGATGAACATGTTGGTCTGGCACATGGTCATCATCGTTGCGGTGCAGCAGCTCAGCTCGGGCCGCTCGGCGATCCTCGGCTACACGATGCCGGTGTTCGCGGCGCTGTGGGGCCGCTGGGTCTTCGGTGATCGGCTCAGTGGGCGCCAATTTCTGGGTGTGGCTGCGGCAGCGCTCGGTGTGCTGCTGTTGCTGTCTAGTGAGCTGAGTCGCATGAGCGGCGCGCCGCTGGCCGCGCTGGCGGTGCTGGGCGCCGCGGCAGTGTGGGCGCTGGGCACGCACCGGCTGCGCCGATCGACCATGGACGTGCCGTTGTTGGCCATGGTGTTCTGGATGACGGCGATCACGGCGCTGGTGGTCTCGAGCGTGGCCTTTGTTTTTGAACGCCCGGCCTGGCGCGCGCCCGAGCCGCATGTGTGGGGCTCGATCGCCTACAACGCGGTCGGCGTGTTCGGCTTTGCGCACGCAGCCTGGTTTTATCTGGCGCGCACGATGCCACCGGTGGCCAGCTCGGTCAGCGTGATGCTGATCCCGGTGCTGGGCGTCTTCAGCGGTGCGCTGCTGCTGGGTGAGGCGCTGCACTGGCAGGACTGGACTGCGGTGGCGCTGATGGTGGCTGCCATCGGCCTGGTGCTGCTGCGGCGTTGAGTCGGCGGGCCGATGGTAAGCCGCTCATACGCCGCTAGTAAGCCGCTACTGAGCCGCTACTGAGCCGTTACTAAGCCGAGCCATTCACAACTGGCGTTGCCGGGCCAGCGGCGGGTAGCGTTCGAAGTAACGCCGGATGCCGGTGCTCAGCGCGTCGACCAGCTCGGTGCGAAATTGGGCGTCGCGCAGCTGGGCTTCTTCCTGCGGGTTGGAGATGAACGCGGTCTCCACCAGGATGCTCGGGATGTCGGGCGCTTTGAGCACCGCAAAGCCGGCCTGCTCGACCTCTTTCTTGTGCAACCGCCCGATGCGGCCAATGCGGCTGAGCACCTCGCTGCCGAGCTTCAGGCTGTCTTTGATTTGCGCGGTGGTGCTCATGTCCAGCATGGCCTGCAGCAGCTGCGGGTCCCGCACCCGCGCGACGTTGACGCCGCCGACCTTGTCGGCCGAGTTCTCACGTTCGGCCATCCAGCGCGCGGCGGCGCTGCTGGCGCCTTTGGTGCTAAGCGCAAAGACGCTGGCGCCGCGTGCTTCGGGCCGGAAAAAGGCGTCGGCGTGGATGCTGATGAAGAGGTCGGCCTGCACGCGCCGCGCTTTGCGCACGCGCTCGTGCAGCGGCACGAAGAAGTCGCCGTCGCGGGTCAACATCACGCGCATGCCGCGCTGCGCATTGAGCTTGTCGCGCAGCTGTAACGCGACCGCCAGCACCACGTCTTTCTCGCGCAGACCGGTGGGGCCGATGGCGCCGGGGTCCTCGCCACCGTGGCCGGGGTCGATGGCGACGATGATCAAACGGTCCACCCGCTGGCGCTCTTCGGCGGTGGCCGGCGCGGGCGTCTGCGCCATTGGCGTTGGCAGCTGCGTCGGCGTCTGCACCGGCACCGGCATCGGCATCGGCTGTGCTGCAGCGGGCCCGGAGGCCGCCGGGGCCGGTGATGTCGGCGTGCGCGTTGGGCCCGACAGCGGCCGGTCAACACGTGCCATCAACTCACCGAGTGCGTCGCGCACCGACTGCGCAGCGCGCTGCTCGGCTGCTTCCTTGTCGCGGATCAGCGCCAGCAACGGGTCGGCCTCTTGTGCCGGAAACAGGTCGATGACGAGCCGGTTCCGGTACGCCGCCACCGGCTCGAGCGTGAACTTCTCGGGCCGCACCGGCTGTTTGAGATCCAGCACCAGGCGCACTACGCGCGGCGCAAACTGGCCCACGCGCAGCCCGGCGATGTAGGGGTCGTCAGCGCGCAATTTGCCCACCAGCTCGCGCAGCGCCGGGTTGAGTTCGAGGTTGTTGATGTCGACGACGACGCGCGGCGGGCCGTCTGTGATCAGGCGCTGCTGCGCGTCCAGCGGCTGGTCGGACTCAATCGTCAAACGCGTGTAGTCCGCAGCCGGCCACAAGCGCACGGCAAGGATGGTGGCGCCGTGGGCGATGTCATGGGCGCCCAGCAGCAACACCAGCTCGCCGAAGCGGCGCAGCACCTGGCGGCGCGCGTTCGACGTCATCGTGCGGCCCGTAGCGGCAGCAGCGCCAGCCCGCGCTGTGTGTGCGCGTGCAGCGTGATGTCGCGCTGGCTGTCGTCCCGTGTCTCGATGTGCAGCGCCAAGTCCGGCCGCGGCAGCGCGACCCCGGCTTTGTCGGGCCACTCGGCCAGCTTCAGGCCAGGCGCGGCAAAGACATCGCGCAGGCCGGCGTCGGCCCATTCGCGCGGGTCATCGAAGCGGTAGAAGTCCAGGTGCGAGATGGCCAAGCCCGGCAGCGTGTAAGGCTCCAGCACGGTGTAGGTCGGGCTCTTGATGCGGCCAGCGACGCCCAGCGCTTGCAGCAAGTGGCGCACGAAGGTGGTCTTGCCGGCACCCAACTCGCCGTGCAGCGCGATGAACGCATCGGCTAGGCCCGCGCTTGCAGGCAGCGCGGCCAGTTGCTGCGCAAAAGCCGCGCAGGCTGCTTCATCAGGCCAATGCAGCCGGCGCGTTTCTAAAATGGGTGGATGCCCGTTGCACATCGGTTGGGTCAAGAGCAAATCGTCGTGCAGTTGCGGCAGTGGGCACATGCGCTCGGATTTTCACAGATCGGCATTGCCGACGTAGACCTGACCCACGCCGAGCAGGGCCTGCAGGATTGGCTGCAGGCGGGCTTTCACGGCAGCATGGCCTACATGGCGCGGCACGGTCTGAACCGCGCGCGGCCCGCTGCGCTGCGGCCCGGCACGGTGCGTGTGATCAGCGCGCGCATGGATTACCTGCCGCGCGATGCGCCGCCGCAGTGGGCCGACGATGAACGTGCGGCGCAAGCCGATGCCGAGCGCGCCGTGATTTCGGTCTACGCCCGCGGCCGCGACTATCACAAACTGCTGCGCAACCGGTTGCAGCAGCTGGCGGACCAACTGGCCGCCGCGGTCGGGCCGCTGGGCCACCGCGTGTTCTGCGATTCGGCGCCGGTGCTGGAGGTCGAGCTGGCCACGCGCGCCGGCCTGGGCTGGCGCGGCAAGCACACGCTGGCGTTGGCGCGCGACGCGGGATCGATGTTCTTCCTGGGCGAGATCTTCGTCGACATCGATTTGCCGGTGGACGCGCCGGCCAGCGCGCACTGCGGCCAGTGCAGCGCGTGTATGGACATCTGCCCGACGCAGGCCATCGTCGGGCCGTACCGGCTGGACGCGCGGCGCTGCATCAGCTACCTGACGATCGAACACACCGGCGCCATCGACCCTGCGCTGCGGCCCTTGATCGGCAACCGCATCTACGGCTGCGACGACTGCCAGCTGGTGTGCCCGTGGAACAAATACGCACGCCGCAGCACGCTGCCGGACTTCAACGTGCGCGAGCCGCTGGGCACCGCTACGCTGCTGCAGCTGTGGGCTTGGGGTGAAGCTGAATTTCTGCGCCGCACCGAAGGCAGCGCAATCCGCCGCATCGGCTGGCAACGCTGGCGGCGCAACCTCGCAGTGGGGCTGGGCAACGCCTGGCGCGAGCACGGTGACCAAGGCACTGCGCAAGCGCTGCAAGCCGCACGCGACAGCGCCGATGCGCTGGTGCAAGAGCACATCGACTGGGCGCTGGCGCAGCGCGAGCCCTGAGGCACTAAGCAAGGCTGCGCCAGGCCGCCAGCCACAGCGGCAGCGCCGCCATGCCGATCAGCGTCGACACCGTCACCAGTCCGGCCGCGAAGCCGCCGTGGCCGCCCATGCGCACCGCCAGCACGTACGCGCTGGAGGCGGTGGGCAGCGCAGCAAAGGCCACCACGATGGCCTGCTGCGCGGGCGGCAGCGGCCACAGCAGCACGATGGCCAGCGCCAGCGCCGGCATCGCCAGGTGTTTGATGGCTAACAGCGCAGCCGCCAGCCGCGGGCCTTCGCGCAGCGCACCGAGTTGCAGCCCGGCGCCCACCGCCATCAAGCCCACTGGCAAAGCCGCAGCGCCGATACGCGACAAGGTGGTGGCGGCCAGCTCCGGCAGCCGCAGGCCCAGCAGGTTGAAGACCAGCCCCGACGCGGTAGCCAGGATCAGCGGGTTGTGCAGCAACTCGCGCCCGAAGCCATAGCCGCCCCGGCGCGCCAGCGGCCACACCGCCGCCACGTTGCACACCGGCACGCACACCGACACCAGCAGCGCCATCCAGGCCAGCCCCGGCCCGCCGGCCAGGCGCTCGGCCAGCGCCAGCGCGACGTAGGAGTTGAAGCGAAAGGCCGTCTGCGCGCCCGACGCATGCAGGTGCGCGTCGACTCCGGGCAGCAGGCGCAGTGAAAACGCCAGCACCACACCGAGGCTGACGACAGCCAAAGCGCTGGCCGCCAGCGGTAGCGCAGTCGCCAGCGCCAGCGGGTTGCGCACGATGGCGGCAAACAGCAGCGCTGGGAAGAGCAGGAAGTAAACGAGCCGCTCGACGCTGTCCCACACCGGGCGGCCTAAAGCGGTGTGGCGGCAGATCAGGTAGCCGATGGCGATCAGCAAAAAGTCGGGCAGGAGCAGCAGCGCGTCGGACATCGGGGGCAACGTGGAGCAGGCGCGAGGGGCGGGGAAGGGGCGGCAGAGGTCAGGGGGCGGGGATCGGGCGGCAAGGATCGGTCACCAGTATGGGTGCCCCGGTCAGCGGCACGGCCATGGCATGCGTTGAGTCAGCCTGTGCAGAATGCCGCCGCCATGAAGCTTGAACCACCGATCCGATTCGCCTTGAAGACGAGCACGGCGCTGCGCGCGTTGTTGAGCACCGCGCTGCTGCTATCGGGGATGGCGGGAATTGCGGGGTTGGCCGGGACGGCGCGGGCCACCGACACCGTGCCAGAGCAGGCGCAGGCGCAGGCGCAGGCGCAGG
>JAJAZC010000047.1 GCA_026785885.1 Rubrivivax sp.
GCTGCTCCTGCGTTGCGGCTGCGGTGAGCGTGACGACCGCCGGCGACCTCAGGGTGCGGCGGCCCGAGGGCCTGAACTCCCCGCCGGGCCGCTTCTACATCGACCCCTGGCGGCCAGTCGAGCGCGCCGTCATCACGCACGCCCATGCCGACCACGCGCGCCGCGGCCACGGCGCTTACCTGGCCACCGCCATCAGCGCCGGCGTGCTGCGTGCGCGCCTCGGGGACATCACGCTGCAGGGCCTGGCTTACGGCGAGGCGGTGAGCATCGACGGCGTGCGCGTCAGCCTGCACCCGGCCGGCCACGTGCTGGGCTCGGCGCAGGTGAGGGTGGCGCACGGCGGGCGGGTGTGGGTGGCGTCGGGCGACTACTTCGTCAGCGGTCACGAGGACGACGTCAACGCCACCTGCCCACCCTTCGAGCCGCTGCGCTGCGACTGCTTCATTACCGAGAGCACCTTCGGCCTGCGGATCTACCGCTGGCGGCCGCAGGCCGAGGTGATGGCACAGATCAACGCCTGGTGGCAGGCCAACGCCGAGGCCGGCCGAGCCAGCCTGCTGCTGGGCTACAGCTTCGGCAAAGCGCAGCGGCTCTTGGCGGGTGTGGATGCGGGCATCGGGCCCATCGTCGCGCACGGCGCGGTCGAAACACTGAACGAGGCCTACCGCGCGGCCGGCGTCGCGCTGCCGCCGACGCAGCGGCTCGATTCGCTGACCGAGCGCGGCACGGCAAAGCGCAGCGCGGCGGCGAGTGGGGCCTACAAAGGCGCACTGGTCGTTGCCCCACCGGCTTTGCTGGGCAGCGCCTGGGCGCGCCAGCTCGGTGAGCAGAGCGACGCCTTTGCCAGCGGCTGGATGCAGCTGCGCGGCGCGCGCCGCCGCCAGGGTGTGGACCGCGGCTTCGTGCTCAGTGACCACGCCGACTGGCCGGGCCTGCAACGCGCCATCGCCGCCACTGGCGCCAGCCGCGTCATCGTTACCCACGGCTACGAAGCCGTGATGGTGCGCTGGCTGCAGCAGCAGGGGCTGGAGGCCGGCAGCTTCCGCACCGCGTTCGGTGACGACGCGGCCGAGGACCCGGCGCCGGACAAGGTCGATGCGCCGGCTGGGGCCGTCGCGCGGGCCGCCCAGGAGGACGCTGGAGCCAAGGCGCACACCCGTACCGATGCCGATGCCGTTGCCGATGCCGATGCTGACGCTGACGCTGACGCTGACGCTGACGCTGACGCTGACGCTGACGCTGGCGCTGGCGCTGGCGCTGGCGCTGGCGCTGATTCCGCTTCCAGGGCCAACAGCGCCGGCGTCGACTTCCCACCGCGCGACTGAGCCGCGATGGAAGCCTTTGCTGCGCTCTACGACGCGCTCGACGCCAGCACCGCCACTGGCGACAAACTCTCCGCGCTGGTCAGCTACTTTGAGCAAGCCGCTGCAACCGAGCCCGCCGATGCGGCTTGGGCGGTGTACTTCCTGGCCGGTGGCAAGCCGCGCCAACTGGTGCCCAGCACGGTGATGCGCCAGACCGCGAGCCGCATCGCCGGCATCGACGGCTGGCTGTTCGACGAGTGCTACGAAGCCGTCGGTGACCTGGCAGAAACCATCGCCCACCTGCTGCCCGATTCGCGTCCGGCGGCAGCCTCGGCGGCGACCGCACCGCTGGGCCTGGCCGCCTGGGTGCAGGACCGGCTGCTGCCGTTGCGCGGCCTGCCGCCGCCCGAGCAGGCGCAGCGGCTCACCGTCTGGTGGCAGGAGCTGGACGCGTCGGGCCGCTACATCCTCATCAAGCTGATCGGCGGCAGCCTGCGCGTGGGGGTGAGCCGCCTCTTGGTGCAACGCGCACTGGCAACGCTGACGGGTCTGGACGCCAAGCTGCTGGCGCAGCGGCTGGTGGGCTGGACAGATTTGCGCAGCACGCCGAGTGCAGCGCGTTGGCTGGCACTCGTCGCGCCACCGGTTGCCGCCGCGGCGGGCGACAGCCCTGAAGCCGCCGCGGGCAGCGGCCAGCCGTACCCGTTTTTTCTGGCCCATGCGCTGCAGGCCGGGCCCGAGACGCTGGGCGCTTTGTCGGACTGGCTCGTGGAGTGGAAGTACGACGGCATCCGTGCGCAGATCGTCAAGCACGGCGGGCAGGTGTGGATCTGGTCGCGCGGTGAAGACCTGGTGACCGATCGCTTCCCCGAGGTCGTGGCCTGGGCCGCGACGCTGCCCGAAGGCACGGTGCTGGACGGTGAGCTGCTGGTCTGGTTGCCCGGCAGCGAGCGCCCGGCGCCCTTCAAGCTGCTGCAGCAGCGCATCGGCCGCAAGACCGTGGGCAAGAAGCTGCTGCTGGATGCGCCGGTGCACTTTGTCGCCTACGACCTGCTGCAGCAAACCGGACAGGACTTGCGCGGTTTTGCGCAGGGTGAGCGGCGTGCACGGCTGTTGGCGTTGCTCGAGCAACAGACGCCGGCGTTGGGCGGCGGCGCTACTGCCATCGCTACCGCCAGCGCTACTGCCACTGTCACGACCACTGCCATTGCCTGGCGCGTGTCCCCCGCTGTGCAAGCCGAGAGCTGGGCTGCGCTGGCGGCGCTGCGCGCGCAGTCGCGCGAGCGCGGCGTGGAAGGCTTCATGCTGAAGCAGCAGCAGTCGCGCTACGGCAGCGGCCGCACAAAGGCCGACGGCACCTGGTGGAAGTGGAAGGTCGACCCGCTGTCGGTGGACGCGGTGCTGATCTACGCGCAAGCCGGCCACGGCCGCCGTGCCAGTGTCTACACCGACTACACCTTCGCCGTGTGGAGCCGGCCACCGGCCGGTGCCGAAGAAGCGCAGGCCGTGCTGGAGGCCATCGCCCGGCGCGGGCCTGCACCGCCGCGGGATTCGGGGCAGCTGCAACTGCTGCCTTTTGCCAAGGCCTACTCGGGCCTCACCGACGAAGAATTCAAGGCCGTGGACCGCGTGATCCGCAGCACCACGCTGGAAAAGTTCGGCCCGGTGCGCAGCGTCAAGCCGACGCTGCTGTTCGAGATCGGCTTCGAAGGCATAGGCGCCAGCCCGCGCCACAAAAGCGGCGTGGCGGTGCGCTTTCCGCGCATGCTGCGGCTGCGCACGGACAAGCCGCTGTGGCAGGCCGATACGCTGCAGACGCTGCAGGCCTTGATCGACGCGGGTTGAGGCCAGCCGCCGCTGGCGCGGCGGCGCTGGTGTGGTGCTTGTCGGCCGCTCACGTGGCTGCGCAGCGCCCGCGGCCTTCAGGCAGCAGCCGGCACGAAGCGCTGCTCCATCTCACGCCGCAAGGTGTAGGCGCGCGTCGTGGTGTCGATGCGCACGTCGTCCCAGCTCAAGCATTGGCCATTCTTCACGGGCCGGCGCAGCGTCGGCCCGTGCGCCAGGCCCAGCGGCAGGCCGCCCATCGCCAACGAGCGCGCTGCCGGAAGCAGCTTGCCCCACACGGTGTAGCCGCCTTCGCCGTCCAGCACCTCGCCCACCGCGAGGTCGCGTTTGGCGGTGGCCACGACGTCGGCGTGCCAACCCAGCGCCACACCGGTGGCTTCGCCGCGCAGCACCACGCTGGCGACCGAGTAGCCGACCTCCAGCCCGATCAGATGCCAGCGTTTGTAGAGCGTGAAGTAGCGGCCCGTAGGGTCGGTGTGGGCGTTGTATTCCTCGAAGCAGTTGCGGATGTAGTCGGTCTCGCCTTCGACCGTGACCCACACGCCCATGCGGATGTCGTACGGGATGCGGCGGCCGTCAGGCTCCAGGCTGGAGATGACCTCGACCATGCCTTTGCGCTCCAGCACGCCGCCCTCGCTGCGCGGCCGCGTCACGACCGGAATGTCCTCGACGCTGGCCGGCGGGTACATGAGCCCGTTGCTGGGCACCGCCAGACCCGTGGCGTTGCTGACTGCGGTGCATTCGATGCTCGGTTTGCTGCCGTCGAGAAAGCTGTTGAACATCTTGGGGTTGAGGGCGCCGCGCGCGGCCTGCTCCGGGCTCAGGCCGTAGTTGGCCCACACCGTTTCCGGCGTGCTGTTGCAGTAGTGAGCCAACCACTTGTGGCCACGGCCGGCCGCCACCACCGGGAAGCCGCAGGTGCGGGCCCAGTCCACCAGGTCGCAGATCAGCGCCGGCTGGTCGCCATAGGCCAGGGAGTAGATGACGCCAGCTGCGGCAGCGCGCTGGGCCAGCAACGGGCCACAAAAAGCGTCGGCTTCCACCGTCACGTTGACGACGTGTTTGCGCTGCGCAAACGCCGCCAGCATGTGCTCGACGGCAGCGATGGGCGCGCCGGTGCTCTCGACGATCACGTCGATGGCGGGGTGGGCGACCAACGCCTGCCAGTCGTCGCCGACATGCGTGCTGCCTTCGCGCAACGCGGCGTCCAGGCTCGTGGCCTGCACACGCTGTGCATCCCAGCCGACGCGCGCCAAGTTGCTGCAGGCCGCGTCGGGGTTCAGATCGGCAATGCCGACGACGTGGACGCCGGGTGTGCGCGGCACTTGCGCCAGGTACATCGAGCCGAACTTGCCGGCACCGATGAGGCCGACGCGGATGGGCCGGCCTTCGGCTGCGCGCTGCAGCAGCTTGTGGTGCAGGCTCATAAGGGTTGCGCCGAAGCGGTTGCCGAAGCGGTTGCCGAGGCGGGCGGCGACGCTTGCACCGCAGCTTGCGCCCCATCCGCCAACACCGCGTCGCTCGTCAGCAGCGCGCTGGCCGGCAGCCCATCACGCCAGGGCAGATCGACCGGGTAGTCCCTGAGCAGGCAGTCGTCCGGCAGGCACACGATGGGCGTGAAGTCGCGGTGCGCGATGTGCTCAGACCGCCTGTGGCGCCGGATGTGGTTGCTGACCGCGCACAGGCTCAGGTACACGCTGACGCGATTCCAGGGGCTCAGGTTGCTGGTGCTGGCGTGCACCAGGCAGCTGTGGAACAGGATCATCGAGCCGGCCGGGCCCTTGGGGCTGACGATGCCGCCTGGCACATAGCGGCCGGCGGCGTCGAAGCTGCCCGGGCCGCCTGCGCGCGCCACCAGCTGCGTGATCAAAGCGTGGTCCACCGTCCACAGCGGATAGCTGGTGGTCGTGAGGTCATGCTGGGCATCGACAACACCCCGTTTGTGGCTGCCCGGGATGAACATCAGCGGGCCGTTGAACTCATTGACGTCGTCCAAAAAGATGGCCACGTTCATTGCGCGCTCGGTCGGCATCAGGTCGTCGTTTTTCCAGGTGCCGTAGTCCTGGTGCCACTGCCAGACATCGCCCTCGAAAGCCATCTTGCCGTTGATCTTGAACTGGTGCATGTACAGCGCTTCACCCAGCAGTTCCTGCACCGGCTCGATCATGCGCGGGTGGCGGCCCAGGCGCGCGTATTCGGGGCTGACCATGTGCGCTGCAAAGTTGGTACGCACCGCGTCGCTGCCTTTCTCGCGCACGTTGTAGGCCTCGCGGCGGCCGTACAGCGCCGGCACCGCTGAGGTCAGCCGCGCGGTTTCTTCGGCGCTGAAGCGGGCAGGGAAGAACAGATAGCCGTCGCGGTCGAATTGCGCGTGTTGCTGGCGGGTCAGGTTCATCTCGGGGCTCCGGCGGTTTTGCGTTTGGCGGCGGGGTGGTGGGCAGAAAATCGAGCAGGCTTTTTTGCGGCACGCCGCGCGTGCGGTGTTGCGTGCGGTGCTGCCTGCTGTGTTGCCAGCAGTCGCACGTCCGGCGCGGCCGGGTGCGGCACGGCGCCCAGCTGCACGCTCGGTTGTTGTTCACTGAGTCGCTCGCTCAGCCGCTGGCTGAGGTGCGCGCTGGCTTGCTCGCTGTGCTGCGCGATCAGGCGCGCGGCCTGTGCGCCCTGGCCCGTGGCCATGGCGTCGGCGATGGCCTGGTGCTCGTCCCATACGGTGGCGCGCTGGCTGCTGGACTGCAGCACCGCGCCCATCACCCGCCGCAGGTGGCGCCATTGCGGCGCGGCGGCCGCGGCGATCAGCGGGTTGCCGGCGGCGCGGTAGATGGCCTCATGGAACTGCAGATCGGCGTCGATCATGGCCTGGATGTTTTTGCCGGCAGCGGCTTTGCGCCCGCGCGTGAGCAGCGCCGGATCCAGCGCCGTACGCTGCGCCGCAGCCAGCCGCGCGGCCAGCACATCCAGTGCACCGCGCACTTGGTAGACCTGCTGCACCAATGCCACATCCAGCGGCGCCACCTGCACACCGCGGCCGGGTGCGTCATGCACGAAGCCGTCGTTCTTCAGCAGCCGCAGCGCTTGCAGCACCGGCTGGCGCGACACCGCCAGCCGTGCCGCGATGTCCTCCTGCGTGATGCGCCCGCCGGGCGGCAGCGAGCCGTCGCAGATGGCGCCGAGCAGCGCGCGGTAGACCTGGTCGACGAGGTCGGGCGGGCTGTCTAGCTTGACGAGGTGGGCGCTCATGTCTGTATACAGAATACAGACGACGGCGGCTGAGGCCCAGCGAAGTTTCACTGAAGCCGCAGTGCCGACGGGGCTCCAATCCGCGGGGGTCGGCGCGGTGGCCGGGCGCGTGGCCCATCACACCCACCGGCGCAGCGGCATAAGCAAGCAAAAAACCTGTCCGAACGCGGACGCCCCTGTCGGCCACCAAGCTGGCACCGCTGTGTTTCACTGGCGGCCCACAGGAGGCACCCACATGAGCGCAATCCATATCGACAACGCACAGTCCATCGGCCGCACGCCGCTGGTCCGGCTCAACCGCGTCACGCAGGGCGCCCACGCTACCGTGCTGGCCAAGATCGAGGGCCGCAACCCGGCGTACTCCGTCAAATGCCGCATCGGCGCGGCGATGGTCTGGGACGCCGAGCAACGCGGCCTGTTGGGCCCGGGTAAAGAGCTGGTCGAACCCACCAGCGGCAACACCGGCATTGCGCTGGCCTTCGTGGCTGCAGCGCGCGGCATCCCGATCACGCTGACGATGCCCGACACCATGAGCATCGAGCGCCGCAAACTGCTGCTGGCCTACGGCGCCAAGCTGGTGCTGACCGAAGGCGCCAAAGGCATGAACGGCGCGGTGGCCAAGGCCGAAGAAATTCTGGCCAGCGCGCCGGACAAGTACGTGCTGCTGCAACAGTTTAAGAACCCGGCCAATCCCGCGATTCACGAAACCACCACGGGCCCGGAAATCTGGGACGACACCGACGGTGCCGTCGACATCTTCGTGGCCGGCGTCGGTACCGGCGGCACCATCACCGGCGTCTCGCGCTACATCAAGAACACGCGCGGCAAGGCGATCATCAGCGTTGCCGTGGAGCCGGCCGCCAGCCCGCTGCTCACGCAGACGCGCAACGGCGAGCCGCTCAAACCCGCGGGCCACAAGATCCAGGGCATCGGCGCCAACTTCGTGCCGGCAGTGCTGGACATGGCAATGGTCGACGCGGTGGAGACGGTGGGCAACGAAGAGGCCGTCGACATGGCGCGCCGGCTGATCCGCGAAGAAGGCATTCTGTGCGGTATCTCCTGCGGTGCGGCCACGGTCGGCGCGCTGCGCTGGGCCCACAAGCCCGAGCACGCCGGCAAGACCATCGTCGTCGTGCTGCCCGACTCCGGCGAGCGCTACCTCAGCTCGATGTTGTTCGAGGGGCTGTACGACGCTGCGGGCAACCCGGTGTAGCGCAATCGAGCACTGCGCCACCCGGCCCGCTCGCCACGATCGAGCACTCACTCAACCGGGAGCGGGCCCATGAAGACGATGACCCTTGCGGTGCTGGCGTCCGTGCTGGTTGCCTGGTTGGCCCCGGTGGCCGTGCAGGCGGCGGATCTGGAGGCCGGCAAGGCCGAGGCGCAGGCCGTGTGCGCAGCCTGCCACGGCGCCAACGGCATCAGCGTTGCAGACAGCATCCCGCATCTGGCGGGCCAGCGCGCGGCGTACCTTGAATCGCAGCGCAAGGCTTTGAAGGACGGCACGCGCAAGAACGCGGTGATGAACGCGATGGCCGTGTAGTTGAGCAGTGAGGAGATGGGCAACGTCGCGGCCTTCTTCGCATCGTTGCCCGCAGGGGCCGGCAAGTCCGATTTCCTGCCGGCCCTGGCGCGTACGCAAATGGTCTTCCCCAAGGGCTATCGCAGCAGCTATTTGCTGCACCACACCATCAACTTCCCGGCCACGCGCCGGGTGCGCTATTACTACGCCAACCCGGCCGCTGCACAGGCTGCCAAAGAGGGCCGTGCCATGCCCAACGGCACGGTGCTGATGGCCGAGGTGCACTCGGCCAAGCTCGATGCCGACAAGAAGCCCGTCGTCGGTGCCGACGGCTACTTCGTGCGCGAGCAGCTGCCGTTCTATACCGGCATGGCGCGCGACGCTGGCTGGGGCAAAGACGCCCCCGAGATGCTGCGCAACGAAGAGTGGAACTACGCCGCTTTTACCAGCGCCAAGCAGCTGCGTCCGGCCAATCAGGCCGAGTGCCTGGCTTGCCACAAGCCGCTGGACAAGACGAGCTACATGTTCACGCTGGATCGGCTGACGGCGGCGGCCAAGGCACGCTGACACGCATAAGCATCGGCAAATTGCGTCGTAGGCCGCAGCGCTGCGCCTGCTTAGCATGCCGATGCGGCGCCGGTTGCCGCGCCGTGCCACGATGCCGCCATGCGCCTGTTGCCCCGTTTCTTCGCGCTTGCTCTGAGCCTGCTCTTGATGCCGTTGGCGCTGCTCAACATTCAGACCGCGCAGGCGCGCGACATCACGCTGCTCAACGTCAGCTACGACCCAACGCGCGAGTTCTACGTCGCGTTTAACGCCGCCTTTGCGCGCCACTGGCAAGCGCAGACCGGCGACACGGTGCAGGTGCGGCAAAGCCACGGTGGCTCGGGTAAACAGGCGCGCTCGGTGATCGACGGTCTGCAGGCCGATGTCGTGACGCTGGCGCTGGCCCACGACATCGACGAGATCGCGGCCAAGGCGCAGTTGCTGCCGGTCGACTGGCAAAAGCGCCTACCCAGCAACAGCGCGCCTTACACCAGCACCGTCGTCTTTGTGGTGCGCAAGGGCAACCCCAAAGGCATCCGAGATTGGGCCGATCTGGTCAAGCCCGGCATCTCCGTCATCACTGCCAACCCCAAGACCAGCGGCGGCGCGCGCTGGGCTTACTTGGCTGCATATGGCCAGGCGCTGCGCGAGCCCGCTGGCACCGAAGCCTCGGCGCGCGCGTACATAGCGCGGCTCTTTGCCAACGTGCCGGTGCTGGACAGCGGCGCCCGCGGTGCGACGCTCAGCTTTGCAGATCGCGGCCTCGGTGACGTGCTGCTGACCTGGGAAAACGAAGCCAGGCTGGCGCTGCAGGACGGCGGTGCGCAGCGCCTGGAGATCGTCTATCCGCGCAGCAGCATCCTTGCCGAGCCGCCGGTGGCGGTGCTGGACCGCAATGCTGACCGCAAGGGCCAGCGCGTGGTGGCGCAGGCCTACGTCGAGTACCTGTACTCAGCCACCGGCCAGACGCTGGCGGCGCGCCACCACTACCGGCCCAGCGATGCCAAGGTGGCCGCAGCCCATGCGGCGCAATTTCCGAAGCTGCAACTGTTCACGCTGGCTGAGGCCTTCGGCAGCTGGGCCAATGCACACCGGCTTCACTTTGCCGAGGGCGGTGTGTTCGATCAGATCTACAGCCGCAAGTGAGGGACTGCGGGGCCGCGGTGCAAGACCGCGGCGCGGGTCAACGGTGCGCTGCTTTCAGCGCGCGCGCTGCTGCTTGCAGACGTTGTCCCCGGTGACGGTCAAGCGCAGGCTGCCGCCATTCCATTCGAGCCAGTTCATGTTGACGTAGTCGTCGATGTCGCCTTCGGCGATGTCGCTGGCACGGTGCTGTTTCAGCAGGTCGACCGTGGCCGGCAACGCCACGCGGAGTGCTTCCTGACGCAGGGGCGGGGTACGGTGAAGTTGCTGGGTCATGGTGTTGTGTTTTCGCTGCGACAAGCCCACGTTACCACCGCGGTGTGGCGCTGAGGACGCCCTTCGGCCCCTGCTGCAGCTGCTAAGGTCAACGTCCTTCACGGAGCCGCTTGCTGCGCTCTGCAAACACCGATTCAAGCCCCTGCAACACGGAGCCGCCATGCCAGCCTTGATCGATTCGCTGCTGCTCAGCACCGCCCGCATCGCAACCTTTGAGCACGGCCGGCCGCTGACCAATGCCAGTGGTTTTTTCTTCCGTCGCGACGGGCGGCTGTACCTGGTGACGAGCCGCCACGTGCTGATCGACGTGCCCACCGACCACCGGCCCAACCGCATCGAGATCGAGCTGCACACCAACGCCGATAATTTGGCGCGCGCCGGCATGCTGTCGGTGCTGCTGTATCGAGACGGCAAAAGCCAGTGGCGGCAGGGTGTGGATGCTGCAGGCGAGATCGACGTGGCGCTGCTGGAGCTGGACCGCAGCGCTTTGCCCGCAGGCACGGTCATTGAGCCCTTCACGCCCGATCACATCCTGCCGCTGACGCAGGGCGTTCAGATCGGCAGCTCGGTGCTGATCGTCGGCTTTCCGCTCGGCTTTCAGGACGCGCTGCACCATCTGCCGGTGGTGCGCCACGCCGCAGTGGCCTCGGCCTTCGGTATGCGCTTTCAGGGCCTGGGCTACTTCCTGACTGACGCTCGCACCCACCGCGGCACCAGCGGTGCGCCAGTGGTCATGCGCCTGCACGAAACCAGCGAAGCAACGCGCGCGTTGCCATGGCGACTTTTGGGTGTGCATTCGGCCAGCCTGGACATGAGCGGCCGTGACCGTGTGCAGGACGAATCGCTGGGGCTCAATTGCGCCTGGTACGCCGACATGCTGTTGGCGCTGAGTGAGAACAGCGTGACCGCGCCGGTGCACGGGCACGCGCTGCGCGAAGCCCCGGACCCACTGCGCTCCGGGCCGAGCGAGCCGGGTCCTGCGTCAGTGCATGCGCCGCTGCCGGGCGCTACCTGAACAGGCCCAGCCGCTGTGCTTCCAGTGCCGCTTCTGCACGCGAGCTAACGTTGAGCTTGCGGTAGATCTGCTTGACGTAGTCGGCAATCGTGTGCCGGCTCAAGCCCAGTTGCACGCCGATCTCGGGCAGCGTGTAGCCCTTGGCCACGCGCAACAGCACTTCGCTCTCACGGTCGGTCAGGTTGACCTGCGGCATGGCGTTGGCGTTGGACTGCGGTTTGGCCTTGGCGCTGAAGTAGGCCATCACGCGGCGCGCAATGCTTGGGCTCAGCGGCGGCTCGCCCTGGCTGATGCGCTGCAACTGCTCGGTAATCAACTCGCGCGCCTGCTCTTTGAGGATGTAGCCGAAGGCGCCGGCCTGCAGTGCCGGAAACAGGTGCTCGTCGTCGTCATGAATGGTCACGACCACGCTCTGCGCATCGGGCTGCACGTCGCGCAGCTTGGTGACGACATCGACGCCCGAGCCATCGGGCAGGCCCAGGTCTACCAGCGCCAGATCGAACTTCACGCCGTTGACCAGCGCCAGCGCGTCCTGCACACGCGCGGCTTCGGAAATGGTCGAGCCGGGGAACACCTGCAACACAAGCTTGCGCAACCAGGCCCGGATTTCAGGCAGGTCTTCGAGCAGCAGGATGGTCTTCATGGATTGGATTGCGCAATGTACGAGTTCGATGTTATCGGCGCCGTTTAGGGCAATCCTCACCCGGTGGTGGCGCGATCCAGCGGAACCGTGAGACGTATCACGGTTCCGTAACCGGGCCCGCTTTCAACCAGGCACTGACCCTGCAGTTGTTTGGCACGGCTCTTCATGCCGGCCAGGCCGTGGCCGCGATCGAGCCGGGCGTCGATCTCGCTGCTGATGCCGTCGCCGTTGTCCTGCACGATGAGCTGAAAATCGCCGTCGGTGATGGCCGCGGTGATGCTGCAACTGCTGGCGCTGCTGTGTTTGATGACGTTGCTGGTGGCTTCGCGCAGGATGCGTGTGGTCTGCACATAAGCGCGCGCGCTCAAGGTCTGCGGCAGGTCTTCGGGTGCGTCCCAACTGCCTTCGATGCCGGCCTGGCCAAGGCGGCCGATGACCTCGGCGCGCCAGTCGCCCAAGGCGTCCGCCAGCCGCACCGGCCGGCCGGTCAGGCCGCGCACCGACAGCCGCATCTCCTCCAGTGCCTCGCGTGCCAGCGTGCTGATGCGCTCACTTTCGCTGGTATGCACGATGGTCAGCAGCTTGGCGCCCAGATCGTCGTGGAGGTCGGCGGCGATGCGCTTGCGTTCCCGCTCGGTCACCTGCTCGACCTTCAGCTCCGACATCTGGCGGAAGTTGCGCTCGATCTCGGCCGTGGCCTCGCGCACGCGCTGCTCCAGCACCACCTGCCCTTGTTCGGCCTGGTGCAGCGAATGGCCGTGCTGCCGCACCAGCCGCAGGCCCGTCAGCACCAGGATCACCGGCACCACCAGTTCAGCCACATGCGCGGCCAGCGGCGGCATGCCGGCCCACTGCACCGCCAGCTCGACCAGCAGCACAGTAAAAGTTGCGCCCAGCAGCAGCGCCATCAGCCGGCCGTCACCGGTGGCGCCACGGCGCCACAAGTGCCACACCGCGGCGGCCGTGACTTCCAGCGCCAGCACCGCGTACCAGAGGTTGACGACAGTACTCAGCCGGTCCGGCCCGGCCAGCAGCAAGGTCATCGCCAGCAGCGCGCACTGCACCGGCAGCGCGCGGTCGACCAATTCGCTGCGCACGCCGCCGTATCGCAGCAGGAACTGCACCGCAGCCCAGGCGATGAAGCCGAGCATCGAGCAGACGATGAACTCCATCTCGCTGTGCCCCAGCGGCGTGTCACGCACCCACAGCCGCACGTTAATCAGCGCCCAGCCCAGACACAGCGCGCCGAAGTAGGCCAGGTGGCTGTCGCGCCGGTGCACGAAGCCCAGCACGAACATGAAGCTGCCGGTCAGCAGCAAGGTCGCACTGATGGCCTGCGGCGCCGCCACCTGCAGCGCAGTCTGCCGCGCGTGGCGCGCTGCCAGCTCGGCTTGCGGCCCGATCCACAGCGCCGACAAGCCGCCTGCGCGCTGCCGCGAGCCCGAACTCAACCGCGCCTGCCCGGCGACCTTGATGTCGATGCGGTTGCCCTCGGGCTTGAACAGCGCGGCCGGCAGCGCCACCAGTTGTGGGTGGTTGCAGTTGTTGGTCACCGGCGCCGTCATGCGGCCGGCGCTGTGCAGCAGCTGGCCGTTCAAATAGACCTCCAGGTTGCTGCACACCTGCTCGATGTACAGCGCCAGCAGCTCGTTGCCGTCCACGGGCAATACGGGCTCGATGACCACGCGGTACCAGACCGATCCGGTGAAGCCGCGGCGCGTGCGCGCCCATTCGTCGGGCAACACGACGCCGGCGGTGGCCGCGGCTTCCGGGAAGCTGCTGCCGCCACCGGCAGCGGTCAGTGCTGTGCTGATGCGCTGCAGCGCCTGCGGCGCCTGCGGCACCTGCGGCAGCTGCGGCACTTGCGGCACCTGCGGCAGCTGCGGCACTTGCGCCAGAGCCGCAGCCGGCAGCAGCAGCGCCAGCCAGGCCAATAGTTGCAGCACGCGCGCCATGTGACAGCGATTCTGCATGGCAAGAAGGGCTGCCAGGCGCTGCGACAATGACAGCCCGCATGCGCCGCGTGCCGAAATGCCAGCCCGCCTTGATCCGACGCCACACCTTCGAGCAGCCTGACAACCGCCGCCTGTCGCACCTGTGCGGTCCGCTGGACGCCCATCTGCGTGACATCGAAACCGCGCTCAACGTCAGCCTGCAGCGGCGCGACGGCATCTTTCGCATTCAAGGCCCCGGCGACGCCGTCGACCGCACCGCAGCGCTGCTGGACGCGCTCTACGCCAAGGCCGACAAGCCCCTCGGCGCCCGCACCTTGCAACTGATGCTGCTGGATGCCACCGGCAACCCGTTGCAGGCTGGTGCAGCGGCTGGCGTTGAGGCCGGCGCCAGTGGCGACGACGGCCCGGTCGTGCTGCACACCCGCCACAGCGACCTTGCCGGCCGCACGCCCAACCAGGTGCAATATCTGCGCAACATGCTGGCGCACGACATCAGCTTCGGCATCGGCCCGGCGGGTACCGGCAAGACCTTCCTGGCCGTGGCTTGCGCGGTCGACGCACTGGAGCGCCACGGCGTACAGCGCATCGTGTTGACACGCCCGGCGGTAGAGGCCGGTGAGCGGCTGGGCTTTCTGCCCGGCGATCTGGCGCAGAAGGTCGACCCGTACCTGCGCCCGTTGTACGACGCGCTGTACGAACTGATGGGGTCGGACCGTGTCACCAAGGCCTTCGAGAAAGGCCTCATCGAGATCGCGCCGCTGGCCTTCATGCGCGGCCGCACGCTGAACCACGCATTCGTGATCCTCGATGAAGCGCAGAACACGACGCGCGAGCAGATGAAGATGTTCTTGACGCGCGTCGGCTTCGGCAGCAAGTGCGTGGTCACCGGTGACGTGAGCCAGATTGATCTGCCGCAGGGCCTGCCGAGTGGCCTGGTCGACGCGGCGCAGGTGCTGCAAGGCGTGCCGGGCATCGCCTTCACGCAGTTCACGGTGGCCGACGTGGTGCGCCACCCGCTGGTGGCACGCATCGTCGATGCATATGAACAAGCCCGTGCAGGTGAGCCGGCCCGCGCCGGCGATGCCAAGCGATGAAGCCCGAACTCGCGCTGTCGCTGCAGTTTGCCGATGAGACGCACCGGGCATTGCTGACCCGCGCCTTTGTCACCCGCTGTGTGCGCGCCGCGCTGATGAACCCGGCCGAAATTACCGTGCGCATCGTCGGCACCGCTGAAGGCCTGGCGCTGAATGCCGAGTACCGGCAGCAGGACCACGCCACCAATGTGCTGACATTCGACTACCAGCATGCGCCGGTTGTGATGGCCGACCTGATCCTGTGCGCGCCGGTGGTTGCGCAGGAAGCCCAAGCCCAAGGCATCGACGTCGTCGCGCACTACGCGCACCTGCTGGTGCACGGCACCTTGCACGCGCAGGGCCTGGACCACGGTAATGAGGCCGAGGCTCAGAGCATGGAAGCGCGCGAAAGCGAGATCCTGCTGGCGCTCGGCCTCGCCGATCCTTATCGCTGAACTATCGCTGGGCGTAGCGGGTGCGCCTGAGCGGGGGGGGGCCGCGGGGCCGGCCCCCCCCCGGCGGCCACAACACCCCAAACCCCCCCCCCGGGGGGCCCCCAACCCCCCCCCCCCCCCCGGGCCCCC
>JAJAZC010000048.1 GCA_026785885.1 Rubrivivax sp.
CGCACCCGCAGGACGCATCGACATGACACGCCGCACCGTCGTCAAGGCCGCAGCAGCCGTCACAGCCACCGGCACCGCCGGCCTCATCCCGGGCCTGCAGGCGGCGGTCTACGCGGCCGGCAGCGACAAGCCCGAGAAGGAAGAAGTCCGCATCGGCTTCATCCCGCTGACCGACTGCGCCAGCATCGTGATGGCCAGCGTGCTGGGCTTCGACAAGAAGTACGGCGTCAAGATCGTGCCGACCAAGGAAGCCAGCTGGGCCGGCGTGCGCGACAAGCTCGTCAACGGCGAGCTGGACATGGCGCATGCGCTGTACGGGCTGGTCTACGGCGTGCACCTGGGCATCGGCGGGCCGAAGAAGGACATGGCCGTGTTGATGACGCTTAACCACAACGGCCAGGCCATCACGCTGAGCAAGAAGCTGGCAGACAAGGGCGCGGTCGACGGCGCCGGCCTGGCCAAGGCGATGGCCGGCGACAAACGCGACTACACATTCGCCCAGACCTTTCCAACCGGCACACATGCGATGTGGCTGTACTACTGGCTGGCCGCCGCCGGCATCAACCCGCTGAAAGACGCCAAGGTCATCACCGTGCCGCCGCCGCAGATGGTGGCCAACATGCGGGTGGGCAACATGGACGGCTTCTGCGTCGGCGAGCCCTGGAACCACCGCGCCATCATCGACGGCATCGGTGTCACGGCGGCAACCACGCAGGACATCTGGAAGGACCACCCAGAAAAGGTGCTGAGCACCACAGGCGAGTTTGCGCGCAAGCACCCCAACACCGCACGCGCGGTGACGATGGCGGTGCTGGAGGCCGGGCGCTGGATCGACGCCAGCCTGATCAATAAAAACAAGATGGCCGAGACCATCGCCGAGAAGAGCTACGTCAACACCGGTGTCGACGCCATCAACCAACGCATCCTGGGCCGCTACCAAAACGGCATGGGCAAAACCTGGGACGACGCCAACCACATGAAGTTTTTCAACGACGGCCTGGTGACCTACCCGTACCACAGCGACGGCATGTGGTTCCTGACGCAGCACAAGCGTTGGGGACTGTTGAAGGAGCACCCCAACTACCTGCAGGTGGCCCAGCAGATCAACCAGACCGCGCTGTACAAGGAAGCCGCCACCGCGCTGAAGATCAGCGTGCCGAAGAGCGACCTGCGCGCCAGCAAGCTGATCGACGGCGTTGTGTGGGACGGCAAAGAGCCGGCCAAGTACGCTGACGCCTTCAAGATCAAGGCCGCCGCGGCGGCCTGAGTGGAAGCCAGCATGGTGGCTGCCATCTTTCACGCGCCGGGCGAGCCCGCGGCGGCCGAGACCGCCAGGCCGGCATCTTCGTCAACCGCGGCGGGCACTGCGGGTTCTGTCGCCGATGGCGCTGCCCGCACCGCACGCGCCGCAAACCCAGCGCCGCTGCAGGCATCGCCCCGTGCACCGCGCCTGCCCTTCGACTGGAGCGCGCTGTGGCTGGCCGTGTTGCCGCCGGTTCTGGGCCTGGCGCTGCTGGTGGGCGTGTGGGCGCTGCTGACAATGAACAGCAGCACATTTCCGAGCCCGCTGGCCACGTTCGACGCTGCGGTGAAGCTTTTCGCAGACCCGTTTTACGACAACGGCCCCAACGACCAGGGCATCGGCTGGAACGTGCTGTTCTCGCTGCAGCGCGTCGCGCTGGGCTTCGGCCTGGCTGCGGCGGTGGGCATTCCGCTGGGCTTCTTGATCGGGCGCTTCAGCTTCTTGAACCGCATGATCAACCCGCTGGTCAGCCTGCTGCGGCCGGTGTCGCCGCTGGCCTGGCTGCCGATCGGCCTCTTGGTCTTCAAGGCGGCCAACCCGGCAGCGATCTGGACCATCTTCATCTGCAGCATCTGGCCGATGATCATCAACACCGCCGTCGGCGTGCAGCGCGTGCCGCAGGACTATCTCAACGTCGCGCGGGTGCTGAACCTCAGCGAGTGGAAGGTGATCACGAAGATTCTGTTCCCTGCCGTGCTGCCCTACATGCTGACCGGTGTGCGTCTGAGCGTCGGCACCGCGTGGCTGGTCATCGTTGCGGCGGAGATGCTGACCGGCGGCGTCGGCATCGGCTTCTGGGTTTGGGACGAATGGAACAACCTCAACGTCAAGCACATCATCGTGGCGATCTTCGTGATCGGCATCGTGGGCCTGCTGCTGGAGCAGTTGTTGATGGCCATTGCGCGCAGGTTCAGCTATGACGACTGAACGCGTGGGCCCCATCGGCCCCATCAGCCACATGGGCCACATGGGCCACATCGGCAACAAGCACCACACGCTGGACTTCATCCGCGTCGAGGGTGCCGAGATGGTTTTTGCCAGCCGCAAAAGTCAGGGCCGCTTTCACGCGCTGCGGCAGATCGACCTCAGCGTTGCGCAGGGCGAGTTCGTGACGCTGATCGGCCACTCCGGCTGCGGCAAGAGCACGCTGTTGAACTTGATGGCCGGCTTGATCAAGCCCACCAGCGGCGTGTTGCTTTGCGATCGGCGCGAGATCGCCGAGCCCGGGCCCGAGCGCGCGGTGGTGTTCCAGAACCACTCGCTGCTGCCCTGGCTGACCTGCGCCGAGAACGTGGATCTGGCGGTCGAGCGGGTCTTCGGCGCGCGCGAATCGAAAGCGCAGTTGAAAGCCCGCACCCAGGCCGCGCTGGAGCTGGTGGGCATGGCCCACGCGGTGGCCAAACGCCCGCATGAGATCAGCGGCGGCATGAAGCAGCGCGTGGGCATCGCACGCGCGCTGGCCATGGAGCCCAAGGTGCTGCTGATGGACGAGCCTTTTGGCGCCCTGGACGCGCTGACCCGCGCGCATCTGCAGGATGAGCTGTTGAAGATCGTCGCCCGCACGCAAAGCACGGTGGTAATGGTGACGCACGACGTCGACGAGGCGGTGCTGCTCAGCGACCGCATCGTGATGATGACCAACGGCCCGGCGGCGACGATCGGCGAGATCCTGTCCGTCACACTGCCACGCCCGCGCGACCGCGTCGCGCTGGCCGGAGACGCCGGCTACGTGGACTGCCGCAAGGCGGTGCTGGACTTCTTGTACACACGCCATGGGCAGCCGGCAGCGGCTGTGGCCTGACGAGCCACGGGTGCCACGGCGTCGCGGCGGTCTGGCACAGCACTTGCAAGATTGACATCGACACCTTCGTCCGGTGTCTGTCTATCTCCTCAGCAGGGCATGAGCCCTATCCAACCTCCCCGGTGCAAACCGGGGAGGTCTTTTTTTGTGCGGGCCGCACCGCGTTGCTGCGGTTGGTGCAGCGCGCGCACGGTGTCAATGATTTTCCCGCGCGTGGTTGATCGTGTAGCGCGGCAGCTCGATGGTGACATCGTCCTGCGCCAGGATGGCCTGGCAGCTCAGGCGTGACATGGGCGTCAGGCCCCAGGCGCGGTCCAGCAGGTCTTCTTCGACCTCGTCCATTTCACCGAGCGATACCAAGCCCTCTTTGACGATGACGTGGCAGGTGGTGCAGGCGGCGCTCATCTCGCAGGCGTGTTCGATCGCGATGCCGTTGTCCAGCAGCGCTTCGCATACCGAGGTGCCGGTGGGCGCTTCTATGGTGTCGCCCTGCGGGCACAACTCGACATGGGGCAGGATGCGGATGACAGGCATGGTGCGGCTCTTCAGACGTCTTCGACACGCCGCCCGGCCAACGCCCGGCGGATGCCCTGGTTCATGCGCGCTGCGGCGAAGTGCTCGGTGCCCTGCGCCAGCGCTTCGGTGGCGGCTTCGGTGGCGCGCGTGTCGCTGCCCTGCGCGGCCTGCTCGGCGGCTGCCACCAGCAACTGCAGCGCCTGCTGTTCGTCGGCACTCAGCAACGGCGCGTCTGCTGCCAGCGCCGCGCGGGTGGCCAGCACCATGCGCTTGGCTTCAACCTGCGCTTCGCGCAGCCTGCGCGCGCCCATATCGCCTTCGGCATGGGCAAAACCGTCCTTCAGCATCTGCGCGATCTGATCATCGGCCAGGCCATAACTCGGTTTGACGACGACCGCGGCTTCGACGCCCGATGTCTGCTCGCGCGCCGAGACGCTCAAGAGTCCGTCGGCGTCGACCTGAAAGGTCACGCGGATGCGCGCCGCGCCAGCGGCCATGGGCGGAATGCCGCGCAGCTCGAAGCGCGCCAGCGAGCGGCAATCCGCCACCAGATCGCGCTCACCCTGCACGACGTGGATGGCCATCGCCGTCTGGCCGTCCTTGAAGGTCGTGAACTCCTGCGCCTTGGCCACCGGGATCGTCGTGTTGCGCTCGACGATGCGTTCGACCAGACCACCCATGGTCTCCAGCCCCAGGCTCAGCGCGATGACGTCCAGCAGCAACAGCTCGCCGTCGCGCGCATGGCCTGCCAGCGCATTGGCCTGGATGGCCGCGCCCAGCGCAACTACCTCGTCGGGGTTGACGTTGGTCAGCACCTGGCCCGGCCACCCGGGCCCGAACAGCTCACCGATCGCGCGGCGCACCAGCGGCATGCGCGTGCTGCCGCCGACCATCACCACACCTTCCACCTCGTCACGCGCAACACGCGCGTCGCGCAGCACCTTGCGCACTGCCACCAGCGTGCGGTCTATCAGCGGCTGCGCGAGTTGCTCCAGCTGCGTGCGGCTGACCGTCACGCGCGCAGTGCCGCCGGCCAGGCCTTCAGCCAGCCATAGCACTGTCGGCGCATCACTCAGGGCCTCTTTGGCCGCGCGTGCAGCCACCAGCGCAGCGCGTTTGTCGTGCGGGCTGTCTGCGCTGATGCCGGCCTGCGCCAGCGCCCAGTCGGCCAGCGCGTGGTCGATGTCGTCGCCGCCCAGCGACGCGTCACCGCCCGTGGCGACGACCTCGAAGACGCCGCGCGTTAGCCGCAGCAGGCTGATGTCGAAGGTGCCACCGCCGAGGTCGTACACGGCATAGAGGCCTTCGCTGGCGTTGTCCAGCCCATAGGCCACGGCCGCGGCGGTGGGCTCGCTGATGAGGCGCAGCACCTTGAGCCCGGCCAGCTGCGCGGCGTCTTTGGTGGCCTGGCGCTGTGCGTCGTCGAAATACGCGGGCACAGTGATCACGGCGCCGAACAGCTCGTCGTCGAAAGTGTCCTCGGCGCGCTGGCGCAACGTGGCCAGGATTTCGGCCGACACCTCGACCGGGGTCTTGTCGCCTTCACGCGTGGCCAAAGCCACCATGCCGGGCTGATCGACAAACCGGTACGGCAAGCGCTCGCGGCCAGCGACGTCGGCCAGGCTGCGGCCCATCAGCCGTTTGACCGAGACGATGGTGTTGGTTGCGTCCTCGGCCTGCGCTTGCCGCGCCTCGTGGCCGATCTGACGCCGCCCGTTGCCGAGGTAACGCACGGCAGAAGGCAGCAGCACGCGGCCCTGTGCATCCGGCAGGCACTCGGCCACGCCATGGCGGACGGCAGCCACCAGCGAGTGCGTGGTGCCTAGATCGATGCCGACCGCGACCCGCCTCTGGTGCGGGTCCGGGGCCTGGCCGGGTTCTGAAATCTGCAGCAGCGCCATGGGGTCCTTGTTCTTTCAGCGCATGGGGGCCAGCGTGTCCAGCCGGCGTTCGATGTCCTGGCCGAAGCGCGCCACAAACATCAGCGCGCGCACCTGTGCCGCTGCGGCCGCGGTGTCGTGTTGTTCGTCGAGCAATGCGCCAAGCGTTGTAAGCATCGTGCGTTCCTGCAGCGCCACGTCATCGGCGATGGTCTGCACGTCAGCCACGCTGCCCGCTTCGTCCAGCGCTTCGCGCCAGGCCATTTGCTGCATCAGGAAAGCCGCCGGCATCGCGGTGTTGCGCTCGGCATCCACCGCCACACCGCGCAGCTCGCAGAGGTAGGCGGCACGCTGCAACGGATCCTTCAGGCGCTGGTAGGCCGCGTTGACGCGCACGGCCCATTGCATGGACAGCCGTTGTGCCGCCGCGCCCTCGGCAGCAAAACGATCCGGGTGCACCTGCGCCTGGAGCTCGCGCCGGCTCGCATCGAGACTGGCGCGGTCGAGCGCGTGGCGCTGCTGCAGGCCGAACAGCGTGAAGTCGTCGTCCGACAACGTCATAGCGCCTTGCCGTGGTAGACCGACAGCCCGTTATCCGGATAGCCGCCGAAGGCTGCGCGCCGCACACAGGCGTCGCCTTCAACAAGGCGAGCCGCCCCCGTGCCGGAGGCGAAGTAACGATCCAGCGTATCGAGCAAGGCCACCACCTCGGGCTGGTCAGGCCGTCCTTGCCGAATGACGATGCGGTCTTGCATAAATGGATTCGAGAAACTCAAACAAGTAGGCGCGGACATCAGCCGCGCCTAGAGGCAGGGGGCGGGATGCGTCGTCAAACGCGGAAGGACTCTCCACAACCACAACGGTCTTTCTCGCGTGGGTTGTAGAACTTGAAGCCTTCGTTGAGGCCTTCGCGCACGAAGTCGAGCTGCGTGCCGTCGATGTACGGCAGACTTTTCGGATCGACCAGCACCTTGACGCCGTGGTCTTCGAAGATCACATCCTCGGGCGCGATGTCGTCGGCGTACTCGAGCTTGTAGGCCAGGCCCGAGCAGCCGGTGGTCTTGACACCCAGACGCACGCCCACGCCCTTGCCACGGCGGCCGATGTAGCGCGTGACATGGCGCGCGGCGGATTCGGTCAGGGTGACAGCCATGGTCTGGTCGTCACTCCGCCGCCGCCTGCTCGACCATCGGCACAGCGCCCGAACTGGCGTGCTTTTGCTTGTAGTCCTGCACGGCGGCCTTGATTGCGTCCTCGGCCAGGATCGAGCAGTGAATCTTGACTGGCGGCAGTGCCAGCTCTTCTGCGATCTGCGTGTTCTTGATCGTCATCGCCTCATCCAGGGTCTTGCCCTTGACCCACTCGGTCACGAGCGAGCTCGAAGCAATCGCCGAGCCGCACCCATAGGTCTTAAAACGCGCGTCCTCGATCAAGCCGGTGAGTGGGTTGACCTTGATCTGCAGCTTCATCACGTCGCCGCAGGCCGGCGCACCGACCATACCGGTGCCGACGCTGTCGTCGCCTTTGTCAAAGGCGCCGACGTTGCGCGGGTTCTCGTAGTGTTCGACGACCTTTTCGCTGTAAGCCATGTTGCGTACTCCTTGTGTGTGGATGCGCTGCAGTCAGTGCAGCAGCGTCAATGGGCTGCCCATTGGATCGAGCTGATGTCGACCCCGTCCTTGAACATTTCCCATAGCGGCGACAGGTCGCGCAGCTTGGCCACCTGGTCCTTCAACGTCCCGACCGCATAGTCGATCTCTTCGACGGTGGAGAAGCGGCCGATGGTCATGCGCAGGCTGCTGTGCGCCAGCTCGTCGCTGCGACCCAAAGCGCGCAGCACGTAGCTCGGCTCCAGGCTGGCGCTGGTGCAGGCCGAGCCCGACGACACCGCCAAGCCTTTGACGCCCATGATCAGCGATTCGCCTTCAACGTAGTTGAAGCTGGCGTTGACGTTGTGTGGCACGCGGTGGGTCAAGTCACCGTTGATGAAGACCTGCTCGATACCGGAGATGCCGTCCAGCAGGCGCTTTTGCAGCATGCGGATGCGCTCGATCTCGGTGCCCATCTCGGATTGCGCGATGGCGAAAGCCGTGCCCATGCCCACGCACTGGTGAGTCGGCAAGGTGCCGCTGCGCATGCCACGCTCGTGGCCGCCTCCGTGCATCTGCGCTTCGATCCGCACCCGCGGCTTGCGGCGCACATAAAGCGCGCCGATGCCTTTGGGGCCGTAGGTCTTGTGGCTGGACAGGCTCATCAAATCGACCGGCAGCGTCGCCATGTCGATGACGATCTTGCCGGTGGCCTGGGCGGCGTCGACGTGGCAGATGATGTTGCGCTCCCGGCACAGCGCACCGATCGTCGGCACGTCCTGAATCACGCCGATCTCGTTGTTGACGAGCAGGATCGACACCAGGATGGTGTCCTTGCGCAGCGCGGCCTTGAACTTGTCGAGGTCCAGCAGCCCGTTCTCTTCGACGTCCAGGTAGGTCACCTCGAAGCCCTGGCGCTCCAGCTCGCGCATCGTGTCCAGCGTGGCCTTGTGCTCGGTCTTCAGCGTGATCAGGTGTTTGCCGCGGCTGCCGTAGAAATGCGCCGCACCCTTGATCGCCAAGTTGATCGATTCGGTGGCGCCGCTGGTCCAGACAATCTCGCGCGGGTCGGCATTTAACAGGCCCGCCACCTGGGCACGCGACTTCTCGACGACTTCCTCGGCTTCCCAGCCCCAGGCGTGGCTGCGGCTGGCCGGGTTGCCGAAGTGCTCACGCAGCCACGGGATCATCGCGTCGACGACCCGGGGGTCGCAAGGCGTCGTGGCGCCGTAATCCAGATAGATCGGGAAGTGCGGGGTCATGGTTGCTTAAGTTGGACTGCAGGAAACCGGGGGCCGGGAATCGCGCCCGGAGCCAGCTTACTTGTTGAAGGCGTTGCCGAGGGCGAAGACCGAATTGGGCGCGGTGATCTTGATTGGCTTGACCACGGGAATGCTGGAGATCGCGCGCTTGACCGGTGCTTCGTCGACCGAAATGCCCTTCGCCAGTTGCTCGTCGACCAGCTTTTTCAGCGACACCGAATCCAGGAATTCGATCATCTTGGCGTTGAGGCTGGCCCACAGATCGTGGGTCATGCACTTGCCGGTGTCCTCGCCCATGCAGCCTTCATTGCCGCTGCAGTCGGTGGCGTCTATCGGCTCGTCGACCGCGACGATGATGTCGGCCACGGTAATGTCTGCGGCTGCGCGGCCGAGCGAGTAACCGCCACCTGGGCCGCGGGTGCTTTCGACCAGCTCATGCCGGCGCAACTTGCCGAACAACTGCTCAAGGTACGACAGTGAAATCTGCTGGCGCTGGCTGATGGCTGCCAACGCCACGGGGCCAGCGTTGGAACGCAGGGCCAAATCGATCATGGCAGTGACGGCGAAACGGCCTTTGGTGGTCAGACGCATGGGTGTCCTCTTGACGCGTGGCGCGTCGACGGGTGGTGAGAAAGATCGCTCCGGGACGGTTGTCAACAGCGCCCGGGCGGTTGGAGGCGCCCCATAAAGAGACGTTCCAAAACGAACCCGAGCAATTTGGTCAACTATACCAGCGGGCGCCTGTTTTGATGGGCTAGCCCGGCCTCAGTTCCCCTGTCAGCGGCTCGCCTTTCGTGACCCGCCGCACCAGGCCGTCGCAGGCGTCTTCCAGCAGGTCCAGCACGTGCTCGAAACCGGCCGGCGCGCCGTAGTACGGGTCCGGCACTTCTTCGACGCTGGCGTAGCGCGTGGCCAGCGGCATCAGCAGGCCAATGCGCCCGCCCGCGGTGGGCGGCGCATGCTTGACCATCCAGTCCCGGTGGCTGCGGTCGAGTGCCAGCAACCAGTGGAAGCGCGTGAAGTCCTCAGCCCGCACCGGCCGCGCCTGCAGCCCGGCGATGTCGTAGCCGCGTTGCAGCGCAGCTCTGATGGCGCGCGGGTCGGGCGCCTCGCCCGTGTGATAGCCCTGCGTGCCAGCCGAAGCCACGCCCACCTGCGCCTGCAGCCCGGCGGCCGCCAACTTGGCGCGCAACACGCCCTCAGCCGTCGGGCTGCGGCAGATGTTGCCGGTGCAGACCATCAAGATGCGCAGCGGCGGCTCGGACGCGGGCGCGCCGCCCAACCACTGGCGCAGGCGGTCGATCAAAGCAGCTTCCCACCCGGCCCGACGGCAACCACCAGCGGCGCGACGTCGGCCACGCTGGCGCCAAAGGCCTGCTCGCGCAGCAGCGACAACTGGTCGCGCACCCGCGCCGCCTTCTCGAATTCCAGGTTGCGCGCGTGCTCCAGCATCTGCTTCTCCAGCAGCTTGATGCGCTTGCCCAGGTCCTTCTCGCTCAGGCTGCCGACGGCTGCGGCCGCTTTGGCACTGGCCAGGTCGTCCTTGGCCGCTTTGTCCGACACCACGCCGTCGATCATGTCGCGGATGCGTTTGTGCACCGTGCGTGGCGTGATGCCCTGCGCCAGGTTGTGCGCGATCTGCCGGGTGCGGCGGCGCTCGGTTTCGCCGATGGCCGCCTTCATCGAATCGGTGATCCGGTCGGCATACAAGATCGCCCTGCCGTTGACGTTGCGCGCAGCACGGCCGATGGTCTGGATCAGGCTGCGCTCGGCGCGCAGAAAGCCTTCCTTGTCGGCGTCCAGGATCGCCACCAGGCTCACCTCCGGCAGGTCCAGGCCTTCACGCAGCAGGTTGATGCCCACCAGCACGTCGAAGGTGCCCAGACGCAAGTCGCGCAGGATCTCAACCCGCTCCACGGTGTCGATATCGCTGTGCAGGTAGCGCACCTTGACGCCGTTGTCCGACAAGTACTCGGTCAGCTGCTCGGACATGCGCTTGGTCAGCGTGGTGATCAGCACGCGCTCGTTGATGTCAACGCGATTGCGGATTTCCTGCAGCACGTCGTCGACTTGCGTGCGGGCTGGCCGCACCTCGACCTCGGGGTCGACCAGGCCGGTGGGCCGCACCACCTGCTCGACCACCTGACCGGCGTGCTCCTGCTCCCACTTCGCTGGCGTGGCGCTGACGAAGATCGCCTGGCGCATCTTGCGTTCAAATTCCTCGAACTTCAGCGGTCGGTTGTCCAGCGCGCTGGGCAGGCGAAAGCCGTACTCCACCAGCGTGGTCTTGCGCGCACGGTCGCCGTTGTACATGCCGCCGAACTGGCCAATCAACACATGGCTTTCGTCCAAGAACATCAACGCATCGCCGGCCAGGTAGTCGACCAAGGTCGACGGCGGCTCGCCAGGGTTGGCGCCGGACAGGTGCCGGGTGTAGTTCTCGATGCCCTTGCAGTGGCCCACCTCCTGCAGCATCTCCAGGTCGAAGCGGGTGCGCTGCTCCAGCCGCTGCGCCTCCACCAACTTGCCGGACTTGACGAGTTCGTCCAGCCGCGTGCGCAGCTCGTCCTTGATGCCGCCGATGGCGTCGACAACACGCTCGCGTGGCGTGACGTAATGGCTGCTCGGGTAGACCGTGAAGCGCGGAATCTTCTGCCGCACGCGCCCCGTGAGCGGATCCAGCAGCGACAGCGTTTCGACCGCGTCGTCGAAAAGCTCGATGCGCAGCGCCAGCTCGCTGTGCTCAGCCGGAAACACGTCGATGGTGTCGCCACGCACGCGGAAAGCACCACGGCCGAACTCGATCTCGTTGCGCTTGTATTGCATGCGGATGAGCTGCGCGATGACGTCGCGCTGGCTCATCTTGTCGCCCACGCGCAGCGTCATCACCATCTTGTGATAGTCGCCGGGGTTGCCGATGCCGTAGATCGCACTGACGCTGGCCACGATGATCACGTCACGCCGCTCCAGCAGGCTCTTGGTGGCGCTCAAGCGCATCTGCTCGATGTGCTCGTTGATGGCGCTGTCCTTCTCGATGAACAGGTCGCGCTGCGGCACATACGCTTCGGGCTGGTAGTAGTCGTAGTAGCTGACGAAGTACTCGACCGCGTTGCGCGGAAAGAACTCGCGAAACTCGCTGTACAGCTGCGCCGCCAGCGTCTTGTTGGGCGCAAACACGATGGGCGGGCGGCCACAGCGCGCAATCACGTTGGCCATCGTAAAAGTCTTGCCGGAGCCGGTGACGCCCAGCAGAGTTTGGTAAGCCAGGCCGTCCTGAATGCCCTCGACCAGGCTGGCAATCGCAGCGGGCTGATCACCGGCCGGCGCGTAGGGCATGAACAGCTGGTAGGGCGAGTCCGGAAAATTGATGAACTCGCCTGGCGTGCTTTCCTCGGCAATAGGTGAAACGGCAACGGGCTGGGCGGCGACGGCTGGCATGCGGGGTCCCTCTGGGCAGACGGAAGACAAGGCGGTCGGGCTGAAAGTGCCCACCTAGAATTGGATGGTTCGCCAAGCGCCGAATCACGCTGCAGGATGCTGGGCGGCAAGCAACCCATAAGCGTAGCGCAGCCCGCGCAGGCCTGCAGCAGCCAGGGCCGTGCCACACGCCACACGCCACACGCCACACGCCACACGCCACACGCCACGCACCACGCACCAACCACCAGGACCCGACGCGATGACAGCCCAGCCAGCCGCCACCTTGTTCAAGTCGGTCCCGATGGCGCCGCGGGACCCGATCCTGGGCCTCAACGAGCAGTTCAACGCCGATCCGCGCCAGCACAAGGTGAATCTCGGCGTCGGCGTTTATTTCGACGATCAGGGCAAGCTGCCAGTGCTGCGCTGTGTGGCTGCGGCTGAGCAGCAGTTGCTCCTGGCGCCCAAGCCGAAAGGCTATCTGCCCATCGACGGCATCGCCGCGTACGACAAAGCGGTGCAGAGCCTGGTCTTCGGCGCTGACAGCGCGCCCGTCACCGAAGGGCGCATCGCCACCGTACAGGCTGTCGGAGGAACCGGCGGGCTGAAGATCGGTGCTGACTTCCTCAAGCACTTGCTGCCTCAAGCACAGGTGCTGATCAGCGACCCGAGCTGGGAGAACCACCGCGCGCTGTTTACCCAAGCCGGCTTCGAAGTCAGCAGCTACCCCTACTACGACGCCGCCACCCGCGGCATCCGCTTTGGCGCGATGTTGGATGCACTGCAGGGCGCTGCGCGCGGCAGCATCGTCGTGCTGCATGCGTGCTGCCACAACCCGACCGGCAGCGACCTGACGGCCGATCAATGGCAGCAGATTGCCGCGCTGTGCCAGCGCCATGGGTTGGTGCCGTTTCTCGATATGGCCTACCAAGGCTTCGGTGTCGGCTTACAGGCCGACGGCGCCGCCGTGCAGACTTTTGTGGCGCAGGGCCTCAACGTGCTGGTTGCAACGTCGTTTTCCAAAAGCTTTTCGCTGTACGGTGAGCGTGTCGGTGCATTGAGCGTGGTTTGCAGTAGCGCTGAAGAATGCGCGCGTGTGCTGTCACAACTGAAGATTTGCATCCGCACCAATTACAGCAATCCACCGACCTTTGGCGCGCAGATCGTCGCCACGGTGTTGACCACACCTGCGCTGCGCGCCCTGTGGGAAAAAGAGCTCGCCGGCATGCGTGAGCGCATCAAAACCATGCGCGAGCAACTGACGGCGCAGCTGCAGGCGGCCGGGGTGGGCGGCGATCTGCACTACATCACACGGCAGTTGGGCATGTTCAGCTACTCCGGCCTGAGCCAGCCGCAGATGCAGCGGCTGCGCGACGAGTTCGGTGTTTACGGCCTCGACAGCGGCCGCATCTGCGTGGCGGCGATCAATAGCCGCAACATCGACGCGATTGTCACGTCTTTGGCACGGGTGATGGCGGTCTGAACGCAGCTTGATGCTGCAACGCAGCAAAGATCGCATTACAGTCCAAACCCCACCGGGGCTGCGTCGCGCGACCCACGGGCCCTGGCCAAGACTGGAGACCTCTGATGCTGTATCAGCTGTATGAAACCCAACGCGCGCTGATGGCGCCGTTTTCAGAGTTTGCCAGCGCTTCGGCCAAGTTGTACGACCACCCGCTGTCGCCGTTTTCGCACTCGCCGATGGCACAGCGCTTGTCGGCCGGCTTCGACCTGCTGCACCGCCTGTCCAAGGATTACGAAAAACCGCCGTTCAACATCACAGCTGCCAGCGTCGGCGGCGTGACGATTGCGGTGCAGGAGCAGGTGGCGCTGGAAAAGCCGTTTTGCCGGCTGCTGCGCTTCAAGCGCTTCACCGACAACCCCAGCGCACTGGAAACCATGAAAAGCCAGCCGACGGTGCTGGTCGTGGCGCCGCTGTCGGGCCACCACGCGACGCTGTTGCGCGACACCGTCAAAAGCCTGCTGCACGACCACAAGGTCTACATCACCGACTGGACCGACGCCCGCATGGTGCCGCTGGAAGCCGGCCCCTTCAAGCTGGACGACTACGTCGAGTACGTTCAGGAGTTCATTCGTCACTGTGGGCCCGACATCCACGTCATCTCGGTGTGCCAGCCCACCGTGCCGGTGTTGGCCGCCGTTTCGTTGATGGCCAGCCGCGGCGAGAAAACGCCGCTGACGATGACGATGATGGGCGGCCCCATCGATGCGCGCAAAAGCCCGACCTCGGTCAACAACCTGGCTACCAACAAGAGCTACAGCTGGTTTGAAAGCAACGTCATCTTCCGCGTGCCGCAGAACTTCCCGGGCGCTGGGCGGGCGGTCTACCCGGGCTTCCTGCAGCACACCGGCTTCGTCGCGATGAACCCGGACCGCCACCTGTCCAGCCACTACGACTACTTCCTGGATTTGATCCGCGGCGCCGATGTCAGCGCTGATTCCCACCGCCAGTTCTACGACGAATACAACGCCGTGCTGGACCTGCCGGCCGAGTACTACCTGGACACGATCAAGATCGTCTTTCAGGACTTTGCACTCGTCAACGGCACTTGGCATGTCCATGGCGAGCTGGTCAAGCCGCAGGACATCAAGACGACGGCGCTGCTGACCATCGAAGGCGAGCTCGACGACATCTCGGGCGCCGGGCAGACGCGCGCGGCGCACGGGCTGTGTTCTGGCGTGCCGCGCAGCCGCGCCTTTCACTACGACGCCGAAGGCGCAGGCCACTACGGCATCTTTTCGGGCCGACGCTGGCGCGACAAGGTCTACCCTCAGGTGCGCGATTTCATTGCGCGTTTCGACGACGCAGCCGCTGCATCGCCACGCCTGGCAGCCGCGCCGCTGGCGGTTGCAGCAGCCACCAAGGCCGCCGTCAAGGCCAGCACGCGCACAGTCGCCAAACGCCAGCGGCCGGCGCGCGGCCAGAGCGCCCGATGATCCAGCGGTGACCGCGCCCGCCCCGGTTGCGACGCCGCGCAGCGTGCAGGCGCAGCTACTCGACGACGCGCTGCCGCAGACGCAGTGCACACGCTGCGGCTACCCCGATTGCCGCAGCTACGCCAATGCGATGAGCAGCGGTGATGCGGACATCACCCGCTGCCCGCCGGGTGGTGCCGAAGGCGTTGTGCGGCTGGCTGCAATCACCGGCCGCGCGGTGCTGCCGCTAGACACGACGCGCGGCAACGAAAGCCCGCGCCTGCTGGCCGTCATCGACGAGGCCTGGTGCATCGGCTGCACGCTGTGCATCAAGGCCTGCCCGGTGGACTGCATCGTCGGTGCACCCAAGCGCATGCACACGGTGATCGATGCGCTGTGCACCGGCTGCGAGCTGTGTGTGCCGGTGTGCCCGGTGGACTGCATCGCGCTCCAATCCGTGACCCCCGGGCGCAGCGGCTGGCAGGCTTGGAGCGTGATGCAAGCCGACGAGGCACGCGGCCGCTACGCCTGGCACCGCGAGCGCCTGACGCGCGACGGACAAGAAAACGAGGAGCGCCTGGCCGCCAAGGCACAGGCCAAGCTGGCCGATCTGGCCAGCCACAGCCGCATTGCCGATGCAGACGCACTGGCTGCCAAACGCGCGGTGGTCGAAGCGGCTATGCGACGTGCGCGTGCACAGCGAGCGGCCACGCAGCAGGGATACCCGCAGCTTTCTCGTGGTGATGCTCTTACCGCTCCTGCCGCTCCTGCTGCAGCCACTGCCGGCCCGGCGGAGCCAAGTGCCGGCAATGAAGACTGAATCCATCGTCCCGTTCTTCGAGACGCTGGCCGACGCCAACCCGCAGCCACAAACCGAGTTGGAGTACAGCAGCGTCTTCGAGTTGCTGGCCGCCGTGCTGCTGTCGGCGCAGGCCACCGACGTCGGCGTCAACAAAGCAACGCGGCGGCTGTTTGCGCTGGCGAGCACGCCGCAGCAGATGTTGTCGCTGGGCGAAGCCCGCGTGACGGAGTCGATTCGCACCATCGGCCTGTTCCGCAACAAGGCCAGGAACCTGCTGGCGACCTGCCAGATCCTCGTCGATCAACACGGCGGCGCGGTGCCGCGCTCGCGCGAGGCACTGCAGGCGCTGCCCGGTGTCGGCCGCAAGACCGCCAACGTGGTGCTCAACGTCGCTTTCGGTGAGCCGACGATGGCGGTCGACACGCATGTTTTCCGCGTTGGCAACCGCACTGGCCTGGCTCCGGGGCGCGATCCGCTGGCGGTGGAATTGACGCTGGTCAAGCGCGTGCCGGCCCGCTTTGCCGCCGACGCCCACCACTGGCTGATCCTGCATGGCCGCTATGTGTGCATCGCGCGCGCGCCGCGTTGTGCGGAATGTGCGGTTCGGCCGTGGTGCGACCTCGGGCGCAAGCTATGGCGCGCCATACCCGCTCCTACAATCGGGCAGGGAGTGACCGATGGCCAAGCTGGATGATCTTGCCGAACGCATCGACCGCCTGGTGCTGCGCCACCAGGAACTAACGAGCACCGGCACGTTGATCGAGCAACAGCTGAGCGCGGTGACCGCAGAACGCGACAGCCTGCGCTCCCGCCTGGCCGCCGCGCGCTCGCGCATCGACGCCCTGCTGGAGCGGCTGCCCGCTGTGCCGCTGCGGCGTGGCGACAAGATTGTCAAATCAGACGAAGCCGATCAGGAGAACGCGGCGTGAAGCAGGTCGAAGTGTCGATCCTCGGCCAGGTCTACATGCTGGGCTGCCCTGAAGGCGGCGAAACGCTGCTGAGTAGCGCGGTGCATGCAGTCGACCGCGAAATGACTGGCATTCGCGAGGCTGGCAAAGTCAAAGCGCGTGAGCGCATTGCAGTGTTGGCTGCTCTGAACCTGGCCTACCAACTGGCCGAGCGCGGCCAGGCTGCCGTGGTCGCGCCACCGGCTGCAGCGGCCCGCAACGGTGCTGCGGTGGGTAGCGACGAAGCCGCGCTCGATGCACTTATCCGGCGCCTGGACAACGCGTTGGGCGACGACGGCCGGTTGCTGTAGTTGATGGGTGACAGCGCGGTGGCGCGTGCCGACATCCGCGTCACCTTCATGGCTGCACGCACACGGCAAAACGCAGGTCTAGAATGATTTCGTCCGTTGCGTGCTGTGAGCTTTATATGTCCTTGAGCCGATGGTCTATGACCAAGGGCTTGGAATATTGCCTGGTGGGTGTGAGCGTCTCGCGTCAGACGAACCCGAAGCCAGGCTGACCTCGCCCACCTGAACTCCCCCTTGGTTCAGGAATGCGGTTCACGGCGCGCGGCGGACACCCTGCTAGCCCCCACGCTCCCTATCGGTCGCTGCCCCCCGGGGGGCTCATGCAGCGGCCCGGCGAAGCCGGTTCCGCGCATGGCACTTGATCGAAAACACGCTGCGCTTTCGGCCTACTGGCTGATGAAGAGCGAGCCCGATGAGGTGTCGATTGACAACCTCGTACGCGCACGAAGGCAGACGCTGCCATGGACCGGCGTGCGTAACTACCAGGCGCGCAACTTCATGCGCGATCAGATGCAGCCGGGCGATGGCGTGCTCTTCTATCACTCGTGCTGTGCCGAGCCGGGCGTTGCGGGCCTGGCGCACATCTTTGGTCGCGCGGTGCCGGACACGACGCAGTTCGATGTCGACAGCGCCTACTTCGACCCCAAGTCGACGCACGACAAACCGCGCTGGCTGCAGATCGACGTAAAGCTGGAGCGCAAGACGCGACTGCTGGGCCTGCCTGAGATGCGCAGCGTGCCTGAGCTCGCCAGCATGCGTGTGCTGCAACGGGGCAATCGCCTGTCGATCACACCGGTGAGCCACGACGAGTGGCTGGCCGTGCTGGCGCGGCTGGACCGTTGACGATCGCGCCGCGTGCCTGATCTCGCGCCCCTGCTGGTTGTCGAGCTGCTGGCCCTGGGCGTCGTCGTCGGTTTTTTGGCCGGGCTCTTGGGCGTGGGCGGCGGCATGATGATGGTGCCGGCCATGACGCTGCTGCTGTCGCAGCGCGGCGTCGACAACGGCATGGCCGTCAAGATGGCCATTGCCACCAGCATGGCCACAATCCTGTTCACCAGCTTGAGCAGCGTGCGGGCCCATCACCGCCTGCGCGCTGTACGTTGGGACATTGCACGCCGCATGGCGAGCGGCATCGTGCTGGGCGGGCTGGCGGCCAGCGCAGGGGTCTTCGCCATCATCAATGGCCGCATCCTGGCGCTGTTCTTCGCGGCTTTTATCGGTTGGACGGCGCTGCGCATGCTGCAGGACAGAAGGCCGCTGCCTGGGCGTGCGATGCCGGGCGCGGCAGGCACTGCAGCGGCCGGTGCTGGCATCGGGTTTCTGTCAAGCCTGGTGGGCGCAGGCGGCGCCTTTTTGTCAGTGCCCTTCATGACCCGATGCAACGTGCCGCCGCGCCAGGCCGTCGGCACCAGCGCGGCACTCGGATTCCCGATAGCACTGGCCAGCACGGTGGGCTACGTCATCGCGGGCTGGCGGCTACCAGCGGCGTTGCCGGGTGCGGTGGGTTACCTGTACCTGCCGGCCCTGGTCATCGTGTCGGTGGCCAGCATGAGCCTGGCGCCCTGGGGTGCGCGCACCGCACAAAGGCTCAACGTCGCGGTGCTCAAGCGCTGCTTTGCGGTGATGTTGCTGGCCTTGGCAGCCAGCATGCTGCACCGCGCTTTTTCGGCCTAAGGCTCGTTGCCGCCAAAGCGGATGGCCGCCAGCGTGACGTGATTGCCACCGCGGCGCTGGGCCTCGGCCAGCGCGGCGTCACAGGCCTGGACCAGCCCTTCCTGTGTATGCGCGGTGTGCGGGAAACTGGCCACGCCGATGGCGACTGAAAAGTTCAGCTCCTGCCCTTCGTGCACCGCAATCTGCGTCGCACACTTGCGCCGCAAGCCTTCCATGCGCGCGTGTGCGGTGGCCAGGCCCACGCCCGACAGCAGCACCGCAAAGCGTCGCTCGCTGTAGCGGCAGGCGGCGTCCATGGCGCGGGTGCCGCCGCGCAGCAGCCGACCCATGGCTTCCAGCACCACCGTGTCGCCGGCAGCGCCCAGGGTCAGCACGCGTGCGGTCGGTGCGTCGAGCTCGATGAAGACGATCGCGAACTCGCGGTGCTCGCGGGTCGACAGATCGACCTCCCGGCGCAATTGATCCTCGAAGTGCCCGCGCCGGTGCAGGCCGGACGCAGGATCGCGCAGCGCCTGATCGGCCAGGTCGCGGCGCAGGCGCTCGTTGGCACGTTGCTCCTGCTCGATCTGCTCCAGCGCGGTGCGCAGCTGTTGCTGGCGCCCGCGCTCGCCAGCCTGGTCGAGCCAGATGGTGACCCAATGGCGCGCGCCGCCGGGGCCCGCTGCATCGGCGAGCACGCGCAACACCGCGAAGTCGTGGCGGGTGCCGCGCCACTGGAGCACATGGTCGCTGAATAGCGGCGCACCGTGGGCCAGCGCGGTCTGCTCCGCAATGCGCAGGGCCTGCGCGAGCGGCGCGTCGAAAAGCTCGCTGTCGCTGCGGCCGACGATCTCTGCCGCGCTGCGGCCGATGAAGGCGGCCATCGCGGCGTTGACGTGACGGTAGCGTCCGCTGTCGACATCCTTGACCGCCAGCAAGCCATCGCGCTGCTGCAGCAAGGCCGGCAGCGCGCCGCCCAGCACCTGGGCCAGCTCGGCGCCATGCAACGCGCCAGGGTTGGCGGGGTCCGCGGCCATCGTCTCCACAGCAGTGTTCATCGCGTTTGGGTGTCTCTAGGTGGCGCGCCGCACCATCGCTGGTGCTTGCGCCCTATGTTGGTGGGGCGGACCGGGCGGTTCAATGCCCGATCGATGTCGGCCCCTAGTTTGACGCCACCCTTGCAGCGCGGCGCGGTGCAAAGCGCGACGGGTTCGGTGGTTTTAGGCCGGCATGAAATCTGCTAAAGATTGATCGGGTGCGATGGCGCACCGGAGCCGCGGTGCTTGACCCGGCCGACCCCGTGCACAGCGACGTGCGCAGCAACCTGTCTGCCTTGCCAGCGCAAGCCCCGCCCGGGTGAGCGCAGGCCCCACGTCCGCACGGAGCTTGATGTGATGAAGAAGATGCGCCTGGTGCTGATCGGCAACGGCATGGCCGGTATCCGCACGCTGGAAGAGCTGCTGGCTATCGCGCCTGATCTCTACGACATCACCGTCTTCGGTGCCGAGCCGCACCCCAACTACAACCGCATCCTGTTGAGTCCGGTGCTGGCCGGTGAGCAGACCATCGACCAGATCGTGCTGAACCCGCTGAGCTGGTACGCAGAGCACGGCATTACGCTGCACCTGGACAAGCCGGTCGTCGCCATTGACCGCACGCGCCGCACCGTGACCGCCGCCGACGGCACCTGCGCCGGCTATGACCGCCTGCTGCTGGCCACCGGCTCCAAGCCCTTCATCCTGCCGGTGCCAGGCAAGGCGCTGAAAGGCGTGATCGCCTACCGCGACATCGCCGACACGCAAGCCATGATCGACGCGGCGGCTGTGCACCGCCACGCCGTCGTCATCGGCGGTGGCTTGCTGGGGCTGGAAGCGGCCAACGGCCTGGCCAAGCGCGGCATGGATGTGACGGTCGTACACATCATGCCGTGGCTAATGGAGCGGCAGCTCGACGACACAGCCGGCCGGATGCTGCAGAAATCGCTGCAGGACCGGGGGCTGAAGTTCTTGATTGGTGCGCAGACCGAAGCGCTGCTGAGTGATGCCGACGGCCACGTGCAGGCGCTGCGCTTCAGGTACGGCAGCGAGATCCCGGCGCAGCTGGTGGTGATGGCCGCCGGCATTCGCCCCAACACCGATGTGGCGCTGAAGGCTGGGCTGCATTGCTTCAACGAAGGCCGCGGTGGCATCGTCGTCAGCGACACGCTGCAAACCGTGACCGACCCGCGCATCTACGCCGTTGGCGAATGTGCGGCCCACCGCGGTGTTGCCTACGGGCTGGTGGCGCCGCTGTTCGAGCAAGGCAAGGTCTGCGCGACGCACCTGGCGCTATTCGGCATCGGCCGCTACACCGGCAGCCATGTCAGCACCAAGCTCAAGGTCACCGGCATCGATCTGTTCAGCGCCGGCAACTTCAGCGGTGGGCCGCCGGAGCAGGGCTTCGAAGAGATCGTGCTGAGCGACCCTTACGCCGGCGTCTACAAGAAGCTGGTGATCCAGCACGACAAGCTGGTCGGCGCCTGCCTGTACGGCGACACGGTGGATGGCAGCTGGTACTTCAAACTACTGCGCGACGGGCGCAGCGTCAGGGACATCCGCGACAAGCTGATGTTCGGTGAGAGCAACATCGGCGATGTCGGTCACCAGGGCAACAGCCGCGCGGTGGCGATGCAGGACAGCGACGAGGTTTGCGGCTGCAACGGCGTCAGCAAAGGCCGCATCTGCAAGGCCATCAAGGAGCAGGGCCTTGTCACGCTGGAAGAGGTGCGCAAGCACACCAAGGCCAGCGCGTCCTGCGGCTCGTGCACCGGCCTCGTCGAGCAGCTGCTGATGTTCACGGCCGGGGGTGACTACGCCAAGGCGCCAGCGAAGAAGGCCATCTGCGGCTGCACTGACACGGGCCACGCCGATACGCGCCGAGCCATCCGCGAGCACAAGCTGCTGACGATCGATGCCGTCTACCGCCATCTCCACTGGCGCACGCCCAACGGCTGCGCCAGCTGCCGGCCCGCCATCAATTACTACCTGCTCAGCAGCTGGCCCAAAGAGGCGCAGGACGATCCGCAGAGCCGCTATATCAACGAGCGCAGCCACGCCAACATCCAGAAAGACGGCACGTACAGCGTGATCCCGCGCATGTGGGGCGGCGAGACCACGGCCGACGAGCTGCGGCGCATCGCAGACGCGGTGGACAAGTACCAGATCCCCACCGTCAAGGTCACCGGCGGCCAGCGCATCGACCTGCTGGGCGTGAAGAAGGAAGACCTGCCGGCCGTGTGGCGCGACATCGGCATGCCCAGCGGCCACGCGTATGCCAAAGCGCTGCGCACCGTGAAGACCTGCGTAGGCAGCGAGTGGTGCCGCTTCGGCACGCAGGACAGCACGCAGATGGGCAAGGACCTCGAACGTGCGCTGTGGCGCATGTACGCGCCGCACAAGGTCAAGCTGGCGGTCAGCGGCTGCCCGCGCAACTGTGCTGAGGCCGGCATCAAGGACGTCGGCGTGGTCGGCGTCGACAGCGGCTGGGAGATCTACGTTGCCGGCAACGGTGGCATCAAGACCGAGGTGGCGCAGTTTTTCGTCAAGCTCAAGACCGCCGACGAGGTGCTGGAGTACAGCGGCGCCTTTTTGCAGCTGTACCGCGAAGAAGGCTGGTACCTCGAGCGCACGGTGCACTACGTCGCGCGTGTCGGGCTCGATCACGTGAAGCAGCGCGTCCTCGACGACAGCGCAGGCCGGCAGGCGCTGTGGGCGCGATTGCAGTTCAGCCTGGACGGCGAGCCCGACCCCTGGTTCGATTTCGCCAAAGCGGGCGTCGATGCGCGGCAGTTCAATGCGGTGGGGGCCGTGTGATGGCCACGTGGACCCGCATCTGCCGCATGGCCGACATCCCCGCACTTGGCGCGCGCCGCGTGGCACGCGCCGCAGGGCCGGAGGTCGCGATCTTCCGCACCGCAGACGACCAGGTGTTTGCGCTGCTCGACCGCTGCCCGCACAAGGGCGGCCCGCTGAGCCAGGGCATCGTCTTCGGCCACAGCGTGGCCTGCCCGCTGCACAACTGGACCATCGCACTCGCCAGCGGTGCGGCACAAGCGCCGGACCACGGCTGCACGGCGCGCTTTGCAGTGCGCCTGGAGCATGGCGACGTCTTTCTCGATGCCGATGAGCTCGCCACACGCGGCACCTTTGTCGATCTGGCCGCAGCGTGAAAGAGACGAAGTCCACCTGCCCCTATTGCGGCGTCGGCTGCGGCGTGATTATCGAAAGCGCGGGCCCACAGATCACCGGCGTGCGCGGTGACCCGGACCACCCAGCCAACTTCGGCCGCTTGTGCAGCAAGGGCCAGGCGCTGCACCTCACCGCCACCGCGCCCATCACGCAGCATGTGCGCTTGCAGCAGCCGCGGCTGCGCGGGCGGGATGTAAGCTGGGACGAGGCCCTGGACACCGCGGCCGACACCTTTGCTCGCATCGCCACCGAGCATGGCCCCGATGCACTCGGCTTCTACATCAGCGGCCAGTTGCTGACTGAGGATTACTACGTCTTCAACAAGCTCGCCAAAGGCGTGCTCGGCACCAACAACATCGACACCAATTCGCGTTTGTGCATGAGCAGCGCGGTGGCCGGCTACAAGGCCACGCTGGGCGCCGACGCGCCGCCGGCCTGCTATGGCGACATCGCTCACGCCGAGTGCCTGTTCATCGCCGGCAGCAACATGGCCTGGGCGCACCCGGTGCTGTGGCGGCGTGTCGAAGACGCCAGGCGCGCCAGACCCGCGCTGAAGATCATCGTCGTCGACCCGCGCCGCACCGAGACCGCCGAGCAGGCCGATCTGCATCTGCAACTGCTGCCCGGCACCGACGTGGCGCTGCTCCATGGCCTGCTGCACGTGATGCTGTGGGAGGGCCTGACCGATGCGCGCCACATCGCCATGCACACCCACGGCTTCGATGCGCTGAAGGCCGTGGTGCGCGACTTCACACCGCGTGAAGCGGCGCGCATCACCGGGCTGCGTGAGGACGACATCGTGCAGGCTGCACGCTGGTTCGGCAGCACCGTGGATGCGCACACCGGCGCGCGGGCGGCCACCTTGTCGCTGTACTGCCAGGGTTTGAACCAGAGCAGCAACGGCACCGCCAACAACGCCGCGCTGATCAATCTGCACCTGGCCACAGGGCAGATCGGCCGGCCCGGCGCCGGGCCTTTGTCGCTGACCGGGCAGCCCAACGCGATGGGCGGGCGCGAGGTCGGCGGCCTGGCCAATCTGCTGTCGGCGCACCGCGACATGGCCGATGCAGAGCACCGCGCCGAGGTCGCGCGCTTATGGGGTGTGCCTTCGGTGCCGGCGGTGCCAGGCAAGAGCGCGGTGCGGATGTTCGAAGCCGCGGCCGATGGCGAAATCAAGGCGCTGTGGATCGCTTGCACCAACCCAGCGCAGAGCCTGCCCGACCAGGCGACCGTGCAGCGCGCGCTGCAGCGCGCCGAGTTCGTCGTGCTGCAGGAGGTCTTTGCCGACACCGCCACGGCGCTGTATGCGCACCTGTTGCTGCCTGCATCCGGCTGGGGTGAAAAGGAGGGCACGGTGACCAACAGCGAGCGGCGCATCACGCGCGTGCGCGCTGCTGTGCCAGCCCCAGGCCAGGCCCGCGCCGACTGGGCCATCGCCTGCGACTTCGGCCGCCGGCTGGAGGCACGCCTGCGGCCGGGATTGCCTTCGCTGATGGCCTACGACAGCCCGGAGGCGGTATGGAACGAGCACCGCGAAAGCACCCGCGGCCGCGATCTGGACATCACCGGCCTCAGCTACGACAAGCTGCAAGCCGCGCCGCAGTTCTGGCCCTGCCCAGAAGGCGCCGCAACCGGCACCGAGCGCCTGTACACCGACGGCCGCTACGCCACGCCGGACGGCCGCGCGCGCTTCGCTGCTGTGCCCTTTCGCGGTGTTGCCGAGCCGCGGGATGCCCGTTATCCGTTTGCGCTCAATACCGGGCGGCTGCGTGACCAGTGGCATGGCATGAGCCGCACCGGCCTGGTCGCCCGCCACTTCGGCCACGTGCCCGAGCCGGCGATCGAGCTGCACGCGCAGGACATGGCGCGGCTGCGGCTGCAGGAAGGCGATCTGGCGCGCGTGCGCTCGCGCCGGGGTGAGATCGTGCTGCCGGCACGCACGAGCGCAGCCGTCGCGCCGGCGCAGGCGTTTGTGGCCATGCACTGGGGCCCCGAGTTCATCCGCGGCGGCGTCAACCAACTGAGCTCGCCGGCGCTGTGCCCGCAAAGCCAGCAGCCGGAACTGAAGCACGCTGCCGTGCAGATCAGCGCGGCGGCCCTGCCGTGGTCGCTGGTGGCGCTGATGTGGTGCAGCAATGAGGCCACCGCGCACGCCGCGCGCAGCCACTTGCGGGTGTTGTTTGACGAGTTTGCCTATGCCGCCTGCGTGCCTTTCGGGCGCGAGCACACCGGGCTGCTGTTTCGCGCTGGGGCAGCGACGGCACCTGCTGTAGCGCTGCTCGATCGCATCGCCGCGCTCTTCGGGCTCAGCGGCGGGCAGGCGCTGCACTACGTCGACCGCCAGGCCGGCCAGCGCCGCAGCGTGCGTATCGCCCACGACACAGGCACTGCCCGGCTGCAAGCGCTGCTGCTGGCCGGCGACACGCGGGCTGAGGCCTGGCTTGCACCTTTGCTGCAACAGCAGGGCGTCTTCGTTGGCCCAGCGCACCGCCTGTTGGCCCCGGGCGGTGTGCCACCCGGTGCAGTGCGCCCGCGCGATCAGCAGATCTGTAGCTGCTTCGACATCGGCCGCACGCAGATCACGCAGGCGCTGGCCGGTGTTGGCGGCCCGCCGGCCATGCGGCTGGCTGCGCTGCAACAAGCGCTGCAGTGCGGCAGCCGCTGCGGCTCTTGCCTGCCCGCGCTGCAACAACTGGTGGCCGACGCGGCCGTGCCGGCTTGATACACCCTCTGTCCTGCGCCCGCATCTTGCACACTGCACCGGCGCAGACACACAAAGACCGGGCACCAGCACATGAGCATCGCCGTCTACCTTAAGGACATCGGGCGCGGTGCGGCCGGCGCGCGCTCGTTGAGCCGCGATGCGGCGCACGATCTGATGGCGCAGGTGCTGGGCGGGCACGCCACGCCAGCGCAGTGCGGCGCCTTTGCGATCGCCATGCGCATGAAAGGCGAGACGCTGGCCGAGATCACCGGCTTTCTGGACGCCGCCGCAGCCCACTGCACACCGCTGCGCAGCCAGCTGCCGGTGGTGTTGATCCCGTCGTACAACGGCTCTCGCAAGCTGCCCAACCTGACGCCGCTGCTGGCGCTGTGGCTGGCGCGCGAAGGGCTGCCGGTGCTGGTGCACGGGCCGTTGACCGACGCCACGCGGGTCACCAGCGCCAGCATCCTGCGCCACCTCGGTTTGCAGCCTGCGCAACACGCGGCCGACATCGAGCATGCCTGGTCGCGCCGTGAACCGGCCTTTGCGCCAACTGCGTGGCTGTGCCCGCCGCTACAGGCGCTGCTGGACTTGCGCGCAGCACTCGGCGTCCGCGGCCCGGGGCACACGGTGGCCAAGATGCTGAACCCCATCGTCGGCGCCCCGGCGCTGCGCCTGATCAACCACACGCACCCAGAATTCGGCGCGCTGATGGCCGGTTGGGCGGCGGCCAGCGGCGCCGATGCGATGCTGCTGCGCGGCACCGAGGGCGAGCCGGTGGCCGACCCGCGCCGCCAGCCGCGTATCGACACCTGGCTTGCCGGGCAGCTGCGGCCCGAGCTGTCGCTGCCCGCGCACGAAGGCGTGCTGACCGAGATGCCGCTGCTGCCACGCGAGACCGATGCCGCCGCCACTGCGGGCTATGTGCAGGAGGTGCTCAGCGGCATGCGGCCGGTACCGCCGCCGCTGGCGCGCCAGGCAACGCAGATC
>JAJAZC010000049.1 GCA_026785885.1 Rubrivivax sp.
ACGGTGCTGGGCACCGGTGCTGCGGCCGGCGTCCGCATCGTCGTGCCGCCGGGTGCGCTGGCCACCGACACAACGATCGCCATCGAGCAGACGCCCGCCGGCTCGCCGCCGCTGCCCAACGGCTTCTCGGCTGCGGGGCAGATGTTTGCGCTGACGCCGCACGGCACCACCTTCGCGGTGCCGGTGACCGTGACGCTGCCCTTCAACGCAGCCTCGCTGCCGGCCGGCCGCGCACCCGAGCTCTACAAGAGCAACGCCGCCGGCCAGTGGGAGCCGGTGGCTGGCGCGAGCTTCGGGCCCGACAACGTGACCGCCGCGATCACCGGCTTCTCGTGGGTGCAGGTCAACGGCCTGCTGCGCAGCGAACCGGTGCGGACGTGGGAGTTTGGCGTCTACCGCGGCAATGGCAGCGCACAGCAAACGCTCGGTCGAGCGACGCAGGTCGGCGGCGTGCTGGAGCAGATCGTCGAGTTCGGCCGCGGCCTCGGCCTGGTCGACATCATCGGCCTGACGCAAACCTTCCCCGACAACGGCACTGCCCGCGGCTACATCTTCGGCACGCCCAGCGGCGTGACCTACGGCGTGTATGCCGAGGCGCCGTTCGGCAGGAATGGCAGCACCGATCCGGTGGGTGGCATTGCCCGGCTGCAGCAGACGCAAAACTTCATCAAGCTGTCGGCCAATGCCTCCTTGAGCTTCACGCTGACCGCGGCCTCGCTGTCGGCCGCCGAATCGGGATTCGTGCGTGCCGACCCGGCTGACCAGATCCGGACTGAGCTTTACCTGGAGGTCGAGGCCTACACGCCCATTCGCATGTTCTTCCACACCGCAGGTGGCGCCACCTTGGCCGGCTCAAAGGTGATCTTCTCGCCGGATGTCTGGAACTACCGGTTCTCTCGCACGCCGTTGTGGAAGCGGGATGACTTCGACCTCACGACCTTCCCCCGGGGCGTGGACCCACGCTTTGCGCCGTGCGAGTTCACGCGCACGGACCTGGAGTTGAAAGGCTCGCGCACGTACACGATCGACCTGTCGTCGCTGGCCATTGGCGAGGAGTTCACGCTGCGCTCGACCACCTTTGCCAAAGCCGACAACCGGCGCGGCGGCGGCGCGCCCGGCGACTGCGAGGCCTCGGCCGCCAGCGCCTACCTGCGCGACCCGCTCCAGATCGGCGGCACGTCCATCACCTTCAATGGCCTGCAGCCGAGCAACACCCCCCCGCCGCTGCCGCCGGGGGAGGTGCCCGTGGCGCCCGCAGCCTGCGTGCCGGGGCCGGCGCCCGACCCGGCCGCCGGCACGCTGCAGTTCAGCGCAGTGGCCTACAGCGTCAGCGAGATCGCCAGCGCGAGCCCCGTGGTGCGCGTGGTGCGCACCGGCGGCAACCGCGGCGCCGTCACCGCAACATTCACCACCCGCGACGGCAGCGCGCTGGCCGGCACCGACTACACGGCGCAGCGCGTCAGCGTGTTCTTCGCCGATGGTGACGACACGCCGCGCGGTGTGGAAGTGCCCATCACCGCCGACGCGCTGGTGGAAGCCGACGAGACCGTGCTGCTGAGCCTGTCCGAGCCCGGCGGCTGCGCTGCACTCGGCGCGCAGACCACCGCGGTGTTGACGATCCAGAGCGACGACCGGCCGCCGCCGATCGGGCTGCCCACCGGCATCGACACCACCTTCGGCATTGCCGGCAAGGCCACACTCGAGCGTTTCGGCGGTGACCGCTCGGGCTTGGCGCTGCAGGGCGACGGCAAGCTCGTGATGGTCGGCGGCACCTTCACCGACTTCATCCTTGCGCGCTTCAATGCCGACGGCAGCGTCGACCGCAGCTTCGGCGTCGACGGCAAGGTCACCACCGACATGGGCAGTGGTCTGCGCCCCGAAGAAGCGCTGGCGGTGGCGATCCAGCGCGACGGCAAGATCGTCGTCGCCGGCTACACCGGCATCGACGCCACGCCACCGGCGCGCGACCCGTCGGAGACCTTCGCCGTCGCCCGCTATAACGCCGACGGCAGCCTGGACAGCAGCTTCGGCAGCGGCGGCCGCGTCAGCAACAACGTCAACGGGCGTGCTTTTGCGGTGGCGATCCAGCCCGACGGCAAGATCGTGCTGGCTGGCGAGTTCAATTTCGAATCGACCAACGGCAGCGACTTCAGCGATGTCACGCTGGCGCGCTTGCTGCCCGACGGCCGGCTCGACCCGGGCTTCGGCGCCACGGCCAGCGGCCAGTTGGCCATCGATCTGGGCGGCAGCAACAGCGCACAGAACATCGTGCTGCAGCCTGACGGCGCCATCGTCGTCAGTGGCAAACCGCTAGGCAGTTCCGCAGCCTCCAACCACACCGACATCGCACGTTTCCGTGCCGACGGCAGCCTGGATGCGGGCTTCGGCATTGGCGGCAAACTCAAACTGCCGGGTGTAAACGTTGGCCAGGGGCTGCTGCGGCAAAGCGACGGCAGGCTGGTGCTGGTGGGCACCGCACTGCAGATCGTGGCACCGCCGACCTCGCGCTTCCTGCTGATGCGGCTCAACACCGACGGCAGCACGGACGCCAGCTTCGGCACCGCCGGCACGGCAAGCACGGCGCTGGCCGAACACGCCACCGCCGGCGGCGTCGCGCTGCAAGCCGATGGCAAGCTGGTGGTGGCCGGCACACGCGCCTTTACGGCCAACGCCAATTTCATCATCGCGCGCTACAACGTGGACGGCTCGCTCGACGGCGACTTCGGCAATGCCGGCGCGCTGTCGGTCGACTTCTTTGGCTCGCCCGATATCGGCGAGAACGTGCTGGTGCAGCCCGACGGAAAGATCGTCGTCGGTGGCCAGGCGCGCAAGGCAGTCGACGGCTACGGCCTCGTGCGGATCAATCCATGAAGGCGCTGGCGATGGCATGGCTATTCGTTGCGCAGCGCACGCCAAAGGGTTGCGCGTGAGCGGCGTCGATCTGATCGGCTACCTCGCTGCCGGGCTGGTGCTGGCGACCTTCTGCATGCGCGACATGCTGGCGCTGCGCACCATGGCCGTGGCCAGCAATCTGGTCTTCGTCTGTTACGGGCTGCTGTCCGGCACGGGCCCGGTGCTGGCGCTGCACCTGCTGCTGCTGCCGATCAACGTGATGCAGCTGATGGGCATGGCGCGCCAGCGGCCGTCGAGCCGCGCGCAGCCCGCTGCGCACAGCGGCCTTCCCCGCAACCCGGAGCGGGCACACCATGACTGAAGCCACCACGCCCTACACGCTCGGTGCATCCGACCAGGAGACCGAACGCCTGGACCGACAGGCAGCGTCCATCGACGGTGCCACACGCCTGCTGCTGCGCGCCAGCGGGATCGGGATCGGGATCGGGATCGGGCCGGGCATGCGGGTGCTGGATTTGGGCACCGGGCTCGGTCATGTCGCAGCCATCGTGGCCGATCTGGTCGGGCCGCAGGGCAGCGTCGTCGGCATCGACAACAACGTCACGCTGCTGTCGATTGCAGCCGCCCGGTATGCCGCCCGACCGCAGCTGCGCTTCGTGCCCGGCGATGTGACGGGCTGACGCGACGTGCGGCCGTTCGATGCCATCGTCGGACGGCTGCTGTTGTTGCACATGGCAGACCCACTAGCCGTACTGCAGCACCACACCGCTTCACTGCGCCCAGGCGGCCTGATGGTGGCGCTGGACTTCGACGTGACGGCCTCGCGCGCCGAGCCGGCACTGCCGCTGGTGACGCAGGCGCTGGGCTGGGTGCACGCTGCTTTTCGAAGCGGCGGCGCCAGCCCGGCCATCGGCACCCGGCTTGCGTTGCTGCTGGCCCGGGCCGGCCTGGCCGACGTGCAGGGCCTGGGCATCCAGGCTTATCTCGGCCCCGACGACGCAGCCGGGCCGGCCATGCTGAGCGGTGTCGTCCGCAGCCTGCTGCCGCAGATCGTCGCCAGCGGGGTGGCCAGTGCTGAAGCCGTCGGCATCGAGACACTGCAGTCGCGCATCGCCCAGGCGGTGCAGGCCGGCGGCTCGGTGGTGTTGCCCCCGGTGCTGGCAGGAGCCTGGGGGCGGCGGAGCTGAGTCGGCAGTGGCAAACACCGCCGCCGCCCAGCACGGCAACTTCACGCGCGGGAGCGCAGCACCCTAGGGCCGCTTGGGCAACACGGGCTGCGTCGGCGTGTCCAGCAGGTCAAAGATGCTGGTGCGGCGCTCCGAGGCCGACAGGTCGAAGTCCACGGCAGCCGTCGGCAGATCTTCCGGCGCTAGCGTGTCACGGAAAGCATCGCGCTCCAAGCTCGGGTAAGCGGCGGGCGGCAGTGGCGCTGCAGCGCCGCCTTTGCCCATCGGCAACAGCAGATCGACGCTGCCGATGTCGACGGCGGCACGGTCCAACAGATCACGCGCGAGCGAGTACAAAAACAGCACCTCGCGGTAAGCGGGCAGATCAAAAAGCTCGCCGCGCGACTTGCGGAACAGCAGCGCTTCCAGCTCGGCCATCGCGTCCAGCGGCCGTCTCCACACCTGCTGCAAGCGCGGGATCACACCGGTGTAGTCGTCCAGCGTGCGGCCGTGGCCCAGGTCCACACCCCAATCGGGCGCATAGGCATTGAAGCGCTGGTTGAAGCGCGCGCGCATGCGCTCATAAGCCTCGTGATGGTCACGCCGGCGGTAAATCTCCAGCAGCTTCAGGTACGGCAGCGGGCTGCCACCGCCGGTGCTGCGCAGGTGCTCGGTCAGCAGCTCGATGGCCGCGTCGTCCTGCCCGAGCACGACAAAGAACTCGGCTTGCTGTTCCAGATCGATCAGCTCTTCGATCGAGACGTCGCGCGGCGAGCTTTCGTCGGGCCGCATGCCGGCAGGCAGGGGCTCGGTGCGCTGCATGGCCGGCTCGGGCTCGAGCACGGTATCGGCGATCAAAGCACCCAGGCGCGACTCTGGCGCCACGGTGCTGTCG
>JAJAZC010000050.1 GCA_026785885.1 Rubrivivax sp.
CGTTCCGCTGGCGTGGATGTGGCCATGCTCGCGCGCCACCACGTCGGCCTGCTCGCGGCAATCGGCGGGCACGCGCAGGCGCTGGGCCACCGCGGCGGCCAGGCGCGCGCTGCGGCCTTCATGGCCGTGGTGGCGCGGCCAGGCGGCCGCGGGTGTCGTGCCCTTGCCCAGGTCGTGCATCAGGCACGCCCAGCGCACCGGCAGCGGCGCGGCCAGCATTGCGCAGCAGTCCAGCACCAACAGCAGGTGCACGCCGGTGTCGACCTCGGGGTGGTGCTCGGGCCGCTGCGGCACGCCCCACAGCCGGTCGACTTCCGGCAGCAGGCGCAGCAGCGCGCCGCACGCGCGCAGCAGGTCGAACATGCGGCTGGGCTGCTGGCCCATCAAGCCGCGCTGCAGCTCTTGCCAGACACGCTCGGGCACCAGCGCGTCGACCTCACCGGCGTCGACCATCTGCCGCAACAACACCATCGTCTCGGACGCGACGCTGAAGCCCGGGAAGCGCGCTGCCAGCCGCGCCAAGCGCAACAGCCGCACCGGGTCTTCGGCAAAAGCGTCGGAGACGTGCCGGAACACACGCGCCTGCAGATCGGCCTGGCCGCCGTGGGGATCGATCAGCGTGCCCTCTTCGCTGCGCGCCATCGCGTTGATGGTCAGGTCGCGGCGCGCCAGGTCCTGCTCCAGCGTCACGTCGGGCGCGGCATGGAAAGCGAAGCCGTGATAGCCCGGGCCGAGCTTGCGCTCGGTGCGGGCCAGCGCCACTTCTTCGCCACTGTGCGGCTGGATGAACACCGGGAAGTCCTTGCCGACCGGCTTGTAGCCCAGGTCCAGCAGCTGCTGCGGCGTGGCGCCGACGGCGACCCAGTCACGGTCGGTTGCGGGCAGGCCGAGCAGCCCGTCCCGCACTGCGCCGCCAACGACGTAGAGCTGCACCGTCAGCCCGGCGGTGTTTCCGGCGTGCCCGGTACGGCCAGCGTGTGCGGTGTGTGCGGTGTGTGCGGCGTGCTCAATCCGTGCGGCGTGCGTGCCGTGCGGTACGGCTCGTCCTCACCGAAGAAGTCGGCTTCGGCCAGCGCATCAGCGATCCACGCGGCCACGCCCGGTGCTGCGGCGATGCGCTGCATGTAGGCCAGAGTGAGGCCCGACACCGGAAGCGCATAACTGACAAAGCGCATGCACACCGGCGCGTACATCGCATCTGCCGCACTGAAGCTGCCGAACAGAAATGGCCCGCCGCTGGCCTGCAACGCTTCGGCAAAGAGGGCCTCGATGCGCCCGACGTCGCCGCGCACCGCTGCCTGCTCGGCCCACACACGCGCGCCGACCTCGGGCAGCCGCGCTTCGATGTTCATCGGGCAGTGGCTGCGCAAAGCGCTGAAGCCGCTGTGCATCTCCGCCACGACGCTGCGCGCACGGGCGCGGGCGCGGCGTTCGGCAGGCCACACGGCGGCGTCGGCCTCGGCCAGCGTTTCGATGATCGCCAACGAGTCCCAGACCGCGTGGCCGCCATCGTCGACCAGCACCGGCACCTGCCCGGCCGGGCTCAGCCGCGCCACCGCCTGGCGAAAGGGCGAGCCGGGCGAAAAGTCGAAGCGCAGCTTGACCTCTTCGAACGGCAGGCCCAACTGCTTCATCAGCACCCACGGGCGCATCGACCAGGACGAGTAGTTCTTGTTGCCGATCACGAGTTGCATCGCAGGCTCCATTCAACGTGAACCGGCGATGCTAGGACGGGCGCTGCAGCGCGGCGATGCCGATGCTGCATCGGCCCGATGCCTAGTGCACTTCGGTCAACCGCGGTGGGCCCGGGCGCGCCAGCGGTCCAGCAGCGGGCGCTGAAAACGCGCTTGCAAGTAGCCGGGTGCCACCGCGGCCATCGCGGTCGGCTCGATGCCGAGCGCCGGCAGGCCGGGCAGCAGGCCGCTTGCAACGTTGGGCACCTGCATCGAGCGCAGGTTGTCGCGCGACATCAGCGGCCCGCCGGGCAGCCATTCCATCGTGCGCGCCTGCAGCGTGGCGGCCCAGCCGGGCAGGGCGATTTGCGGCCGCTCACAGCCGGCCCAGCGGCCGGCGTAGCGCACGATTTGCGACAGCGTCATCTCGTCCGGCCCGGTGCACTCGTAAGTCACGCCGACGGTCGCCGGGTCCTGCAGGCAGCGCACGATGGCGGCAGCCACGTCGTCGACCCATACGGGCTGAAAACGGGCATTGCTGCCGGCCAGCGGAATCACAGGCGCAACCTGCTGCAGCTCAGCAAACAGGTTGGTAAAGCGGTCCTCGGCACCGAAGATCACCGAAGGCCGCAGCAGCGTCAGCGCCAGGCCGCTATCGCGCAGCACCGCTTCGCCCTGCGTCTTGCTGCGCAGATAGTCGGAGGGCGCTGTTTGCCCCGGCGGCGCATTACTTGTAGCAATCCCCAGCGCGCTGACCTGCACCACGCGGCGCACACCGGCATTCAGACAAGCCGCTGCCAGCCGCCGCGGCAAGGCCACGTGCACGTGCTCGAAGGCCGCTGCGCTGCCGTGCAGGATGGCCACCAGGTTGACCACCGCGCTGCAGCCGGCCACCAGCCGCTGCAGCGTGGCATCGTCGTGCACGTCGGCCTGCTGCAGATCGATGGTCGGCAGCACGCGCATGGCCGCGCCGTGTTTGAGCCGGCGCGTTGGCACGACCAGGCGCGTTGCCGGGTCGGCCTCGGCCAGCTTCTCGCACAGCGTGCGGCCGACAAAGCCGGTACCGCCGAGGATCAGGATGCGGCCGATTGCGGCCGGTGTGTTGGGTGTCGTCATGGCAGGTTGCCGTCCGGCGGCGGTGCAGCAGGGTCGCGTGGGCCGATGGGCCGGCCCAGGCGGGACTTCAACGTCGGCAGCGGCTGGCCCAGCACGGCGGCGTAGTAGACCGAGTTGGACAGCACCTTCTTGACGTAGTCGCGCGTTTCGTTGAACGGGATGGTCTCGGCCCAGGCCGCGGGCTCAAGCGTTGCGCCTTCGCGCCAGCGGCGGGGCCGGCCGGGGCCGGCGTTGTAGGCCGCGGTGGCCATGGCCAGCGAGCCATCCAGATCGTTCAGCACGCGCTTGAGGTAGGCCACGCCGAGCTGCAGGTTGACCTCGCGGTCGTTGATCATGTCCGGCGTGTAGGGCAGGCCCACCTGCTTGGCAGTCCAGCGTGCGGTGGCCGGCATCAGCTGCATCAGGCCCGATGCGCCGACGCCCGAGCGCGCGTCGGTTAGAAAGCGCGATTCCTGGCGGATCAGGCCGAAGACCACGGCCGGGTCCAGCCCGCCCTGGCGCGCGCGAGCCTCAATCAGCGCGCGGTGCGGCGTCGGGAAGCGCTGGGCCAGGTCGACCTCTTCGCGCGTGCGGTCGCTGGTGTTGATGCAGCGGTCCCAGACCTCGCGCTCGCAAGCCCACTGCGCGGCGGCCAGCAGCGTGCGGTCGTCCAGGCCGCGCAGCGTGAAGTTCCATTCGCGCACGCCTTCGCTGCGCAGACCCAGCGCAATGAGTTGCAGCGCGCGGTTGAAGCCAGGCACGGCGCGCGGTGCTTCGCGCTCGGCGGTGCTCAACGGCGCCGGCGTGGGCGGCAGCACGATGGCGTTGCCGAGTTCTTCGGTGGCCAGCTTGCCGTAGAAGCTGAGCTGCGCCGACAGCGCCTGCAGCTTCTCGGTGGCCGCCGTGCGCGCGGCATCGCCTTCGGCACCGGCCGGTGCGCGGGCCATTACGGCGCGCGCCCGCCAGTAGACCCAGGCACCGTCCTTTTGCTCGGCCGCGCTCATGGCGTCGACGGCGCGCTGCACCAGCGGCCAGCGTTGGCGGTCGCTGGCCGGCAAGCGCAACGCGGCGCGCACGTGCCAGGCCAGCAGATCGTCGCTCCACGGTGGTGGCGAGCCGGCGCGCGCGGCCTTGTCCCACAACAGCCAGGCCTTGCGTGCGTACTCTGCCGCTTGCGGCTGCTGCTTCAGCGCGGCTTGCTTGGCCACATGGGCCCAGGCCGTGGCGGCCAGCGAAACCGGCAGCGTTGCAGCCCATTTGCCGTCAAGCTGCGCGGCGGTGGGCTCGGGGTCGCTAGCGGCCATGCGCATCAGCGCCAGCAGGTCCAGCTCGAAGGCGTTGACGGTCTCGGGCTGCAGGCGCCGCTGCAGGTAGCGGGCAGGGTTGTCCAGCGCCTCGCCGGCCTCGCTTTCCAGCGCCGGGCGCAGCAAAGCCACGGCAGCACGCGCGACACGCGGGCGGTTCACCTCCACCGCGCTGCGGGCCTTTTCCCAGACGTCCTGATCACTCAGCTGGCGCGCGCTGCGCAGCGCGGTGGCCAGCTGCTGGCAGCCGTCGTCCAGCTCGCGCTGCGCCAGCCACAGGCCGCGCGCCGCGGCACGCACATCGGCACCGTTGAGCTGCTGCGTCAGCAGCTGGTAGCAGCTGACCTCGCGGTCGTCGTTCATGCGGAATCGCGGCATCTCGATGCGGAAGTTGGCCCAGTCGCGGCGGCGGCCCAGCTCCAGCAGCCAGTCGTTGCGCAGCCGGTCTTCGACATAGGTGCCGGGCCAGCGCGCGTAAAACGCATCGAGGTCGGCCTGCTGCGACTGCTGCAGGCGGTTGCTCAGCTCCCAGTAATCAGCCCACAGCGCCAGCGGGTGACGCGCGTTGGCCAGGGCCTGGCGCTGCACGGCCAGCTGTGCAGCGTCTTTTTTGCGCAAGGCTTCGCGCGCTTGCAGCAGCGCGTCGTCAGCGGCCTGCGCGCCCGCCCGGCCGGCGCGCGCGCAACACCACAACGGCAACAAAAAAGACAGCCACCGCGGCGACGCGAGCCGCAAGGAAAGCTGCGACGTAAGTGGTGACGTAAGTGGTGACGTAAGCGGCAACAAGGGTGGTCGTAACGGCGGCAGATGGCGGTGCAACGGGGTGAGCAACAGCAGCTTCCTGATCGAAATGTGACTGAATCTATCGCAGTGGCTCACCGCGGCGCAGCGTGGGGGCTGTGACCGACTAATGGTCCGTGATGGCCCGCACGGCCTTGGCGGTGTCTTCGGCCTGCGCCAGCACCCATTCTTCGAAAGCCGCCAGCGCCGGCCGCTTTTGGCGGTTGGGCCAGCGTACCAGCCAGTAGACAAAAGGTGAGGCTATGCGCCCGGCGGCGCCGAACGGCTCCACCAGCGCACCGCGCTGCAGTGACTCCAGCGTCAGCGGCATGCGCGCCAGCGCCACGCCCTGGCCGGCCAGCGCGGCCTGGATGCGCTGGTAGGTGAAGTTCAGGTGCAGCCAGCTGCGCGGCTCCAGCGTGGGCGGCGCATTCAGGCGCAGCCAGTGCTGCCAGCTGACGTACTCGGCGCTCGGCTTGTGGTCGCCTTCTTCCAGCAGCGTGTGGCGCTTGAGGTCGGCCGCACTCTTCAGCGGCAGGCGCTCGAGCAAGCCCGGGCTGGCCACCGGCGTGAGCTGTTCGTCGAACAAGCGCACGGCGTCCTCGGGCGCGTCGTCGGGGTGGCATTGCCGCAAGGCCAGGTCGATCTGCGGGTCGTCGAAGCCGGCCATCTGGTCTGTCGCGGATATGCGGATGTCCGCCTCCGGGTTGGCGGCCTGAAAGACTTGCAGCCGCGGCAGCAGCCACATCCAAGCAAACGATGCGAAGGTCGTCACGCCCACCGGCTGGCGCCGCTGCACGTTGCGTATCTGGCGCACTGTGCCGTCCAGCCGCACCAAGAGCGGCTCCACGCTGCGCAGCAGCTGCAGGCCGGCGCCGGTGATCTCGACATGCCGTGTGCCGCGCAAAAACAGCGCCGGGCCCAGCTGGTCTTCCAGCGATTTGATCTGGCGGCTGATGGCTGGCTGCGTCAGGTGCAGCTCTTCGCCGGCGGCGCGGAAACTGAGCAGCCGCGCCACTGCCTCGAAGCTACGCAACGGGCCGATGGCCAGCGGGCGGTGGCGGGTTGCATTCATGCGCCGGCATTATCAATTTGGGTGCCAAGAATGATTGGACGGAAATGGGGTGCATCCCGAACATTGCGCTGCCGAAACAGGCCAGTGAAGGAGCTCGACATGACAACCGTCGCGATGAAGAACCCTTATCAAGCGTTCTATCCGCTCAACGCGGGCATCCCGTTGGAGCTGCCGCTGCCAGCCGGCCAGGCACTGACGTTGCGGGCCGATGCGAGTGCGCGTGCGCTGTGGGTGCACGAAGGCCGTGTGCGGCTGACCAGCAGTTGCAGCCGCCGTGCGTCACGCCAATGCGCCGGTGCGCTGCCGCCGGACGTGGTGCTTTCCGCCGGCCAGAGCCACACGCTGCCGGCCGGCAGCGAATGGGTGCTGCAAGCCTGGCCCGAAGCGCGTGCCTGCGTGCTGCAGGCCGTGCAGGCCGTGCAAGCGCTGCAAGCCGTGCAGGCGGTGCATGCCCAACCGGCCTTTGCCTTTGGCCCCGGCGCGGTGACGCGCTTCATGCCGGGCGTTTGGGCAACTTCCTTGCTTTCGCGTTGGCGCCAGCGCCGTTGACGGGCAGGCGCAGCGGCCCACTGGGCTTGAGCGCCTGGCGTTGCGGCCGTGCGCTGCGCACGCGCAACGCGGCGTCCATGGCCAGCCGCGCCCACGCCGCCATCGGCTGTGGGCCATCCAGCGCTTCGGCCGGCACACTCCAGTAGCTGGTTGCGGCTTCCCGGCCCTTGGCCAGCAACATGAAAGGCGCACAGCCGGCCACAACAAAGTGCGGCCGCGTCGTCGCATCGGTCTTCAAGTACAGCCGCTCGCCGGCAACCAGCGCGATGAAGATGTCGTCGGCATAGAGCCCGAAGCCACCGAACATGCGCCGCGCCCGCACGCCCCCTGGCGGTTGCGCCAGCGGCGCCATTAGCTCCAGGCAGTGGGCGACGAAGGGTGGCATCGACGGCGGCGTTGGCCGCGGGGTCCGTTTAGGCATGGCGCCACAATATCGACCCGCGTGCCATGCCACCAACCTTAAGCGCCACGATGCCCCGAGGATGCCGATGAACCTGCCTTCCTTCGAGCCGTCCCAGGACAAGGCCGCGCTGCGGCGCCAGTTGCTGGCCGAGCGCCAGACGCTGATCGACCGCCATCAGCGCGCGATGCACCTGCAGGAGGTGCTGCGCGTCTGGCTGATGAACCGCGCCGATGCGGCGGTGGGTGCCTACTGGCCCATCAAAGGCGAGTTCGACGCCTTGCCCGCGCTGTACCGCTGGGCCGAAGCCGATGAAGAGCGCTGCATCGGCCTGCCGGTGATCGACAAGGCCAGCAAGCGGCTGAGCTTTCACATGTGGTTTCCCGGCTGCGAGATGGAAGACGACGCCTACGGCATTCCCAAGCCCGTGGACACCCCCGCCTTCCACCCGACGCTGCTGCTGGTGCCCTGCGTCGGCTACGGCCCCCAGGGCGTGCGGCTGGGTTACGGCGGCGGTTTCTACGACCGCACGCTGACCACCTTGCAGCCGCGGCCGACCACCGTGGGCCTGGCCTATGCGCACGGCTTCGTGCCGTGGCTCAAGGCCGAGCCGCACGACGTGCCGCTGGACGCTGTGTTGACCGACGAAGGCCTGGTCTGGGACACCGCGGCGCGCTGACACCACGCCGGCTCGAACACAAACCCGGGCAGTCACCGGGTTGGAGACACCACCGGGCTTCCTAAATTGGGCTCAGACCGCAGTGCCACAGGCCGCGGTCACGAACCCCGATGTGGAGTACCGGTGATGCGTCCTGAGTCTTTTTCAAGTCATCCCCGCCTGCCCGTGGCCCACGCGGCTGCGTTGTGTCTGTTGGCTTGTGCCGGCTTGCACGCTCAAGCCCAGGCCCAGACTGCAGCGCCGCCCGCGCCCGCGCCCGCGGCCTCGGCACCCGCGCCAGCCGCGGCCCCGGCCGCCCAGGTCATCAGCATCACCGGCATCCGCGCCGCACTCGAATCGGCGCTCAACACGAAGCGCAATGCCGGCGCCAACGTCGACGCGATCACCGCCATCGACATCGGCAAGATGCCCGACAAGAATCTGGCCGATTCGCTGCAGCGCATCGTCGGCGTCGCGGTGCGGACCGACTACGACGAGGCAGAGAAGGTCTCGATGCGCGGCGCCAACGCCGACATGTCGTTGATTCTGTTCAATGGCCACAGCGTCAGCTTGGGCGACTGCTACCTCACCGACCAGCTTTCCAGCAGCCGCAGCACGAGCTTGAGCCTGATGCCGTCATCGGTGCTGAATGCCGTCATCGGTGCTGAATGCCGCCACCGTCTACAAGACCTCGCAGGCCAACATCGTCGACGGCGGCCTGGCCGGCACCAACGCCAGCCGAAGGCCCGAGCGCGATCTCGCGCGCGAGGGCTGGCTCCGCACTCAGCCAGCGGCCAGACCCAGCCGCCTGCAGATCTCCAGCGACAGCGCGCTCTGGTTCAGCGTGTAGAAGTGAATGCCCGGCGCGCCGCCGGCAATCAGCCGCTCGCACAGCCGCGTGACGACGTCGATGCCGAAGGCGCGAATCGAAGCCGCGTCGTCGAGGAAGCCTTCCATCTTCAGCGCCACCCAGCGTGGAATCTCGATGCCGTCACGTGCTGCGAATTGCGCGATGCGCGCATAGCTCTGGATCGGCATGATGCCGGGCACGATCGGCACCGTGACACCCAAGGCGCGCACCTCGTCGACGAAGTGAAAGTAGGCGTCGGGATTGAAGAAAAACTGCGTGATGGCCGAGTTGGCGCCGGCACGCACCTTATCGGCAAAGTGCTGCAGATCCTGGCGCGCGTAGCGCTGCTGCGGGTGGTACTCCGGGTAGGCCGCGACCTCGATGAACCAGTCGTCGCCCTGCGTTTGGCGGATGAAGCGGATCAGGTCGCTGGCGTAGCGAAATTCGCCTGTGGTGGCCGTGCCGCTGGGCAGGTCACCGCGCAGCGCCACCAGGCGCCGGATGCCGTGCTCGCGGTAAGTAGCCAGGATCTCGCCGATGCTGGCCGCCGTGCTGCCGACGCAGGACAAATGCGGCGCCGCCTCATGGCCCAGCGCAGCGATGTCCTTCACCGTGGCCAGCGTCTTGTCGCGCGTCGCGCCGCCGGCGCCGTAGGTGACGCTGAAGAACTCCGGATCGACGGCGGACAGGTCCTGCACCACGGTCTTCAGCTTGTCGCTGCCGACGGGTGTGTTGGGCGGGAAGAATTCGAAGCTGATGGGGGGCTTGTGGATTGGGGTTGTCATCGCGCGGGCGCCTCCAGCGAGGCGGTCGTCGAACAAAGTTGCGATCAGGCGCTGGGCGGCAGATAAAGCGCTGCAGCCTGGGCCAAGCGGCGGTCGAAAGTCAGCAGCGGTGCGTTGAGCGCCTGTGCCAGGGCGAGATAGGCAGCGTCGTGGGCGCTCAGGCCACAGCGTTCGGCCAATTGGGCGGTGACAACCGGATCGATGTCGTGAAGCGCGATACGTTGCTCTTGCAATGCTTCCAGCCCAGCCATCGCAACGTCCACGGGCACACCGCTGCGGCACTTGTTACGGGCGACGTTGGCCAGCTCATAGGGCAACAAGCCAGGAGCGTGCAGCGCGCGCTCACTCAGCTGGCCAGCGGCTTCATCGGCGCTGTCCTCGCCCCACAGCAGCGCTGCTAACACGCTGCAGTCGACAACCGCCGGCGGGCGGTCAGCCCAGGCGGCCGGCGGCTCCGCAACGTACAACACGCGGCGCCGGGGCTTACTCACCGGCTGTCGCGATCGGCACGGATCATGTCCGTGCCGGTCGGCGCCGCGGCCATGGATGGGTGCGGCTGCCATTGACTGATGCGGCGCTCCTCCATCAACTGCGCTACGGACTTCCACCCCTGAACCCAGACGCGTGGGCCTGGAGCAGGCGGGTCGATCGCCCGCGCCGCCATCGAAGCGGATGTGTCATGTTGTTCGGCAGTCCTTGCCGTGGGCTCGGGCTCTGCTGCGACCGCACTTTGGATGATGGCCATTAGCTCGCCTTGCAGCGAACGGTGGTTGCGCAGGGCACGCACACGCAGGCGTTCTGCCACAGCATCTGGAACGTCCTTGATCGAGAGATTCACGACAAGCTCCTTGAAACGTGGAACCACGCCCAGCTGACAAAGATGCGTTGGCTCGAATTGGCTCCATTTTGGAGCCAATTCGATTGCAGCGTCAAAGGTGCAAAGCGCAAAAAGACGCCGAGCCGACGCTGCACCGCGAATCAATACCGGTAGGTGTCCGCCTTGTACGGCCCGGCCTTGCTGACGCCGATGTACGCCGCTTGCGCGTCGCTCAGCTCGGTCAGCATTGCGCCCACCTTCTTCAGGTGCAGCCGCGCGACCTTCTCGTCCAGGTGCTTGGGCAACACGTAGACCTTGCCCGACTCGTAGGCTTCCTGGCGCGTGAACAGCTCGATCTGCGCGATCGTCTGGTTGGCGAAGGACGAACTCATCACGAAGCTCGGGTGGCCGGTGCCGCAGCCCAGGTTCACGAGTCTTCCCTTGGCCAGCATGATGATTTTCTTGCCGTCCGGGAACACGACGTGGTCGACCTGCGGCTTGATCTCGTCCCACTCGCAATCGGCCAGCGCAGCAACGTCGATCTCGTTGTCGAAGTGGCCGATGTTGCAGACGATGGCCTGGTCCTTCATGGCCTCCATGTGCTTACGCGTGATGACGCTCAAGTTGCCGGTGGCGCTGACGAAGATGTCGGCCTTGTCGGCTGCGTACTCCATCGTCACGACCTTGTAGCCTTCCATTGCCGCCTGCAGCGCATTGATGGGGTCGATCTCGGTCACCCAGACCTGCGCGCTCAAAGCACGCAGTGCCTGCGCCGAGCCCTTGCCCACGTCGCCATACCCTGCCACCACGCAGACCTTGCCGGCAATCATCACGTCGGTGGCGCGCTTGATGGCATCCACCAGCGATTCACGGCAGCCGTACAGGTTGTCGAACTTGCTCTTTGTCACGCTGTCGTTGACGTTGATGGCGCGGAACATCAGCGTGCCCTTGGCCGACATCTCGTTCAGGCGGTGCACGCCGGTGGTCGTTTCTTCTGTCACGCCGATGATCTGCGCGCCCTTGCGGCTGTACCAGGTGGCGTCTTGCGCGAGCTTGGCCTTGATGGCGGCGAAGAGGATGGTTTCTTCCTCGCTACCCGGGTTGTCGAGCACGCTGGCGTCGGTCTCGGCCTTCTTGCCCAGATGCATCAGCAGCGTCGCGTCGCCGCCGTCGTCCAGGATCATGTTCGGGCCTTCGTGCGCAGTATTCTTGGCGCCGAATTCGAAGATGCGGTGGGTGTAGTCCCAGTAGTCGGCCAGCGTCTCGCCCTTGTAGGCGAACACCGGCGTGCTTTTGACGGCCAGCGCCGCGGCGGCGTGGTCTTGCGTGCTGTAGATGTTGCAGCTGGCCCAACGCACATCGGCGCCGAGTGCCTGCAGGGTTTCGACCAGCACGGCGGTCTGAATCGTCATGTGCAGGCTGCCCGTGATGCGCGCGCCGCGCAATGGGCGGATGGCAGCGAATTCCTCGCGCATGGCCATCAGGCCGGGCATCTCGGTTTCCGCGATGCGGATTTCCTTGCGGCCCCAGTCGGCCAGCGACAGGTCGGCTACGGCGTGGTCGTGCAGGGATTTGAGTACAGCGTTCATCGGACAGGCTCCAAACGGTTGAGGAACCTGCAACGCGGCACGCGGGGAAATCAGAACTCACCCACGAGGCCATCGTGCAGGTGAGCGCAGTTGCAATGAAGACTTCCGAGCCTGGCCTTCAGGAAGAAGGTTGCAACGCTCCTCGGAAATGTGTGCGGATTCTAGCCAGACACTCAGCGCGGTGAGACTGCGGCGTCGTGCAAGACTGCGCGCGTGCCGGACATGCCCGAGGACCGCACGCCGAGCACGCTGCCGGCGACACCCGTGCCGCCGATGCCGCCGATGCCGCCGATGCCGCCGATGTCATTCCTGCCGAACGCGTCAACCGCGCCAACCGCGCCAATCGCGCCAGACGGGCCCCGCATGCCGCGGCCGCTGCACGAGATGCCACGGGCTGCGCGGGCCGCAGTGATCGGCGTCATGACCGACATCGACGACACCTTGACGCGTGACGGGGCCATCGAGCCAGCCGCGTTGCAGGCGCTGCATCAGCTGCACGGGGCCGGCCTGCCGGTGATTGCCGTGACCGGCCGGCCGCTTGGCTGGAGTGAGCCCTTCGCCCGCGCTTGGCCGCTGCGCGCCATCGTGGCCGAAAACGGCGCCGTGGCCTTGATCCGCGAAGGCACTGCGCTGCACGTCGAGTACGCACAGGACACCGCAACACGCAGCCGCCACCGTGCGCAGCTGCAGTCGGTTGCGCAGCTGCTGCTGCACACCGTGCCCGGCGCTGCGCTGGCCCGCGACAGCGCCGGACGCGTTACCGACATCGCCATCGACCACAGCGAGTTCACGGCACTGCCGGCGGCGCAGATCGCGCAGGTCGTGGCGCTGATGCGTGCTGCCGGCATGCAGGCCACGGTGAGCTCGATCCACATCAACGGCTGGTTCGGCGAGCACAGCAAGTGGACAGCCGCGCAGTGGATGTTGCGGCGGCTTCTCGGTCGCGAGCTGCAGCCGGAGATTGCGCGTTGGGTCTTCGTGGGTGACTCCACCAACGACCAGCCGATGTTCGAGCGCTTCCCGCTGGCCGTTGGCGTGGCCAACCTGCGGCACTTCGCTGCGCAGCTGCAGCACTGGCCGGCCTACATCACCGAGCATGAGCGCGGCGCCGGCTTTGCCGAAGTCGTGCAAGCGCTGCTGGCGGCACGCTAGTGCAGTGTTCGATGCGGTGTGGAACTCAGGAAAACCGATGGTTCGAGCTGCCTGGCTAGGCGCAAACCGCAGCGATGCTCTTTTGCATCGCGAGGATTTGCAACGACGCCAGGGGGCACGAGACGCGGTTATGGGTTTCACACAGTGTCGAACACTGCACTGAAGGCGCTGTGCGAATGGACCGCGCCACCCTGCGCGCCGCGTCGCGCTGGCCCTGGCACTGGCAGCGGCCGTGTCGCTGGGCACCGCGCGGTTTGCCTGCGCACTGCTGCTGCCGCCGATGCGCGCCGATCCGGACTGGAGCTACTTCACTGCCGGCTCGATGAACACCGTCAACGCCGCCGGCTATCTGGCCGGCGCGCTGCTGCTGCCGCGCTTGCTGGTACGCGTCGACGCCCGCCGGGTGATCCTGGCCGGCGGTGCCGTCGCCGCGCTGCTACTGCCGCTGCACGGCGCCACGCGCCATGACGCGGTGCTGTATGGGCTGCTGGCCGGCAGCGGGGAGGGCCCAGCCGGCAGGGTCGTCGAGCCTGGGGTTGACGGAGACGTGGACGCCGTCCTGGTCCCAGTTGCCGTTCCTGGTTTTGTTCATCAACAAAACATACTGCTGGATCCGGGTGTTCC
>JAJAZC010000051.1 GCA_026785885.1 Rubrivivax sp.
GATTGCAAAGGCATCGGCTTACCGCGCGGCCGCAGCGCGAGCCGGTCGCTGGCTACGCCGTGCAACAGCAGCGCGCGGTCGGCGCCGGCCGCGCGGGCGCCGGCCCGCGCCACGATGTGGCCCGAAGCGGAGTGCAGCAACCGGTACTGCACGCCGGTGGCAATTGGCGTGGCACCGGGCCAGCGCAGGTGCCGGCCATCCAGCCGCAGCGCGCGGGCATCCGACACGCCGTTGTCGGCCGGCGCGGCTTGCAGCACGCGCTGGAAGTCGGCGTCGCAATCGCTGAGTGATGCCAACTGGGCCAACTGGGCCAACTGGGCCAACTGGGCCAACTCGGCCGGCTGGGCCCACCGGGCCGGCTGCACAACGGGGCTGCCCGCCGTCGCTGCCAAGGGCAGCATCAGCGACAACGTCAGCCCCGTTGCCGGAGCCATCAACCAGCCGCGGGCTTGCTCACGCAACATCTGCACCAGGCGCTTGAAACGCCTAAGGCGGATAACGTGGAGAGGACGCTTGGTTCGCATAAACCGCATCGGTCACATCGGTCGCATCGGTCGCATAAATCGCATCATTCCCCCCGGCCGCGGCCAGCGCCCCGAACGGCCCACGCCCGCTGGCCGCCGCCATGCGCGCGAGCCGCGGCGCGATGGCCGCATCCACCATCGGCCAGTCAAAGCGCCAGGCCCAGTTCCCCTGGCTGGTGCCGGGCCGGTTCATGCGGTGGCTGCCGTCCAGCCCCAGCACGTCCTGCATCGTGAACAGGGCCATGCAGGCCACCGACTGGCTGGTGGCGCGCATCAGGCCCCAGTGCATGTCGGCATCGCCGCAGGTCAGATACTCGCGCGCATAGACGCGGGTCGGCTCGTCGGTTGTGGCCCACCAGCCGAAGGCGGTGTCGTTGTCGTGCGTGCTGCTGTAGGCCAGGCTGTTGCGGGTGTGCTGGTGGGGCAAAAAGGCGTGTGTCGCGTCGCTGCCAAAAGCCTCCTGCACGATGCGCATGCCGGGGAAGCCGAAGTGGTCGCGCAGCGCGATGACGTCGGGTGTGATCGTGCCCAGGTCTTCGGCGACGATGGGCAATCGGCCCAGCGCCGCCTCGATGGCGTCGAACAGCGCCGCACCCGGGCCCGGCACCCAGCGGCCATCGCGCGCCGTGGCGCAGGCGGCGGGCACTTCCCAGCAGCCGGCAAAACCGCGGAAGTGGTCGATGCGCAGCAGGTCCGCATGCGAAAAGGCGCGCCGCACCCGCGCCACCCACCAGCCATAGCCGTCGTCGGCCATGCGGTCCCAGCGGTACAGCGGGTTGCCCCGGCGCTGGCCGTCAGAGCCGAAGCCGTCGGGCGGCACACCGGCCACCACGGTGGGTTGGTGCGTGTCGGCATCGAGCCAGTAGAGATCGGGCCGCGCCCAGACATCGGCACTGTCGTGGGCTATGAAGATCGGCAGGTCACCCATCAGCAGCACATTGCGGCGGTGGGCGTGCTCGCGCAGCGCGGCCCACTGGCGGTCGAAGCACCACTGCACGAAAGCGTGCAGAGCAATGGCCGGCGCCAGGCGCTCGCGCGCCTGATCCAGCGCGCCGGCATCGCGCCGGGCCAGCGCGTCGGGCCACTGCCACCAGGGCTGGCCGCCGTGCGCGTCCTTCAGCGCAGCAAACAAGGTCCAGGTCGGCAGCCAGGCTTGTTGCGCCTGCTGCCAGCGCGCGAAGTCTGCGCGGTCGGCGGCATCGGCGTGGGCGACGAAGCCCGCTGCGGCTTGGTGCAGCCGTGCCCAGCGCCACGGGATCACGCGGTCGTACGCAACACGCGCCGCGGCCCGATGCAGCGCGGCCTGCGGGGTAGCGGCTGTTGCAACGGACGATGCGTCGGCAGGCCGGTCAGGTCTTGCGTTAGCCGCTGCGTCAGGCGCTGCGTCAGGCGCTGCGTCAGGCGGGCCATGTTCCAGCGCTTCTCGCGGCAGCCAGCCGCGTGCAGCCAGCGGCTGCAGCGACACCATCAGGCCGCTGCCGGCAAAGGCCGACGGGCATTGGTAGGGCGAGTGCCCGGGGCCGATCGGGTTGATCGGCAGCGTCTGCCACAGCGTTTGCCCGGCGCTGGCCAGCCAGTCGACAAAACGGTGCGCCTCGGCACCCAGATCGCCGCTGCCACCGGGGCCGGGCAGCGACGTGATGTGCAGCACCACACCGCTGCGGCGTTGCGTCAAATCCAGTGTCGAATCCAGCGTCATGTGGCCCGCCATGGACAGCGAAAAGCATGTAGTTATGCTACAGCGGCAAAGTCACTCGTTAGCCTAAGTGGCTGATTCACATGGGTTAACTTGCATTCGATGCGGGATGCCACGCCTTGTTGGCACCAGAGCCACTTGTACATTGTCTACAAAGCCACCAGCATTCAGCCAGGCGGCACGGAGACGCTTGTGGCCGTGTAAAGCTGTCCGGGGTCGGCAAGTCTTACGGCGACGTGCGGGTGCTCAGCGGCATCGATCTCGACATCCGCGACGGCGAATTCATGGTTTTCTTCGGGCCTTCGGGCTGCGGCAAGAGCACGCTGCTGCGCACCATCGCCGGCCTCGAAGACATCACCGAAGGTGTGATGACCATAGCCGGCCGCGTCGTCAATGACGTGCCGCCGGCCGAGCGCGGCATTGCGATGGTCTTCCAGAGCTACGCGCTGTGCCCGCACATGAATCTGTTCGACAACATGGCCTTCGGCCTGAAGCTGGCCAAGCTGCCGCCGGCAGAGATCGAAAGCGCCGTAATGCGCGCCGCCAAGATCCTGCACATCGAGCACCTGCTGCAGCGCAAGCCCAAGGATTTGTCGGGCGGCCAGCGCCAGCGCGTGGCCATCGGCCGCGCCATCGTGCGCCAGCCCGAAGTGTTTTTGTTTGACGAGCCGCTGTCCAACCTGGACACCGCGCTGCGCGTGAAGATGCGCTACGAATTTGCCAAGCTGCATGAGCAGTTCAAGACCACGATGGTCTACGTCACGCACGATCAGGTCGAGGCCATGACGCTGGCCGACCGCATCGTCGTGCTCGATGCCGGCCGCATCGAACAGATCGGCGCGCCGATGGCGCTGTACGAACACCCGGCCAACCTGTTCGTCGCCGGCTTCATCGGCAGCCCCGGCATCAACGTCATCGACGCGGTGGTACTGGACGCGTCGGCCACGGGTGCGACCGTGCAGCTCGGCGGCGGTGAGCGCATCCGCTGCGCCGTCGATGCCGCTGCAGCCCGGGTCGGCGACAAGGTCCGGCTCGGTGTGCGCCCGGAGCACCTGCGCGCGGGTGTGGCCGACAACGCCCTGGACACCATGGTGACCTTCGTCGAAAGCCTGGGCAGCATGACCTACGCCTACTGCAGCCATGCCGGCGCCGCCGACGTCATCACCTGCGCCGTCGAGGGCGGGCGCCGCGTCGATGCCGGCAGTGCGCTGGCGCTGTCGGTGCCGGTGGACAAGGCCTACCTGTTCGATGCCCAAGGGCTGGCTTTCCGGCGCCTGACCTCGCCAGCGCTGCAAGCCCATGCAGCGTGAGGCCGTGGCCGTGGCGCGTGCCACCCGGGTGCAGTTGATGGCCGCGCTGGCTGCCGCCCTCATTGCGCCAATGCTGACGCTGGCCACTGGCGCCGCGCAGGCACAGACGCAGACGCAGACGCAGACGCAGACGCAGGCGCCGCTGCGCCTGTTGGTCTGGATCAACGGCGACAAGGGCTACAACGGACTGCAGAAAGTGGGTGACCAGTTCACACGCGACAGCGGCGTGCAGGTCGTGGTGCAGCACCCCGAGGGCGCTCCCGACAAATTTCAGGCGGCGGCAGCCGCGGGCAAAGGCCCGGACGTGATGTGCTGGGCGCACGACCGCGTCGGCGAGTGGGCCAAGAGCGGCCTCATCGTGCCGGTGAGCCCCGGGCGCCGGTTGGTGGCGCGGATCGACGAATCGGCCTGGAAGGCCTTTAGCTACCGCGGCCAGACCTGGGGCTACCCGATCGCCATCGAAGCCATCGGCCTGATCTACAACAAGGCGTTGGTGGCGACACCGCCCGCGAGCTTCGACGAGGTCATTGCGCTGGGCCGGCGGCTCAAGGCGCAGAGCCCGGGCCAGAACAGAAGCGCGATCCTCTGGGCCTACAACAACAGCTTCTTCCGCTGGCCGCTGTTGGCCGGGCCGGGCGGCTTCATCTTCGGCCGCAACGCCGCCGGCGAGCTGGACCCCAAGGTGGTGGGCATCAACAACGAAGGCGCGCTGCAAGGCGCGTTGATGCTGAACCAGCTGGTGAGGGACGGCCACATGCCCAAGGGAGCGCACTACGCTGAGATGGAAGGCGGCTTCGCACGCGGCCAGGTGGCGATGATGATCAACGGCCCCTGGGCCTGGGACAACGTGCGCAAGGTCGGCATCGAGTTCGGCGTGGCGCCGATCCCGGCCATCGCGGGCCGGCCGGGCAAGCCCTTCGTAGGCGTGCTGGGCTGCATGGTCACGGCGCCCAGCAAGTTGAAGGACGTGGCGCGCGAGTTCATCGAAAACCACCTGCTCACGGTCGCGAGCTTGAAGCTGATCAGCGCCGACGTGCCGCTGGGCGTGCCGGCCGACAAGGCCTACTACGCCGAGTTGAGCGCCGACCCCCGCATCGCCGCCACGATGGCCAACGCGCGCGCTGGCGAGCCCATCCCCAATATCCCCGAGATGGGCCGCTTCTTCCCGGCGATGGACGCGGCGCTGGAGGCCATCACCAACGGCCGCCAGGCGCCCAAGGACGCGCTAAACGGTGCCGCGGCGCGCATGAAGCAATGACCCGCCCAGCAATGCCTGCCGCACCCGTCGTGCCCACGGCGACCACGGCGACCACAGCGACCACGGCGACCACCGCTGTGGCCCCGAGCGCCCCCCGTCACGACCCTGCACGCCCACCCGGCGGCGCAGCGAAGCCGGCTCCCCGGCGGCTGCTGGGCTGGGCTGTGCTCTCGCTGTTTGCACTCGCCTTGCTGTGGCTGGTGTTCAGCTTGTGGACGGCCGGGCAGGCCACTGTCGCGGTCGGCGCGTTGGCACTGGGCGGCAGTGCTTTGTGGGTCTACGGCACGGCACGGTCGATGGCCTGGAAATACCTGTTTCCGGGCATCGCCGGCATGCTGTTGTTCGTGGCCTTCCCGCTGGTCTACACGGTGCAGATAGGCTTTACCAACTACTCGTCGAGCAACCTGCTGTATGAGGACCGCGCACGCAACTACCTGCTGGAGAAAACGGTTGTCGATGAAGCGCAGGCGCGGCCGTTCACGCTGCATGCCGAAGGCAATGCGCTGCGGCTGAAGCTGATGCCGGCGGACAGCGGCGAAGCGGTGACGAGCCCGGTGTTGGTCTCGCCGCCGCTGGATTTGAAGGCCGGCGCGCCGCGTCGGCCGGTGGCCTTGCAGCCGCTGGGCAGCACGGTGCTGGGCGAGCCGCTGAACCTGCGCCAGCTGGTGGCCTTGCGCAGCAGCCTGCAGCCGCTGGTGCTGCAGCTGCAACCGCAACTGCCGGGTCAGCTTGCCGACCTCCAGACCATCCGCTATGCCGGCCTGCGCGAGTTCGGCCGCATCGAGCCGCTGTGGCAGGCGGCGGCTGGCGGCGCGCTGCGCGATGTCGCATCCGGCACCGTCCACACGCCCAACCGCAACAGCGGCTTTTTCTAAAGTCAGCAGGGTGAGCGCATCCAGCCCGGCTTCAAGGTCGCGATCGGTTTTGCAAACTACAGCCGCATGCTGCTGGATGCCGACGTCCGCGGCCCCTTCGTCAGCATCTTCATCTGGACCGTGCTGTTCGCCGGCCTCACGGTGCTGTTCTCCACCGTGCTCGGCATGACGCTGGCCGTGCTGCTGGAGTGGCAGCCGCTGCAACACCGTGCGCTGTACCGCACGCTGCTGTTTCTGCCGTATGCGGTGCCGGGCTTCATCAGCATCCTGGTGTTCAAAGGCTTGTTCAACCAGAACTTCGGTGAGATCAACGCCATCCTCGACGCGCTGTTCGGGCTGCGGCCGGCCTGGTTTGCCGACCCGCTGCTGGCCAAGGTGATGATCCTCGTCGTCAACACCTGGCTCGGCTACCCGTACATCATGATTTTGTGCAGCGGGCTCATCAAAGCCATCCCCGCTGATCTGTACGAGGCCAGCGCGATTGCCGGTGCCGGGCCGCTGGCCAACTTCTTCAAGATCACCGCGCCGCTGATTGCCAAGCCGCTGACGCCGCTGCTCATCAGCGCCTTTGCTTTCAACTTCAACAACTTCGTGTTGATCAGCTTGCTGACCGACGGCAGGCCCGACTTCCTCAACACCAAACTGCCGGCCGGCACCACCGACATTCTGGTCAGCTACACCTACCGCATCGCCTTTACCGGCAGCGGCCAGAACTTCGGCCTGGCCGCAGCCATCAGCACGTTGATCTTCGTGATGGTGGCGGTGATGGCGCTGGTGCAGTTGCGGTTGACCCAACGCACAGGAGCCAGGCCATGATCGTCACCGGCAAAGGCCAGCGCTGGCGCGTCTGGACTGCGCACGCGGCGCTGTGGGTGCTGCTGGCCTTCACGCTGTTTCCGCTGTTGGCGGTCATCAGCATCAGCCTGCGGCCCGGCAACTTCGCCACCGGCTCGCTGATCCCCAGCACCATCAGCTTCGAGCACTGGCAGCTGGCACTCGGCATCCCTGTCCGGCAGCCCGACGGCAGCTTCGTGCAGCCGCCGTTTCCGGTGCTGCTGTGGCTGTGGAACAGCATCAAGATCGCGACGATTGCGTCGGTCCTGATCGTCACCATCAGCACCACCGCGGCCTATGCGGTGGCGCGCCTGGGCTTTGGCCACAAGCAGGCGCTGCTCCACGGCATGCTGCTGCTGCAGATGTTTCCGGTGGCGGTGGCGGTGGCGGCGATTTACGCCATCTTCGAAGGCTTAGGCCAAAGCATTCCGTGGCTGGGCATCGAGACGCACGCCGGGTTGATCGTGGCCTACCTGGGCGGCGTGGCGATGCACATCTGGACCATCAAGGGCTACTTCGAAACCATCCCTGTCGAGATCGAAGAAAACGCCAAGGTCGACGGCGCCACGCACTGGCAGACCTTTCGCCACGTGCTGCTGCCGATGGCGGTGCCGATCCTGGTGGTGGTCTTCGTGCTGGCCTTCATCGGCACCATCATCGAGTACCCGGTGGCCGGCATCCTGCTGCGCGAAGAACCCAATCTGACGCTGGCCGTGGGCAGCAAGTTCTATCTCCACGACCAGAAGTACCTGTGGGGCGACTTCGCCGCCGCGGCCGTGTTGAGCGGGCTGCCGATCACGCTGGTTTTTCTGCTGGCGCAGCGCTGGATCGCCAGTGGGCTGACTGCCGGCGGCGTCAAAGGTTGAAACTGTCGACCTATCTGTCCGGGCCGCGTTGGTGGCCACCGTTGCCATGACCGCACCTACCGCACCTGTCGCCAGCGCTGCACAGTCCGGCGCATCCCACGCCAACGCTTTCGACCTGCAGCGCGCGGGCCTTTACGACCGGCGGCAGGCCGACTGGCGCAACGGCGCCATCGTCTACCAGGTGCTGGTCGACCGCTTTGCACCGAGCGCCGATCTGGCCGCCAAGCGGGCGCTGTACCCGGCGCCCAAGCGGCTGCGCGACTGGGCCGACGAGCCCAGGCGCGGCAGCTATCTGCCGGCTGAGAAGCTCTGGAGCCACGAGATCGACTTCTGGGGCGGCGACCTGGCCAGCACCCGCGCACAGCTCGACTACGTGCAGCAGCTCGGTGCCGACGTGCTGTACCTCAACCCGGTGCACCTGGGCACTACCAACCACAAGTACGACGCGCTGGACCACAACGCCGTGTCGCCTGAATTCGGCACCCGTGCCGACGTCACGGCGCTGGCCGCAGAGCTCAAGCGCCGCGGCATGAAGCTGGTGCTGGACGGTGTCTTCAACCACATGGGCCGCAACGCGCCGGTGTTCCAGCAGGCGTTGGCGGATGTGCGCAGCCCCTACCGTGATTGGTTCGTCTTCGGGCCGCAGTACGAGGGCGGTGCGCGCACCTGGTGGAACGCGCAGAACCTGCCGGAGCTGAACCTGGAAAACGTCCAGGTGCGCGAGCATGTTTATGCAGCACCCGACTCGGTGGTGCGTAGCTATCTCCAACATGGTGTCGACGGCTGGCGGCTGGACGTGGCCTTCGACATCGGCTTCAACGTGCTGGCCGAGCTGACCCGCGCGGCGCACCAGCAAAAGCCCGGCTCGCTAATCGTCGGCGAGATTCCGAACTACCCGCGCGAATGGTTCCCGTCGGTCGACGGTGTCATGCACTTCGGCCTGCGCAGTCTGATGATCGCCACTGTCAACCGTGAGCTGGACGGCGCGAGTTTCCAGCGCATGCTGACGCGCCTAATCGCTGATGCCGATTACGAGCACCTGCTCAAAAGCTGGGTCTACCTGGACAACCACGACACGGCCCGCCTGGCCACCACGGTGCCGGACGCCGCGGCACGCAAACTGGCGCAGGTGCTGCAGTTCACGTTGCCGGGTGCCGTCAACCTGTACTACGGCAGCGAGGTCGCGATGGAGGGCGGCGACGACCCCGAGATGCGCGGCCCCATGCGCTGGGACCGTGTGGCCGCCGAGCACCCCGATCTGGCCTGGACGCGCCAGCTGGTGGCCTTGCGCAAGGCCCACTGCGCACTGCGCGTGGGCGACTTCCGCAGCGCCGAAGCCAGCAGCAACGTCATCGCCTTCGAGCGCCACACCGACCGCGCGGGCGACACCGTGCTGGTGCTCGTCAACACCGCCACCACCGGGGTCGACACCACGGTGCTGGTGGCCGACTCCAAGCTGATGGACGGTGAGAACCTGGTCGACCAGTTGAGCGGCCGCGTGCTGCGGCTGCAGGCTGCAATGCTGCGCACGCGCATGCCGCCGCAGACGGCCTGGGTGCTGAAGCCGCGGCTGAGTACACCGCAGGGCTACAGCAGCTACAAGCGCGTGCAATGAAGGCACACGGCAAGCGCTGGGCGCTAGTGCTTGCTCTGATGCTGACGCTGAGGCTGGCCTGCTGCACGGCCGCGGTGCCGGCGGTGCCGGCGGTGGCGGCCCAGGCCGTGCAGCCGACGCCTGCGACAGCAGCGCAGGCTGCACCAGCGGTGCAAGCAGCACCAGCCGTGCAAGCCGCACCAGCAGCACCAGCAGCACCCGCGCCCGACGCTGTTGCCCAGGCCGATGCCACCTGCAAGCCCGACCCGCTGCAAGGCCGCGCGCTGTACCTGCGCGGCAGCTTCAACGGCTGGGCCGCCGCCGAAGCACTGCGTTTCACCTGGGCCTGCCGGCGCTGGGAGTTGGTGACCCGGCTCCGTGGCGAGCACAGCTTCAAGCTCGCCGACGAAGGCTGGAGCGCCGATGCCGACTGGGGCTCGCGCGACGGCCGCGTGCTGCTGCCGCGCGGCGCCGAAATTAAACGCCGCTTTGCCGGCAGCCACCGCTTCACCGTGACGATGAACGACAACCGGCCTGAACTGCGCATAGAAGATTGCCCGGTGGGCGAAGGCGGCCCGCCATTGGGCAGCACCACGCTGTTCCTGCGCGGCACACCCAACAACTGGGCCGCGCTGGACGACTACGCCTTTCAGTTCAGCTGCGACGCTTACTACCTGAACCTCAAGGCCAGCGGCCGGCATGAATTCAAGATTGCCGACGCCGGCGGGTCGGCCGCGGCCAGCATCGGTGAGGGCGGCGTCGGCGGCGGCAACTTCGTGCGCAGCTTCGATGGCGAGCACACGCTGCGCCTGGCCTGGGCCGGCGGCCGGCCGCAGTTGAGCGTCGGGCCGAAGTCCTTTGCCGACCCGCGCGTTGCTGCCGTCACCGACCCGGTGGCGCTGAGCCTGCGCTTCGACTCGCGCGCGCTGCAGCACAAACAACCCTTCGGCGCGGTGACGGCGGGCAGCACGGTCGACTTCAGCGTCACCGCGGCGGGGGGTGTGGACAAGCTGACGCTGGTTATCGAACAACGCCGGCTAGAAGGCAACCAGGAGGTGCTGGTCTACACCGAGCGCGCGCGGGTGGCTATGCAAAAGCAAACCGACGGCGGCAGCGTCGAGCGCTGGACGGCGCAGCACCGCTTTACCGACGTCGCCATTCACGGCTACTGGTTCGAGGCCTCCATCAACGGCCGCCTGTTCGCGCTGCAGAACAACGCCGACGCGGTGTTCTGGACGCGTGAAAAAGGCAGCGGCGGCGTTGGGGCCGTGGCTGACGCGCCCGTGACGGTGGGCACTGCGACGGGCGCCGTCACCGCCCCTGCCACCGCCCCGGCCACCGCCCGTGCCACTGGAACCGTGCGGCGCGTCCGCCAGCCCCTCTATGCCCCCGCCGTCAAGGTGCCGGCCTGGGCAGCCGACGCCGTCTACTACTACGTCTTCCCCGAGCGCTTTCGCAACGGCGACAAAGGCAACGACCCGCAGCCCGGCGTCGCGCGCTATCACGCGGGCACCGTAGAGATGCACAAGAACTGGCTCGACAAGCCCTGGCTGCCGGGCAGCGGTCACGGCTCTGACGCGCACCACAACAACGACTTCTTCGGCGGTGATCTGGCCGGCTTGATCGACAAGCTCGACTACATCCGCGAGCTCGGTGCCAACACCATCTACATGACGCCGGTATTCCGCGCCAGCAGCAACCACAAGTACGACACCGCCGACTACAAAAACATCGACCCGGCCTTCGGCAGCAACGCCGATTTCGAGCGCCTGACCCGCGAAGCCGCGCGCCGCGGCATCCGCGTCATTCCGGATACCAGCCTCAACCACACCGGCGCCGACTCGATCTACTTCGACCGCTACGGCAACTTCAAAGGCCGCGGCGCATTTGAAGGCGGCCGCATCCGCAGCGATTCACCGTATGCCGGCTGGTACCGCTTCGACCCGGCGCAGTCGGACGCCGACAAGCAGTTCAAGGGTTGGGTCGACATCGCCGATCTACCGGAGCTGGACAAGGCCAGCCCGGGTTGGCGGCGCTACGCGATTCATGACCGCGACTCGGTCACCAAGCTGTGGCTGGACCGCGGCGCCAGCGGCTGGCGCATGGACGTGGCGCCCTGGGTGCCCGACGACTTTTGGCGCGAGTGGCGCGCGGCGCTGAAAGCCCACAAGCCGGACGCGTTAACGGTGGCCGAGACCTGGTTTGACGCGTCGAAGTACTTCCTGGGCGACATGTTCGACAGCACCATGAACTACATCTTCCGCAACGCCGTGCAGGCCTATGCGGCCGGTGGCGATGCGGCGGTGCTGGTGCGCCAGCTGGAGCTGATGCGCGAGGCCTATCCGCCGCAGGCCTTTCACGCGCTATGAACCTGCTGTCCTCACACGATCAGGCGCGTGCGCTGCATGTCTTTGGCTGGCACGACGACACCCGGGACGCCGCGGCCACCACGCTGGCCAAGCAACGTCTGAAGCTGGCCGTGCTGTTCCAGATGGTCTACCCCGGCGCGCCCAGCGTGTACTACGGTGATGAGGTCGGCCTGACAGGCGGCGACGATCCCTTCGACCGCGCCACCTACCCGTGGGCCGATGAAGGCGGCCGGCCCGATCTGGCTTTGCTGGCGGAGTTCAAAAAGCTGATCCGCCTGCGCAACGACCACGCCGTGCTGCGCCGCGGCAGCGTGGACGCACCGCTGCTGGCTGACGCCCATGTGCTGGTGCTGCTGCGCCGCCTGGGCGATACCTGGGCCGTGACCGCCACCAACAATGCCGAGGTGGCGCGCACCGTCACCGTGGTGCTGCCGGCCGGCGCGCCACTGGGTGTCTGGCGTGATGCATTGGCACCGGGTGGGGCAGACGTGACGCAGCAGGGGCTGCGTCTGGTGGTGCCGGCGCTCGGCGGCCGGGTGCTCATCAGCCCGCAGTGAAGACTGCCGCCTTCCGGCCTGCCACGTGCGGGCTCAGCCCTTGCGCGTGAAATCGCGCTCGCGCCTTCGCCAGCCGTGACAGGCCTTCCGGCCTGCCACGCGCGGGCTCAGCC
>JAJAZC010000052.1 GCA_026785885.1 Rubrivivax sp.
AGCGGCACCAGCGGCACCAGCGGCACCAGCGGCACCAGCGGCACCAGCGGCACCAGCGGCACCAGCGGCAAGAGCGGCAACAGCAGGCGCATCAAGTCAGTCTCCCCGCGCTCTGAGCGGCGCGTGGAAATCAGACTATCAGCGGCGCCCGGCGTGCGCGCTCGGCGGATACCCGGGGCCCGAAAAGCCCCGGCCCGCGCGGCTTGCCGGGCCTGCCGTGTTCTCGGTCACGCCCTCTCAGGTGGCTGGCTTGTCGCCAGCGGTGCCAGCTTCGGCCGGCGGTGCCTTGGTGTGTTTGATGAACAACTGCGCCGCGACGATGCCGACCTCGTACAGGATGCACATCGGTATCGCGAGTGCCAACTGCGAGATCACGTCGGGTGGCGTGACCACCGCCGCGATGACGAAAGCGCCGACGATGAAGTAGCCGCGCCACTGCTTGAGCTGCACGATGGTGACAACACCCATGCGGGCCAGCACGATGACCGCGATCGGCACCTCGAAAGCGATGCCGAAGACCAGAAACAACGTCAGCACAAAGCCGAAGTACTGCTCGATGTCAGGTGCTGCCGTGATGCTGGCGGGTGCGAAGGCCTGAATGAACTTGCTCATGCCCGGGATCACCAGGAAGTAGCAGAAAGCGACGCCGGCCACGAACAGCAGCGTGCTGGAAACCACCAGCGGCAGCACCAGCTTTTTCTCGTGCGAATACAGGCCCGGCGCCACGAAAGCCCACACCTGGTACAGCACCACCGGCAGCGCCAGCATGAAGGCCGCCATCAACGTGATCTTCAGCGGCACCAGGATCGGGCTGATGACGTTGGTGGCGATCAGCGTCGCGCCTTTGGGCAGGTGTGCGACAAGCGGCGCGGCCAGCAAGTCGTAAAGCCCCGACGGCCCGGGCCACAGTGCCAGCGCGGCGAACCCGATGGCCACAGCAATAACGGCGCGGATCAGCCGGTCACGCAGTTCGACCAGGTGCGAGACGAACGGCGCTTCGCTGCCGTCGAGCTCGTCTTTCTTGCTGCCTTGCGGATCGTCAGCCACTCAGCGCCCCACCGGTCCCTTGATGCCCGGCGACCGGTACCGCGCCACCCGTGCCGCACCCGACAAAGCCTTGGTGCGGATGCCGGCGCGCTGCTTGTACCACTGCGGCATGGCGCCTTTTTTCAACCGCCACTGCTTCTTCGGGTGGCTGTAGCTCGGCGGTGGCGGCGCCAGCGCGTGGTCGCTGCTGCCGGCTGTGCTGCCGTGGTCATGGCCGATGCCGCCGGTAGCCGACTTCCAATCGGTCTCGAATGCGCGCGCTGCATCGTTGACCTCGGTGCGTACGCTCTGCTCGACATCGCGCGCGGCGTCCTCGAACTGCGTGCGCATCTTCTTCAGCTCGTCGAGCTCGATAGACCGGTTGACCTCGGCCTTCACGTCGGCCACGTAGCGCTGCGCTTTGCCGAACAGATGGCCCACGGTGCGGGCGACCTTGGGCAGCTTCTCGGGCCCGATGACGATCAACGCCACGGCGCCGATAAGGGCGATCTTGTCGAACCCGAAGTCGATCATGCGGGATGCTGAAAGGCGCGCCGGAGGCGGCGCGACGCTGGGCTGATCGGCGGCTGCGCTGGCGGCCGGGCGGCCGTTCAGCCGGGGGAAAACTGGCGATCCGCGGCGCTGTGCGCGCCGGAGCTATCAGCTCTTGGTTTTGGCCTCGACGTCGACCGTGTGCGGATCGACGCGCTTGGCGGTGCCGACCTGCTGTGAAGGCGGCACGACGGTGGCGTCGTCAGTGGTTTCACCACCGCTTTTGATGCCGTCCTTAAAACCCTTGACGGCGCCGCCCAGGTCGGAGCCGATATTGCGCAACTTCTTGGTGCCAAAGATGACCACGACCACCAACAAAACGATCAGCCAATGCCAAATGCTGAACGAACCCATGATTGAACTCCTAAGCCAGCGCTGTGCAAGCGATAAAAACAGATTCTACGAGGCGGCCACCCTGGCGCTGCAAGCAGCGGGACGGCCGTGCGGGGATAGGGCAGCCGGGGCTTCTAGGCACGAACCCAGGGTCGCGGCCCGCCCATCACATGCAGGTGCAGGTGGTAGACCTCCTGGTGACCGTCCGGCCCGGTGTTGATCAGGCTGCGAAAGCCGTTGTGCACACCCAGTTGCTTCATCAGCTGCGGTGCAAGGCCCAGCATGCGGCCCAACAGCGCGTCGTGCTCGGGGCCCACGTCGGCCAGTGTGGCAATGTGCACCTTCGGGATGATCAGCACATGCACCGGTGCCCAAGGGTGGATGTCGTGGAAGGCCAGCAACTCCGCATCCTCGTACACCTTGCGAGAGGGGATCGCGCCGGCCACGATCTTGCAGAACAGGCAGTCGGGGTCGGGCTGAGCCATGGCAGCAGCCCCGCTCAAACCGGCATCGGCCTGTTTTCCACAAATGCCCACCAGCCGCGAATGAAGCGGTACAGGTACCACAGGCCCACCACGAACCACGCCGCCGCACCCGGGAAGACGAACAGCAGCCACAGCGGCGACGTCACGGCCAGCCACATCAACGTGAACCAGAAACTGCGGCTTTGCCAGCGGAAGTGGCTGCGGTAGAAGTCGTTGGGCAACGAGTCGCGCTTGACGTAATTCAGGATCATCGCAACGACGGAAAGAATCCCGGCGGTGAACCACGACACCGTGTGGAGTGCATACATCACATGCGTGAGCGTGCGGAGATTGCCTTCATCGGCGCCCACCGCGCCTGCACTCACCACGTCGTTGTTCATGCACTCTCCCCTGAGTCAAAGCGTTGCTGCGCTTTTCGCAGCGCAAATTCATCCAGTCCCGACAGGCCTTCACGCCGCTGCAACTCAGCCAGCACGTCGGCCGGCTTGAGGCCAAAGTGCGCCAGCGCCACCAGGCAGTGAAACCACAAGTCAGCCGTCTCAACCACGATGCGCGTGCGGTCACCGTCCTTCGCTGCCATCACGACCTCGGTGGCTTCTTCACCGATCTTCTTCAAGATGGTGTCGGTGCCCTTGGAAAACAAGCGCGCCACGTAACTCGTGGCCGCATCGCCGCCGGCCGCGGGATGGCGGCCCTCGATCACGGCGGCCAGGCGCGCCAGAGTGTCGTCGCTCATTTACCTGGTGTAGATGCGTTCGGGGTCGACGAGCACCGGCTCGACGGCCTGCCACCGAGTGCCATCCAGCCGCTGATAGAAACAGCTGTGACGGCCGGTGTGGCAGGCGATGCCGGGCTCGCCTGCAGAATGACCCTGCTGCGTGACCTTGAGCAGCAGCACGTCGTTGTCGCAATCCATGCGCATCTCGTGCACCTGCTGCACGTGGCCGGACTCTTCGCCCTTGTGCCACAGGCGCTGGCGCGAGCGGCTCCAATAGACGGCCTGGCCGCGGGTAGCGGTAGCGGCCACCGCCTCGCGGTTCATCCACGCGAACATCAGCACGTCGCCACTGCCGGCTTCTTGGGCGATGACCGGCACCAGACCGTCACGGTCCCATCGGATGTTGTCCAGCCAGTCCATTAAGGCAGTCTACCTGCCGGGCTCGGCAGGAATGGGCACGTGGGTGGCGCCGATGAAACCGCGCTCGGCAGCAAACCAGGCCAGCACCGGCACGGTGCCAGGCAGCACCGGCTGCACGCTTACCGGCAGCGTCTGCCAGGCCATGACCTGGCCTTCGCGCATCTCGAACTCGCCCTGCCAAGCCAGGACCTTGCAGAAGTGCAGGCGCACGCGGGCATGCGGATAGTCCATCAGCTCGATCTGCCACGGCTGGGCGGCGCCAATCGTGATGCCAAGTTCTTCGTGCAGCTCTCGCCGCAGCGCAGCTTCGATGCTCTCGCCGTGCTCGACCTTGCCACCCGGAAACTCCCAGTAGCCGGCGTAGACCTTGCCTGCCGGACGGCTGGTCAACAGGAAGCGGCCGTCGCCATCGATTAGCACACCGACTGCCACGTCCACCGGTACGCGCTCCGCTGCACTTGCGCCGGCATCGGCACCAGCATCTGCATCTGCACCTGCGTCCGTCACGCTGCGCTGCCGTGACGCCCGGCGTAGTCGCGCGCAAACTGCTGCGCCACGCGGCCGGAGCGCGAGCCCCGCTCCAATGCCCAGACCAGCGATTGGGCGCGTGCTGCTGCAATCGCCGCGTCGGACGTGCCGAAGCCGCGCAGCCACTGCGCGACGATGGCCAGATACTCGTCCTGCGTGAATGGGTAAAAGCTGATCCACAGGCCGAAGCGTTCGCTGAGCGATATCTTCTCTTCGATGACCTCGCCGGGGTGCACCTCGCCGTTGTCGGTGTGCGTGTAGCTCAGGTTGTCTTTCATGTACTCGGGCAGTAGGTGCCGGCGGTTGCTGGTGGCGTAGATCAGCAGGTTGTCGCTGGCCTGCGCAATGCTGCCGTCGAGCACGCTCTTCAGCGCCTTGTAGCCAGGCTCGCCTTCGTCGAAGCTCAAGTCGTCGCAAAAGACGACGAAGCGCTCGGGCCGCTCGGCCACGATGTCGACGACGTCCTGCAGGTCGACGAGGTCGGTTTTGTCGATCTCGATCAGGCGCAGCCCTTGCGGCGCAAAGTGGTTGAGGCAGGCCTTGATCAGGCTGCTCTTGCCGGTGCCGCGCGCGCCGGTCAGCAGCACATTGTTGGCGCCGCGGCCGGCCACGAACTGCTCGGTGTTGCGCAGCAGGCGCTGCTTCTGCGGCTCGACCTCGTGCAACTGCGCCAGCCGGATGCTGGCCACATGCCGTACCGGCACCAGCGTGCCGGCGCTGCGGGCTCCACCGATGCCGCCGAAGCTGCCGCGCTTGCGCCAGCGCCAGGCCACCGCAGTAGCCCAGTCGGGTGCTGCGGCCGGCTGCGGCAGGATCAGCTCCAGCCGCGCCAGCAGCGATTCGGCCCGTTGCAGCAGGTGTTCGAAGGCGCTGTTCATGCAGGACAGTGTAGGTTGGGCAAAGCACGCACCGCGTCGCCGGTGCTGACGTAAATGCGGTCCTGCGGGCCGCGCGGCAGCACGTGCATGCCGGTGAATTCACCAAAGGCCGGCAGCACGCCGACGGCGGGGCCGAAGTGAAAACACGGCAGCCGCAGGCGCTCATGCGCACCGCCGTGAACGATGGCTCCGGGGTGCACGTGGCCGGCCAGCATGTAGTCGCCCTGGGGGTCCGGCTCGGGGTGGTGGCCCAGGCACAGCGCCAGGCCGGCCAGCCGCAGCGGCTCGGGCACACACAGCACACGCCAGTCGGCCGGCGGGTCGCCGGCGCTGCGGTCGTGGTTGCCCCGCACCAGCGTCAACTGCAGATCGGCATGCAGCACTCGCCAGGCGGCCACGCGTGCCAGCGTGTCGGTGCTGCGGCCGCGCGCCGCGTGCAGCAGGTCACCGAGGAAGACGATGTGCCGGGCGCCGGTGGCGGCCACCGCGTCGCTCAGCCGCTGCAGCGTGCCTTGCGTGGTGCCGCCGGGCACCGGCACGCCCAGGCGGCGGAAAGACTGTGCTTTGCCGATGTGTGCGTCGGCCACCAGCAGCATGTCTGAGCCGGGCAAATACGCCGCGCACTGCGGCAGCAACTGCAGCCGGGCGCCGCCGGCCTGGACTTCCAACATCCCAGCCGCCTCAGCAGGACAGACGCTGCAGCGCGGCTTCCAGGTGCTCGGTGGGCGCGCGCTTGAAGCCAGAGCGGGCATATCGCTGCAACCGCCCGACGACCAGCGCCGTGATGGTGGAAGCGAGCACCTGTGCGTCGACAGTGGGCGTGGCGGAGCCGGCGGCCTGGGCGGCCCCGCGCAAGCTCTGACGCAGCTGCGATTCGACACGGTCGAAAAACTGGTTCATGCGGGCGTTCAAGCGTTCGTGTTCAAACACCAGCGCGTCGCCGACCATGACCCGCGTCATGCCTGGGTTCTTCTCGGCGAACTGCAGCAGCACGGTGGCGATTTTTTGCGCCTGGAGTGCGGCATTCGGCTCACGCTCGACGATCTGGTTGATGAGCGTGAAAACGCTGGTTTCGATGAACTCGATCAGCCCTTCGAACATCTGCGCCTTGCTGGCGAAGTGGCGGTACAGCGCGGCTTCGCTCACGTCCAGCCGCGCCGCCAGCGCCGCGGTGGTGATGCGCTCGGCGCCGGGTTGCTCAAGCATGCCGGCCAGCGTCTGCAGGATCTGCACCCGGCGCTCGCCCGGTTTGGGGCGCTTGCGCGCCGCAGCGGTAACCGGCGGCGCCGTAGCCTCGGGCTGCACCGTGTCGCCGGTTTTGCCGTCCTGCGGCGCGTCTTGGGGCAGGGCGGACATCGGTGGCAGCGCAGCGGGGGTCGGCGGCAGGGCGTAAAACGCGGTGGAATGCAGGCGACGGCGCCGCTGCGGGCAGGCTGGGAGGGCGACGATTGGGTAGCGGGTCGGTGGGCTGGAACGGGGCCCGCTGCCGTGGTGCGCGGCGATTCTGGCACACGGCCCACAGGGCTTTTATTGCAGGTAAACACCGTGTGGCGCGTGACTTAATTGTGCAGGGCTGACCCCACCCGGCACGCCGGCGCGGCGCGGCGCGCTGCAACGCCCAATGCCAATGCCCGATGCTGGAAGTCCAACGTCCCACCCCTAACGTCCGACGTCCAACGTCCAATGCTCGATCAGCGCAAATCACGCAGCCGGGACACGCGGCGGTCCACATATGCCGGCCGGCGCAGCACACGGGCTGGTGCCTGGCGTGCGTGTGGCGGCAACCAGCGCTGCATCCACACGGTGGCCATGCCGACACGTCGCGCGGCCTTCTGGTGCACCAACGTGTCTTCGACCAGCACACAGCGCGACGTTGCCACACGCAGCCGCGCGGCCAGGCGCCGCAGCATGCGGGCGTCGGGCTTGGGGCGCAGCTTACCGAACATGTGCATCTGCTCGATTGCGATCACACCCTCGAACAGCGCGCCGATGCCCAACACATCGAGCACGCGCGCCGCATAGGCCGCCGGCGCATTGGTGAGGATGAACTTGCGCCCAGACAGCCGTTTCAGCGCCGCGATGTCGGCCGCGTGGCCGCGCACCCGCTGCTCCAGCCCCGGCAGCAGATGCGTGTGGTGCAGGAAGTGCGCCGATTTGACGGCATGGTGCTTGACCAGGCCCAGCAGCGTGGCGCCGTAGCGCAGCCAGTAGCGGCGGCGCAGCGCGTCGGCCTCCGACTTCGTCAGGCCCAGCGTGCCTTGGATGTACTCGCCCATCGAGACATGCAATTCCCGCATCGACGCGCCGGATGCGTCGTGCAGCGTGTCGTCAAGGTCGAAGAGCCAGACCGGGGTTGAGCGGGCAGCGCGCCGGGGCGGTATCACACCGTCATCGTAGCGGCGTGAGTCGCATGGGCCATGTACGCCGACTGAATCACTGCCAAACCGCAGCGACGTCCTGCCATCACGGCGGCCAGTCGATTTCGAACATCCGTTCTGCATAAACGTCGGGATGGACAACATAGCGCCCGGCCGCTTGGCCATTGGCATTGAACGTCGTATCGACGTGATCGGCAATCTGCTGCACCACACCATCCGGCATCGCTGTGGATTTGCCGAAGAACGTGTAATTTCCACCCAGGATGGTGTCGCTCGACCCCATTGCGGACCGATACCGGTTGACCACCGAGTTCGCACTCGAACGGGCCAGCGTGGGGTCGGTGTTTTTGGCGATGTAGATACCCAGTGTCCCCTCTGTGATGCTGCCCGCCAAGGTCTGGCTCCAGGTTCCCACCTTGTTCGGCTTGATGGTCATGCAGTTGTTGGGGCCCCGGCCCGTGGAGATGGTCATCAGGTCGTACGCGTTGCGCGTGAGCACCACGCGGTCGCTGCTGGTAAAGCGGCGGGTGAAATCCTGCAACCGGTCCTGCGCTTTCATGTGGGCGCCACCGCCCGCCGGCTCGGCGGCAACGGCTCGCTCCAATTCGGCCTGGATGCGCACACTGCGGCCACCCGGCGCGGTGGCCAAACCGTTGTCCCAGTCATGCAGAACCATGTTGCGCTTGCGCAAGAAAGCGACGGTGTCTTGGTAACCAGGCAGTTTCTTGATGTCGATACCGATGACGGTGCGCTCGATGCCCGCGCCACCGAACGTGCGGTCGTAGATCGGATTCGAAAATGCCGTGCGCTCGCTCTTCGCCGGTATCCTGGGGTTGCGCTCGTAGGACGGTGTGATGCCCGCGGCGGCTTGGGCCGCCTTCTTCGTCGGGCCCAGCCCAGGCAGTGTGTAGGGCTGGGGCACACCGCCGGGCCGTCCGCCCCCGAGAAACCTGTTGACGTAAATCGGGAGCTGAACGTCGTACACCAAATGCTGCTGCAGATTGCTCCAACGCGCCTCGGGCCACGGGGCTGTGGGGCGTTGTGCCGGCGCGGTGTCGGCGTAAGTCCGCACGGTGCCGAGCCACTGCCCAGCACCTGCGCCGCCAGCCGGCGCGGTGGCACCCTGGCTGGCGAACTGGTAATAGGTGGCCAGCGCGTAGTCCATGGCCTGGCGCTGAGCGGCGCTGCCGGCTGCAGCGCCACGGGGCAAAGCCTGCGCGGCGTCCAGCGTGTTCCAGAGAGGCGGTGCGATGACAGCGCCGGTTCTCTTGTCCAGCTTGCCAACGAAGAGGATCTTCAAGTGTTCGACGATGCTGGACGGGTCCTGGCCCGCCGCCAGGCTCCGAACCGCGTAGCCCCGCGCGGCTTTCATCAAAGTGGGGTTGCCGTCCAGCAGCGCGTTGGCGCCGAAGTCGAAACCCACGGTGCGAAGAATCGGGCCGCTCAGTGCGGCAGTGTCCAGCCGTGCCAGCGCCTTCACGCTGGCTTGGGTTTGCGGCACGCCTTCGGCCAGTGCAACGCCTCGGGGTGCCAGGCGGGCGCGCAGGTTCGCCAACTCGTCGCGCCCCAGAGACGACAGCAGCTTGGAATCGGCTTGCAGCACCGCTTGCGGCAGCGCAGACACCTCGGCCGCGGCCAGGTCGCGCTGCAGCGCTGCACTGCGGGCCTTGAAGGTCTGTCCGCTGGCCGCGTCAGGCTTCGAGTCCCCGGCAGGCTTGTTCCCGGGCTTGCTCGACATGCGCATCCCGGTCGCTTCGGCGGCGTGCCGCTGTTCGTCGCTCATCGACCGCTTCACACCCATGCGCGCGAGGTAGTTTTCGGTCGACTCCCCCGGCAGGCGTGCCGTCGACGCAGGCACCGGCGCCTCCGCCGCGGGGGTTTCCTGCTTCTTCGCCTTGCGTACGGCCTGGCCTGCATCGGGTTCGCCACGGGCCATCCGCGCCCGCGTTTGCCCGCTGGCCGCCAAATCCTTGAGGTATTGCTCCTTGGCAACGTCGCCGGGCATGCCGGCCAGCTGACCTTCGATCGCTTTGCGCAAGGTGCGCTGCGACTTGCCATCCAGCAGCGGCTCCTGGCCCGAGCTGCCTTGCCACCGCTCGACGAGCGCGCTGGTCATGGTGGAGATCCGCGTTTGCGGACTGGCCAGCACATTGACCAGATCGCGTTCAACTGTGCCTTTGGCCTTTAACTGCGCCTGCACGGCGGAAGCCAGCGGTGTCGACCCGCCCAGTTCGACGCCGACCTGCTCGCGCAACAGAGCGGTGCGCGCAGCGCCCGCGTTGGGCTCGAGCAGTTTGGCCTGAGCTCCAGTACCGGGAGAAGTGCGATCGAGCGCGGTGGCGAGCCGCTGGCGCAACGCAGACAGCGCGCGCGCGGCTACCGGCTGGCTGGCACCCAGCACCTTCATCGATGCCACGGTGGACCCCGTGAGTTGATCGATCACCGTGGCCCGCACCACCGTCGACTGCAAAGCCGGGGAAGCAGCCAGCCTCTCGAGCGCGCCGGCAGGGTTGCTGGGCGACTCTTGCTTGGCCCACGCCGTGGCGCGGGCGGTGAAGGCGTCGGTGGCGGTCTTGGTAATGGTGCGGCCACCGAATACCGACTGCAGCAACTTCGGCATGAACAGCTGCACGGCCGAAGCCTGCACCACCTGCGGGTCGATTGAAGCCGTGGCGTTCTTCGATGGGTTGGTGCGCGCGTCTTTGATCAGGCGCTGGCTGAGTTGGCCTTGCAGCGTCTTGTCGGCAAAGACCCCCTCCGATGTTTTGGCTATTGCACGCTGCCCGGCCGCAGCTTGTGCCACCGCAGGGTCGGGCGCGGTTTGACGGGTCGGTGCTTGTGCAGTGCCCGAGCGCTTGATGGGCACGGTCGAATTTGGGGCAGCGGCTTGGGTCGTGGTTTGTGGCGGCGGGGTGGGCGCGTCTTTGGCCACGTTGGCAGTCCCGGCGGCAGCCCGCTTTTCCTGCATGGCGACGATGGCCGCACGGCGCACTTGCTCGGGCGTGGCTTTGCCCGCTTGGTAGTTTTTGACGGTCGTAGTGAGTGTGCGAAGCGAAGTCGGCTCACCGCTGGTGGCGTTCTTCCAGGCCTTGCCCGCCCGGTTGCCTACAGCCGACGACGCGACGCTGACGGCGCCGTGCGCCAGCGCTTCGGCCATGCCTTTGCCCGCGGTCACCAACTCGGCGTGCGACGACGCGGAGAGCGCCAGCTGGACTGCCCCAACCATCTTCCCGCCCGTGTCCAGAATGTCGTTGCCCAGCAGCAGAGCGCCCACGAGCAGCGAGGCCATGCCGAGACCCGGTACGGCCTGCGCGGCGCAGAACGCGCCCATCATCACCAGGGTTGCGGGCGATGTCAGCATCGCCTCCAGTTCGGCTGCAATGCCTGGAGGCAGCCTGCGCAGCGTTTCCTGCAAAAGGTACTTGACCCGGTCCAGGTTGTCCATCGCTGCGACCGGCTTCGCCAGTGGGCTGGCGTCGGACAACTCCTTGGCCTCGGCTGCGCTCACCGTGGTGAGCGCTCTGGATGCCACGAGTTCGCGGGTGCGCTGGCGGGCCTGCGCCAGGTCGGTGATCACCCCGCCGGCGGGAGTCCGGATCAGCGTGTTTTTCGTTTGGCTGGAAAGCGGGTAGCCATACGCTGTCCGCGGCAGGCTGTTGGCGTCGCTCTCGATCGAATACTTGGAAACTCTGACCGCAACAAAGCCGGTGTCTTGCATGACACCGTTGCGCAGATCCCGGCGCGCCTTGAGTTCAACGACGAAGTTTTCGCCGCCGCCAGTCATCTGAACGATGCCGTCGTTGCCAGGCAGCGAGACCAAGCTGGATTTTTGGGGCGTCTTTTGTTGGGCGGCAAGCGGCAGGCTGCCCAGCGTGCCGGCGCTGATGCGGCGAGCGACTTCAGAGCGTGCGGCGGCCTCGGTCTTGAACTGCTGGCCCAGCGGAACGCCCTTGACGTAGTAGCGCGTTTCACCGTACGAGTAAATGCGTTCAATTAGCACAGCCTGGCGGATCAGCGCGTCAGGCCCCGCCGCTTCGACGGGTTTGAGGAGATCGCGATCGAAGGTTTTGCCGCCGACCCTCGGAACATCGGCAATCAAGACGTTTTGACCGCCGACGGCACCGCCGGCCGGCCATGCGGCACGGTTCGTTACTGAGTTGATCGTTGTCACGGCGCATCGCGCAGAAAATGCGCAGCATGCAGTGGAAGACCTCGGGGTTTGCGCTGCCTCTTCGTGGCTTTGCTCGCAACGTCTCGGGCTGTGTCGACGTGGCGCGGGTACCCCGGATCGACTCAATACGACCGGATCATCGTGCCGTAGGCCTGGTCGGTCAGGATCTCCAGCAGCATCGCGTGCGGCACCCGGCCGTCGACGATGTGCACCGCGTTGACGCCGCTCTTGGCCGCGTCGATGGCGCCGCTCAACTTGGGCAGCATGCCGCCGCTGATGGTGCCGTCGGCGATCAGCTCGTCGATGGCGCGCGGCGTCAGATCGGTGATCAGCTGCCCATCCTTGTCGAGCACGCCGCGGATGTTGGTGAGCATCACCAATTTTTCGGCCTGCAACACCGTGGCCAGCTTGGCGGCCACGAGGTCGGCGTTGATGTTGTAGGACTCGTTGCGCTCGCCGAAACCGATCGGGCTGATGACGGGAATGAACTGGTCGTCCTGGAGCGCCTTGACGACGCTGGGGTCGATGGCGGTGATCTCGCCGACCGAGCCGATGTCGTGTTCTTTCGTCGGGTCGTCCTTGTCGGGCAGCATGAGCCGGCGCGCGCGAATCATGCCGCCGTCACGGCCGGTCAAGCCCACGGCCTTGCCGCCGGCGGCGTTGATGAGGCCGACGATGTCCTGCTGCACCTCACCGCCCAGCACCCATTCGACGACCTCCATCGTCTCCTCGTCGGTCACGCGCATGCCTTGAATGAAGGTGCCCTTCTTGCCGATCTTGGCCAGCGCGTCGTCGATCTGCGGCCCGCCGCCGTGCACGACGATGGGGTTCATGCCCACCAGTTTCAGCAGCACCACGTCCTCGGCGAAGTCCTGCTGCAGCGCCGGGTCGGTCATCGCGTTGCCACCGTACTTGATGACCAGCGTCTTGCCGTGGAACTTGCGGATGTAGGGCAGCGCCTGGGCCAGGATCTCGGCCTGGTCTCGCGGTGTGATGTGGGACAGGTCGGGGTCGGCGTGGGTGGCCATCTTCTGCTCCTGGTGCTGCCGTCCGCGGCTGCGGTAAGGTGCTGGCGATTGTAGGAAGGCGCGTGCCGTGCACAGGCTTTTCGTACCCGGCGTTTAGCGCTGAAACGTCACGCCGATCGGACGGCCTGCACGCCGGCAACCGCGTGTGTTTGACCACCGACGCGACCAACGATCGGTCCACGCCAGGGCCGGTCAGCAAGGCGCTCTGCTTGCCCAGGAAATGCGATGAACCTGCTGCACCGTCACGACCTCGAGCCCTTCGAGCATCCGCATGCTTTTGCCGACAGCGGACAGGCGCAACGCCAACGCGCGCTTGGCTGGGTTGCAGCGCTGACGCTGTTGACCATGGCGGTCGAACTGCTGGCCGGTTGGTGGACCGCGTCTCTGGCGCTCACGGCCGATGGCTGGCACATGGGCACGCATGCGCTGGCGCTGGGCGGCGCAGTGCTGGCCTACCGGCTGTCGCAGCGTGCAGCCAACCACCGCGCCCTGGTGGGCGGCTCGGCGGGCTTTGCCTTCGGCGGCTGGAAGATCGAGGTGCTGGCGGCCTACACCAGCGGCTTGGCACTGTTGGGCGTTGCGGTGTGGCTGGCCTGGGAAGGGGTGTCGGCGCTGCGCGTGCCGCGCGAGGTCATCTACCGCGAGGCGCTGGCGGTGGCGGTGCTCGGCCTGGTCGTCAATCTGGTGAGTGTGGGGCTGCTCGCGCGCGGGCGCGGGCCTGAGCACGGACATGGCCATGGACACGGACATGGGCATGGGCATGGGCATGGGCATGGGCATGACGACCGACATGACAACGCGCCCGCCGACGCTCCTGCCCAGCCTGCCACGCATGCGCCCCAAGACGATCACAACTTCAGCGCCGCTTACCTGCACGTGTTGGCCGACGCTTTCACATCGGTGCTGGCCATTGCTGCGCTGGCCGGCGGCGCCTGATTCGGCCTGGCCTGGCTGGACCCGGCGGTGGCGCTGTTGGGCGCCGCGGTCATCGGCCAATGGTCCTTGCGCCTGTTGCGCAGCACCGCGCGTGCGCTGGTCGATGCCACCGAAGACCCTGCGCTGACACAACGCATCCGCGATCTGATTGAAGCCGACGGCGACGCCAAGCTGGCCGACCTGCATGTCTGGCAAGTGGGCGCGCAGGCCTACAGCGCGGCGCTGGCGGTGGTGGCCGACGCCCCGTTGCCGGCAGCGGCCTACCGCCAGCGGCTGGCGGCGCTGGGGCTGCTGAAACACGTGACGATCGAGGTCCACCGCTGCGGCGGCGAAGCCAGCCACTGACCCCGTCTGAGCCGCGTACCGACCAAGCGCTGACGCCTGAGCGACGCGGCCAGCGCGTGCCCGTCGATACGATCCGATCACCGCAAAGGAGCAAAGCCATGACCACCCTCGACACGACCACCATCCGCAACCACCAGGTGCGCCTGGCTGCCCGCCCGCAGGGCTTGCCCAAGGCCGCCGACTGGCAGCACACCGACGAGCCGGTGGCCGAGGTCGGCGAAGGCGGTGTGCTGGTCAAGGTGCTGGCGCTGAGCCTGGACCCGGCCATGCGCGGCTGGATGAATGAAGGCAAGAGCTACATCCCGCCGGTTGCCATCGGCGAGGTCATGCGCGCTGGCGGCGTGGGCGTTGTGGTGGCGTCCCGGCACCCGGCTTTTGCGGTGGGCGACACGGTCACCGGCAGCCCTGGCGTGCAGGAGTTCTGGGCCGTGGCTGTCGACCAGATCAAACGCAGCGGGCTGGCCAAGATCGACCTGCGCCTGGGCACGCTGGCGCAGTGGCTCAACGTGCTGGGCATGCCGGGCATGACCGGCTACTTCGGTCTGATGGACGTCGGTCAGCCCAAGCCTGGTGAAACCGTCGTCATCAGCGGCGCAGCCGGCGCAGTGGGCCAGACCGTCGGCCAGATCGCCAAGCTCGAAGGCTGCCGCGTCGTCGGCATTGCCGGCGGCCCGGCCAAGTGCGAATGGGTGGTCGACGAGCTGGGCTTCGACGCCTGCATTGACTACAAGCGGGCCGCACCGGCCGGCGCCGACAAGTGGGACGCCGTCAAAGAGGGCCTGAAGCAACACTGCCCGCAAGGCGTCGACATCTACTTCGACAACGTCGGCGGTGAGATCCTGGATACCGTGCTGACACGCATCAACCGCCGGGCCCGCATCGTCATCTGCGGCGCCATCAGCCAGTACAACAACACCGGCGCGGTGGTCGGGCCGAAGAACTACCTGAGCCTGCTGGTCAACCGCGCGCGCATGGAAGGCATCGTCGTCTTCGACTACGCAGACCGTTATCCGCAGGCCATCGCCGAGATGGCCGGCTACCTTCAGTCCGGCCGCATGAAGAGCAAGGAAGACGTAATCGCAGGCGGCGTGGCGGCCTTTCCGGGCGCACTCACCAAGCTCTTCACCGGTGAGAACTTCGGCAAGCTGGTGCTGGAAGTCGCCCCCCCCCGGAGCCCGCGGTGGGCAAGCCCGGGGAGAAGTGGGTGGCCCGCCGGATCTTCGGCAACGCCAACCC
>JAJAZC010000053.1 GCA_026785885.1 Rubrivivax sp.
CCGCCCCCTCACTCCCCCCCGGCAAGAACGCATGCGTGCTGCTCCTGACCTCGAACTGCCCGGGGCAGGAGAAGGTGATGTTCTGGCCGTCCAGCACCAGCCTGGCCTGCCCGCCGACGAGCTCGATCTTGGTTTGCGCCTGGATGCGGACCTCGTCGTTGACGCTGATCACGGTCACGGCCTGGTCGGCCCAGATCTGCAGCTCATCCGTGTGGGCGCGGATGCTGACCGGGCCGTTGGCGGCATAGGCCTGCACACCGCCTTCGTGCGTGTACAGGCTCGTGGTGCCGCCCGAGACGCTGGCGAAGGTGTGGGCTGCTGCCTGGTGGATGTCGCCTTGCGCGGTGAGGCTGGTGTCCTGGCCGGCGAGCGTCATGACGCTGGCTTCGGTTGCATAGGCCAGGGTGCTCGGGGTGTCGAGTAGGGCGATGGGTTTGTCGAAGGCCTCCACCGGGTCGCTGCCAGGCTGGCGGCCATCGGCGGCTGTCTTCATGGCCTGCTGGCCGTTGACGGCGCCGGCGTGCTTGCCCAGCTTGCTCGGGTCTATTGCCTCGATGAGCTTGTCCAGCGCCTGGCTCGGGGTGTGGCTCTTCAGGCCGAGTGCGCCGCTGGCCTTGGCGGCTTCGTCCAGCCGGCTGCCCAGATCCTGGGCGCCTTTGAGCTGCGCGGTGGCCTCGAGCGCGTCCATCTGCGTGCTGGCTGCGCTGGCGTAGCTGCCCTGGCGCTGCGTGGTGCTCAGCAGCAGGCCTTTGCCGGCGCGCAGGCTGGCCCAGCCGGCGGTGCTGAGCTCGAAGCCCGATCCTCGCCAGGGGCCGCGGTTGGCGTCGCTGGCGCCTTGGGCGATCAGGTGGCCGAGGCCGAGTTGCGCCTGGGTGTGGCTGGTGGCCCGCCGCATGCGCAGCTGGCCGGTGGCGTCGTCCAGGAGCCACTGGTTGTACGGGGGACCGCCTGAGGGCTCGGTGCCGGCGCCGGTGCCATCACCATCCATTCCGTGGCTATGCAGCCCCGAGATGACACCGGGGTGGTTGACGCCGGAGTCGACGCCGGCTGCGAACGGCGGCGCATCCGCGCCGTTGTAGAGCTGGCCGACGACGATGGGGCGGTCGATGTCGGCTTCGATGTACTGCACGACGACTTCGGTGCCCACGCGCGGCAGGAGTGCGCTGCCCCAGTTGGCGCCAGCACTCGGCCAGGCCACGCGGGTCCAGGTGCCGCTGCGCGCGGTGCCGGGTGCGTTGCCGGGGGCGTCGGGTGAGCTCGGGTCGTGTGCCAGGCCGCCGGGTAGCGGCTTCGTGCCGCGCTGCCAGGGGAACTGGAGCTTGACGCGCAGGTCGCGTTCTGTATGAACCGTGGAGCCACCTGCGGTGGCAGGGTCGTCGCCCTCGATGCCGACGACGATGGCCGTCTGCAGGCCCGGTGCGGTGGGCTTGCGTACCTGTTTGGGGACGACCACAGCCGCCGCCGGCGCGGCGTGGAAGTGGTTCTTGTAGGTGCCGCGCTCGAGTTGCGTGCTGGACAGGAGCTGGGCCACTTGCGCGCCGAGGTTGTTGCTGGCGTGGTGCTCCACCGCCAGGAGGACGAAGGTGTTGTCGGGGCGTTGGTGGGAGCCTGTCAGCGCGCCTGCGTAGTTGATGGCGCTGGTGTTGGCGCCGTACAGGGCGTGGTCGATGAGCGTGAAGGCGGCGCCGGCGCTCATGCAGCGCACGCTGCCCTGGCCTTCGAAGCGCTTGAAGTCCAGCTCGAGTGCGGCCAGGGCCAGCGCTGCGGCGCGTTCGGCATGCTCGGCGTTGTCGTACCGGTAGGCGCCTGAGCCGTCGTAGATCTCCAGCGGGGGCAGCTCACCGAGCGGGCGTGCGGAGGTGGCTGCGGCCGCGGTGCCGGTCAGGTGCTTGTAGTTCCAGCTGCCGACGGTGGCGGCATTGGGCCCCAGGCTGCGGCGGGCTTCGAAGGCGGTGATGGCGTCTTTCTGGCCGGGCCGGTTGGCGGTGATGTGCTGGCGCGCGAAGCGCAGCGGGCCGAGGTCGGGGCGCGCAGAGCTCTCGCTGGCGGCGTCGCTCAGGATGAGTTTGTGGCGGGCCTGGGCCGTTTTGTCGGCCTGTTCGGCAGCGCTGCCGGTGAGCTGCTCGAAGCGCAGGCTCAAGGCCTCCTCCGCCACCAGGCGAAGCACGAAGGCCAGGTCCGTCTCGTCGTACTGCACGCACAGGGAGCGCTGGCGCAGCGGCTTGGCGATGCGCAGCTCGAAGTTGGCGCTCGTGTGGTCGGCGAAGACGGCTTCGATGATCTGGGCAGCACTCTGGTCCTGGTAGACGAAGCTGTCGGTGCGCTCGGCGAGGAAGCCGAGCCAGGGGCGCATGACCAGGCGGTAGCGGGCCAGGCCGCCGTCTGCGCCCAGCTGGCCGGCTTCGAAGACGTAGCCGTGCCAGGGGGCGTACTGGGGGGCGTGCAAACCGGAGGCATGCAGCAGCGATACGGTGAGCTGCTCGCCGATCAGCTGCTTCAATTCGAAGTGCCGGCTCGTGGACAGGCACTCCAGCACCATCTCGTAAGGCTGGCCTACGGCCTCGCGCAGCACCAGGCGCTCGGGGATCAGCGCCAGGTGCGGCAAGGCGCTGGTGAGCTGGAGCATGCGGCCGCGCTGGTCCAGCAGGGCGGCGAAGTCCAGCCGGCTGGTCAGCGTCTTCAGCGCGGCGTCGACAGCCGCGTCGGCCGTCAAAGCCGTGGAAGCAGGGGTCGCAGGCATCGGGGCAATCTTCCTTTACAGCTCTTGTAATTTCTTGGGCCGAACGCTGGCTTGTCGCACACTGATCACGGCAGCGTGATGGTCACGTTCGCTGATTGCGCCGGCAGCGTGATGACTTGCGCAAACGGCGCCAATTCGGCCTGCGTGCGCTGCGCCAAAGCCCAGCGCATGCCGAGGAACGCGAGCAAGGCGGCCAGCGCCAGCACGCTACCCATCACCCACAGCGGCACGTCGGCGCGCAGTTTGTGGCGCACCTGGTCACCGGCATAGGCGTGCGGCGCAAATGCGGCGCGCTGGCCTTTGTGGGTGGCGATCTCGTCGCCGAGGCGCGCGGTGAGGTAGCCCAGCTTTTCGGTGCCTTCGATCAGGTACTTGCCCTGGAAGCCCATCAGCAGGCACATGTGGAAGACCTCCAGCACCTGCACCTTGGCGGCACCCTGGGCGCGCAAGGATTCGAGCTTGTCGAAGAAAGCTTCGCCCGCCAGCTGCTCGCCAAAGAGTTCCAGCTGCAGCGGGTTGCGCCGCCATTGCTCGGTCAGCGCGCCTTGTTGCGACAGCACCATTTCGTCCATCAACGCGCACCAGGCGTACTTGGCCAGGTACAGGTCTTCGTTCGATGTGTCGATGCGCTTGGCCCCGCGCTCGACCTGCGTCAAGAACTCGCGCAGCCGCGCGCGGAAAGCCTCTGCATCGCCCGGGGTGTAGCGGTTCTTCAGCAGAAACTGCATGTAGAACCCGTCGACATCAAGTCCAGCAGCGTGCGCGCCTCAGTCGGCGCAGCAGATCGGTGGCTGGCCGCCGCCGCCGCAGCGCGTGGGCCGAGCAGCGAGGGTGCGGCAGGCGAGGTCATGGTGGTTGTGTGCCTTAAGTTCGACGAATGTTCTGATCACTGATTGAGCGCGTACAGCTCGAGCTTCAATTCCGGAATGCCGCTGGGCGCATAAACGGTTACGGCCTGCGCTTGCAACATGCGTTCATACAGCGGCCCGCGCGGCTCGAGCGCGAAGTACAGCGCGCCGGGCCGCACCGGAATGGCACCCGGCACTTGCGCGGCATGCGACAGGCGCACGCCACCCATGGCTGATAACACCAGCTTGTCGACGTCGTCCGGCGAGCCGACCTTCAGGCGCAGCGGCAACACATCGATCAACTCGGTAGCCGGCAACGCGGCGCTGGCACCCAGGTAGAACACGGTGGCCGCGGTGATCGTCTCGCTTTGCAGGCGGCCGATGTGGAACGACGGTCTGCTCTCGGTCAGCGGGATCGTGAAGTAGCGCGTGGAGATGACCGTCTCAAGCAGCTCACGGATCACACTCTCCAGGCGATAAAACGATGGGCTCGGTGCGGCATGGTCGTAGGCCGGCAGATCGGCCAGCGTGTGGCTCTTGGCGAACGTCATCAACGCACCCGCCAGCTCCAGCAAGCGCTCATACAGGCGCTCGGGGTGCAGCAGCGGGTGGTGGCGGTAGTGCAGCAGCGATGCGCAAGCGGCGCTCGCGGTGTGCAGCAACCAGAACGAGGCGATGTCGCCCGAGCGGAACTCCACGACGTGCTTGGACGGCTCGCGGTGAAAGCCGTACAGCGCATCGACCTTGGCTTGCAGCATGTCCAGCATGCGCCGCAGCAGCGTCTGCAGCGCCGGCGAAGCCTGCAGCGACAAGCACGGCGGCACGTAGCGCGCATCGAGCTCGAAGCCGCCATTGGCGGTGCGGCGCAGCCGGCACACCGGCACGCTCACCAGGTGATCGCGCGGCTCGTGGTCCGGCACGAGGCGCACGCTGCGGCGCAGCACGCTGACCTCAGCCGGTGCGGCTTGGGTGTACTGGTCGGCCGCGTTGTGCGCACTGCGCCGGTAGTGCAACGAGCCGTCGTCGGCCGAGCTTTCCATGGCCGCATTGCCGCCCTGCGATCGCAGCGGCGCGATGGCGGCGTGGAAGACGAGCTCGGCCTGCTGCTCGGGCCAATCAGCCAGCGATAGCGACAGCGGGGGCGGGGGGTCGTCTTCGCCAGGGGCGGAATAGAACTCGCCATCGGGGAACACGAGCGATAGCTCATCCAGCCGCAGCACCGCGCTTTGCAAGCCCTCGGCGTCCACACGCGCGCGGCGCACTCCCCAGGCGTACGGGTGCAGCCCGCGCATGGCTTCGGCCAGACGCCACTCGTGGTAGGCGTCCTGCCGCTGAAAATGTTGTGGCCGCAGAAACAGGCCCTCACCCCACAAGACCTTGGAACTCGGAATCAAAGCGACAGCCCCTTGTTGTTTGCATGGCGTTGAAGGGCAGTCACGCCAATCACGCCCACGACACGCCTTACGACACGCCTTACGACACGCCTTACGACACGCCTCACGCCCGCAGCCCTATCGGCACTGCACCCCGGCCAAGCGCAACACCTCAGGTGGCGCCCGCTCCGCAGCCCCGGCGGCAACGCTGATGGCGCAACCGTGCAG
>JAJAZC010000054.1 GCA_026785885.1 Rubrivivax sp.
CCGGCGGCTCGAAGGCAGCTAGGCCGGGCCGAGGCCAATCAGGTTTCTGCTGGGGGGGGGCTGGTGTTGCGTGGGGGTTGCCGAGCCCGGTCGCACCCCCGCTCGCGCGCCCCACGACGCGGTTGATCTCCTGTGCGCTGGCCAGGTCGTGGCCCAGCGGTTTCTCCAGCACCACGCGCACGTTGGGGCCGTTGAGCCCGGCCTTGCCGAGTTGCTCGCAGATGACCGGAAACAGGTACGGGCTGGTGGCTAAAAACGGCACCACAACGTCGGCACGGTCGCCTCGGCGACCTTCTACAAAGGTCGGTGCGTCGATCCACTGCTTCAGGCCGGCGTAGTGCTCGGGCTGCGAAAGATCCATGCGGCGGTAATGCAGCATCTGCGCGAACCGCGCAAACTCGTCTTCGCTGGGGCGCTTGTCTGGATCGACGTCGTTGAAGCGTTCCTTGATGAAGGCGCGGTACTCGTCGTCGCTGCGCTCGTCGCGCGCCACTGCCAGGATGCGCCCACCGGGCGGCAGCTTGCCGTGGCGAAAGGCCTGAAACAGCGCCGGCATCAACTTGCGCCAGGTGAGATCGCCGGTGCCGCCGAAGAGGACGAGGTCGAAGGACATCGGGTGCGCCCGGCAGTGCCGGTATGTAATTAAGTTACGGGCTGATGATGCCGGCGTTTGAGGGCCGGGTCAACGCGGCGCCGGCCCTGCAGACCGCGTTTTTTCAGCGTCGCTTTGGTCGTGCGTTGCGCGCAGGGCCTGTGTCAGATCGGCGATCAGGTCGCCCGCGTCTTCGATGCCGACCGACAGGCGCAGCAGGTCGGGTGGTGCCGGTGTGCCGGGGCCTTCGACGCTGGCGCGGTGTTCTATCAGGCTCTCGGTGCCGCCCAGCGAGGTCGCGCGTTTCCACAGCTGCGTGCGCGCCGCCACGGCAATCGCTGCAGCCTCGCCACCGCGCACACGAATGGACAACATGCCGCCGAAGCCGCCGTGCATCTGCCGCGCTGCCACCGCGTGCCCGTGGCACTGCGGCAGGCCCGGGTACAGCACCTCGGCGACATCGGCGTCCTGCGCAAAGTGCGCGGCAATCTGCATGGCCGATGCGCAAGCCGCACGCACGCGCAGGTGCAGCGTGCGCAGGCCGCGCAGCAGCAGCCAGGCTTCGAACGAACCCAGCGTGCCGCCGACCTGCGCGCGCACTTTGCGCACGCGCTGCCAGGCATCCGATTCGACAGCGCCTTCCCGCACCACCAGCACCCCGGCGACGAGGTCGGAGTGGCCGTTGAGGTACTTGGTGGCGGCGTGCATCACGATGTCCGCACCGAGCTGCAGTGGCTGCGTCAACAGCGGCGTGGCCACCGTTGAATCCACCGCCAGCAGCGCGCCGGCGGCGTGCGCGAGTTGCGCCGTCGCTTCGATGTCGGTCACGGTCCATAACGGATTGGCCGGCGTTTCTATCCACACCAGCTTCGTGCGCCCCGGCTGCAACGCGGCACGCACGGCCTCGGGGCTGGTCATGTCGATCAGCTCGACGTCCAGGCCCCAGCCGGTGGCGAATGTCACCAACCAGTTGCGCAGCGACCAGTACATGACCTTGGGCGCCAGTACATGGTCGCCCGGCGCCAGCGCCTGGAAGACCGCCGTCGCTGCTGCCATGCCGCTGGCAAACAACAGCGCCTGGCCGCCGCCTTCGAGCGCATTGACGACGGCTTCGGCTTGGTCGAAAGCCGGGTTGTCGGCGCGCGCGTAGACGCGGCCGCTGCGGTACTGGTTGTCCTCGTCGCGCAGGTAGGTGGTGCTGACATGGATGGGCGGGATCACCGCGCGCGTGCGCTCGTCGGTCCAGCCCAGGGCTTGCGCTGCGATGGTGTCGGGGTGGGCGGTGTGGCGGTCCATGGGCAGGTCCATCGGTGGGCAGGCGGCCATGCTAGTGGCGCGGAGCCGGGCCGCGGGCTCAGCTCTCGCGCCCGAGATCGCGCTCGGGCCAACGCCCGCCGCGCAAGGCCTTCCGGCCTTGCACGCGCCGGCTCAGCGTTGAAAGGCACCGGGCGTCCAGCTGGCGAAACCGGGGCGCAGCTCGCGTGTGCCCACCGGCCACATGAACTCGGCCTGCGGCGACAGATCACGGCCATCGACGTTGCGCAGGTCGACACCGCTGCCGCGCCAGACCGAGCCGGCCGGCAGCTCGAAGGCATAGGTCGCGGCGTCGCGCAGCATGTCGCGCGTGGCGTGGCGGTTGCCGTTGAAATTACCCCGTGCCGCTGGCCACAGCACACCCGGGCCGACGAGCAGGTTGTTGAAGGCCTGCACACGCGCACTGCCGGGTGGATTGGCCGGCAGGTGCTCGCCGATCACGCGCACAAACCAGGCCGGCAGCCAGCCGTGGTTGATGAAGGTGTTGTGCACCACCAGCAGCTCGTTGCGGTCCCAGGCGCGGTCCTCGGTCGCATAGCCCAGCAACACCGGGTTCTGGGATTGCGAGCCCTGGCCGATGACGTTGCCCAACACCGAGGCCAGGCCGCCGTTGGCGATGTCCAGCTCATACGAAGCGCCGCCGCGTTCACCGTCGTGGATGAAGTTGTGGTGGATGCGGTTTTCGCGCGCCCGCGTCTTGATCAGGTGGCCTTCGAAGCCCTGTTGAAAGCGGCTGCCGCTGACCACCAGCCGCGCGATGCGGCCGATGTTGAGCAGGTGGTGCAGCCCGCCCACCACCTTGGGAGCCAGGCCGATGACGCTGTCGTCGATGGTCACGGCCGCCGCTTCGTCGTTGCTGGCGAAGATGCCATGTTCATTGTCGAAGAAGTTGCAGCTCTGCACGCGCAGTTCACCGCCGTCCAGCCGCACGCCTGCGCCGCTGCCGTCGGACGAGCGCGCGCCGCGAAACTCGAGGTTCTGCAGCGTCACCTGGCCGCCGCGCACCGTCCACAGCGCACGCGCTGCGCCGGCCAGGCCATCGCCTTTGATCACCGGCAGCTTGTCGCCCGGCGCACCGCGCAGCGTGATGCGGCGCTGCTCCAGCACGAGGCCGCCGCGGTAGTTGCCCGGCAACAGCTCCACCGTGTCGCCGTCGCGCGCCTGGCGCAGCGCGTCGTCCAGCGTCAGCGCCGAACCTTCAGGCCCAGCCAGCCAGGTGCCCTGCGCGTGGGCGCGGCCTGCTGCCAGACCGCCGCCGAGCAGCAGGCCCTGCAGACCCAACAGCACAGCGCGGCGCTGCGGCCCGCGGCTCGATCCTCCGGACATGTCGTGATCGCTTCGTTGCCGGAATGGCAGCGCCGAGTATCGGCCCGCACGCTGCGGCCGCTGCCGCTCGGCGGCCCTCGCATCCCCCGAGCCGCGGGGTGTCCGCGGCGGCGTCAACCGGGTTGCCGAGCGGGTGGCTTTTCAGCGGGCCGGGGTGGCTAAGGCGATCGAAGCCAAGACCGACAGCTGTATCGGCAGCACTGGCGGCAGCAATGGAGTGGCAGCACTAGCGACAGCACTAGCGGCAGCGCTGGCAACAGCGCTGGCGTCAGCCCACTACAGCGCGATCTCCAGCCGCAACTCGCGCCAACGCAGCAGCACCGACTTGCGCTGGATGCGCTCCAGCACCAGCCCAGGCGCGATGCTGTCGCCTTCACGCAGCACCTGGCCGTCGAGGATGACGAAGCGGCTGGGCGCGTTGTCCGACCACACCGAACCGCCGAGGGCCAGCGGCGGCAGCTCGCGGCGCTGCGGCTCGGGCAGCTGCGCCAAAGGAATCGGCCGCGTGGCGGTCGCACCGCCGGTTGCCGGTGGCTGGGCCGGGCTTGCGCCTGCGCCTGCCGTCGCACCTGCCGGTGCACCCGCGGTCACGCCTGCGGTCCCGGGTGCCGGTAGACGCGACGTCGCAGTGCCTGTCGAGCC
>JAJAZC010000055.1 GCA_026785885.1 Rubrivivax sp.
CCCGGAGGGCGGGATGGGCGGCGGGCCTTGTATAAGGGGCGGGCGGGTTTGCCTTCAGCCAACTATCCGACGCCGATCTGACGCTCATCATACGCTGATCTAACGCCGCCGCCGATGTGCAGCCGATTCGATGAAGTGATGCGGTGCAGCACCTTCAGCGGCACCTTGGACTGGCGATCCGCAGTCAGCAGGCCGTTGGCCTCTTGAAACGTGTCGGCAAACTGCGTGTAGCAAAAGCCGCTGAACAGCGGCTTGCTGATCACCGCCTGCAGCAGCGCGTCGTAGCGGGCTTCCAGCACCGCGCCGTCGCTGACTGCGGTGTAGCCCCAGGTGCCTTCGCTCGCGGCTTGTTGCATGCGGCAGGCGATGCCGCCGAACTCCGTCAGCATGATCGGCTGGCCACGGTGCGGGTAGTCGTCCAGCGTCAGCACGCGGCCGCCGGGGCGGCGGCGGTCGGCCAGCTGCTGCGGCGCGTTGTCGTTGGCATAGCGCTGGTGCAGCTGGGCCGGGTCGGCGTCGTAATCGTGGATGCCGATGATGTCGGTGGCGCTGGATTCCCAGCCGCCGTTGCAGATCACCGGCCGCGTTGCATCCAGCGTGCAGGTCAGGTGGTGCAGCGCCTGCACCGAGTCGCGCTGCTCGCGCCGCGAGCTGAGCTCGTGCACGCCCCAGCTTTCGTTCAGCGGCACCCACACGATGATGCAGGGGTGGCTGTAGTCGCGCTCGATGGCCTCGCTCCACTCCTGCACCAGCCGGCGCGTGGCGGTGCGCGTGAAGCGGTAGGCGCTGGGCATTTCGCCCCACACCAACAGGCCCAGTCTGTCGGCCCAGTACAGGTAGCGTGGGTCTTCGAGCTTCTGGTGTTTGCGCACGCCGTTGACGCCCATGGCCTTGGCCAGCTCGACATCGCGCTTGAGTGCTGCGTCGTCCGGCGCTGCCAGCAGCGTGTCGGGCCAGTAGCCCTGGTCCGGCACCAGACGCAGCATGTACGGGCGGCCGTTCAGCATGAAGCGGTCACGCTGGATGTCCACGCTGCGCAGGCCGCAGTAGCTGGTGACGTCGTCGATAACGCCGCTGCCTGCGCCGCTGTCCGCGCTGCCGTTGCTGCCGTGCCCGCGCAGCAGCCGTACGCGCGCGTCCAGCAGCGTCGGCCGCTCCGGGCACCACAGCAGCTCGTTGCGGTAGTCGTCGATGCCGGGGTCGCTAAGCGAAATGCGGCGCGTGATGTCGCGCTCGACGACGCGCTAACGGTCGTGCGCCGGCAGCCGCGTGCCGTGACGCAGCTCGACATCCAGCCACACCGGCTCGGCTGAAGCCTGCGCCTCGGCGTCCGGCACCAGGCCGGCCAGCCGCACCTCCAGATCGAAGGCAAAGCCGTCGACATACGGTGTCCGGCGCAGCTGGTCGATATGCGTCGGCGCTACACACTCCAGCCACACCGTCCGCCAGATGCCGGTGGTGCGTGGGTACCAGATGGCGTGCGGCTCGCGCTTCGAGTCCTGTTTGCCACGCGGCTGGTTGAGATCGTGCGGATCATCGAAAACAGCGACCGTGACGGTGTGCTGCGCGCCTTCACCCAACAGGTCGGTGATGTCGGCAAAAAACGGCGTGTGGCCGCCCTCGTGCGTGACGGCCAGCGAGCCGTTGACCCAGACACGCGCCGCGTAGTCGACCGCGCCGAAGTGCAGGATCACACGCCGGCCGGGGCGATCGGGCTGCAGGCTGGCGGCGTCGAACTCGCGCTCGTACCAGGAGGCGGCATGAAAACCGGTGTCGGCGATGCCGCTGGCCTGGCTGTCGGGCGGGTAGGGCACCACGATGCCGTGCGCCCATCGGCCGACATGCGAGGGCTGCGTGAAGCGGCGCAGGTCGTCGTAGGCAAAGCGCCAGCGGCCGTTGAGGTTGACCCAGTGCGTGCGCTGCAGCTGTGGGCGCGGGTAGCCGAAGGTCGGGTCCGGGCCAAGGGCCGGCTCCGGTGCGGAATGGGAATGATGGAAAGCGTTCAATGAGTGTGAGCGCAACGGGTGCAGTAACCAGAAGGCGGCCACCGTACCCGCCGCACGGGGCTGCGTACAAGATCAAGAAAAGCAGAGTTGGATTTGCTTTCCAGCGCGGTGCTGGGCAAGCCGCAGCGGGTTGGCAAGTCGCTCGCTGTGATGGGGCCCGGCATCGCTGCCCAGGGCGACCGCTCAGCCAGCCGGCTTTGCGTGCGCCCGCCGGCGCGCCAACCAGCCGACCAGGCCCAGGCCGCCAGCCATCAAGGCCCAGCTGCCCGGCTCCGGCACGGCCGATACGGTGGCCCATGCAACGCTTTGCAGCGCATAGGCTTCACTGGCGCTGAAGCCCAATTCGACTGCCGCGCTCTCACGCCCGCCCAGGGTGCGCGGGTCGATGCCGGTGGTCAGGCCGAATACCGTCAACGCGTGCAGGTAGTAGCCGTAGTTGCTGGCGTGGTAGTGGTCGCTGGCCCACAGGTTGATCTGCCCCGGCGTGATGCCGTCGTAGGGGTTGGCGTCGGCAATGCCGCTGGTGATGGCGCGGTTCCAGGCCAGGCCAACCGGGTTGATGCGGTCGACGATGCCGGGGTTGCCTGCGGCCGCGAACTCGTAGCCCTTGTGCACGTCGATGCCCATCTGCGTGATCGGCTGGCCGAGCCACGGGCTGGCGCTGCGGTAGGTCAGATCGGCACGCGACCAGGTGGCGGTGATGCCGATATCAACGTTGGCGTTGCGGGCCTGGAACATCTGCCCCATCAGGCCGGTGTAGGTGCTGAGCTTGGCCGGGTTGTTGGGCGCTTCGAAGTCCAGGTTGCTCTGGCCGTGCATCACCACGCGGTCCCAGGCGCGGTCGATCAGCGCGCGCTGGTTGTTGTAGTGGTACTCCAGGCCGGCGCCGGGCTGCGTTTCCAGGTACACGCTGTAATCCAGCCCGGCCTGTTCAGTGAAGGCTTTGAACAGCGCCGGCACACCGCCGATGTTGGTGCCGCGCAGGTCCGTCACGCTGCCGGGGCGGAAGTTCTGCACCGAGGCCACGGCGCCGTATGTGAAGCTGTTGCCGATGAAGAGGATGCTGGTGGCGGCATGGGCTGGCAACGCGCAAAGGCCGGTGGCCAAAAGCGCGGCGGCGATGGCCGTGCGGCGGCTGGTACAGGGTGCAGAAATCAAGCGGTGTCTCCTTGGTTGGCCAGTGGGCAGTGCCCGCCCTTGTCTAGCGCGTTATTACGGGCAATCTCGGAGCCCGTGGCGGGCATCGGGCTGCACGTTTCGGACAGGAAAACCCGGAGCTGCAAGCGCTGCTGCAGAACATCCGGCGTGGCTTGGCGGGCGACCTGCGACGTACCCACGAAAGCCGGATTTCTATGCACGTGAAGAAGGATATGCATAGAAAATCGATGTTTTTAGACCTGTCATGGCCGTTCGATGCCGACGCTTGCTCCGCCACCACCGCTGCGGTCACTGACGCACCTGGACCCGACGCGCTTCGACACGCCTGCCGTACCCAAGCGCCTGGCCAGCAGCAGCCGGGCGCTGGCTGAGCTGAAGGGCCTGGCGGCGTCCATTTCGAACCAGGGCATCCTGATCAACACGCTGGCTCTGCAGGAGGCCAAAGACAGCTCCGAGATCGAGAACATCGTCACCACCCATGACGAGCTGTTCAAGGACATGTGCTGCCCGACGCCTTCGCCAACCCGGCCGCAAAAGAGGTGTTGCGCTACCGGCAGGCGCTGCGCGTGGGCTTCGAGCAGGTGCGTGACAGCGGCCTGCTCACCACCGACCACATCATCCAAATCCAGGGCGAGCTGGAGCGCAACAACGCGGGCTTTCGCAAGCTGCCCGGCACGGCGCTCAAAGACGGCAGTGGGCAGACGGTGACCATGCCGCCGCAAGATCCGGCAGAGATCGTCGAGTTGATGCGCGACCTGAAGCGCTTCATCAACACGCCAGAGCTGTCTGCGGCCGATCCGTTGATCAAGATGGCGCTGATCCATCACCAGTTCGAGAGCATCCGTCCCTTCTACGAAGGCAACGGCCGCACGGGGCGCATCGTCAACGTGCTGTACCTGGTGAAGGAGCGCCTGCTCGACATCCCGGTGCTGTACCTCAGCAGCCACATCGTGCGCACCAAGGCCGACTACTACCGCTTGCTGCAGGCCGTGCGCGAGCAGGACCTGTGGGAAGACTGGGTGCTGTACATGCTGCAGGCGGTGGAGGTCACCGCACACCAGACCATCGCAACGGTGGGCGCCATCAAGACAGCGCTGTTCGACTACAAACACCGCATCCGCAGCAGCCACAAGTTCTGCAGCCAGGACCTGATCGACAACCTGTTCACGCACCCGTACACCAAGATCGAATTCGTGCAGCGCGATCTGGGCGTGTCTCGGGTCACGGCCACGAAATACCTGGATGCACTGGCAGCGAGCGGCTTCGTGCGTAAGCAGAAGATCGGGCGCGGCAATTACTACATCAACGCGGCCTTGAATGCGGTGCTGCAGCCGCAGCCGAAGGCCGCCCGGTGACGGCTGCGGCCGGCCAATCTCGGCAAGCGCCGCCGACAACTTCCTCCACCCTTGCCCCTGATCTCTGACCATGCCCATCCAGTGGTTCCCCGGCCACATGGCCACCACGCGCAAGGCCATCACCGAGCGCCTGCCGGACATCGACGTCGTCATCGAGTTGCTCGACGCGCGGCTGCCCGGCTCCAGCGCCAACCCGCTGCTGGCCCAGCTGACCGCGGGCAAGCCAGCGCTGAAGATACTGAACAAGGCCGACAAGGCCGACCCCGAGCGCACGGCTTTGTGGCTGGCGTTCTACAACGCGCAGCCGCAGACACGTGCTGTGGCGCTGAGCGCATCCGAGAGCGGCGCGGCGCGGCAATTGATTGGCGCAGCACGTGCACTGGCGCCGCTGCGTGGCGGCATGGTCAAGCCGCTGCGGCTTCTGGTGTGCGGCATACCCAACGTCGGCAAGTCGACGCTGATCAACACGCTGCTCGGCCAACGCGCGGCGCTGACTGGCGATGAGCCCGGCATCACCAAGCTGGAGCAGCGCATCGCATTGGCCAGCGACGTGGTGCTGTTCGACACCCCCGGCATGCTGTGGCCGCGCATAACGGTCGATGAGAGCGGCTACAACCTGGCCGCTAGCGGCGCCATTGGCCGCAATGCGTATGACGAGCTCGAGGTGGCGCTAGAGCTGCTGGGGCGCGTGCGCGAGCCGTATGCAGCGGGGCTGCGTGCGCGCTACAGGCTGGGCGACATCGGTGCAGTCGACGAAATAGCTGCCGACGGTGCCGACGGGGCCAGTGATGCCGGCAGTGCATCTGGCGTCACCGGCGCCGAGGCGCTGCTGGCCGAGATTGGCAAGAAACGCGGCGGTCTGATGAGCGGCGGGCGCATTGATCTGCACAAGGCTGCCGAGATAACGCTCAACGACTTCCGCAGCGGTGCGTGGGGTGCGATCACGCTGGAGACGCCAGCGGAGTTTGCGAGCTGGCAAGCCGCGGGGCAGGTTCGCGATGCAGAAAGGTCAGCCCGGCGCGAAGCGCGGCTGAAGAAGCCGGTGCCTCAGCGCGGCGCTGGTGAAGCGCCGCGCGGCTGATCAGGCGGCCGCCATTGCGGCCCGGCTTGCACGCCGCTTGCACGCCGCTTGCACGCCGCTTGCGCGCCGCGCCAGCCACCAGCGTCAGCCCGGCTACGAACAGCGCCCAGGTGCCGGGCTCGGGGACCGCCGAGACGGCGATGTCCACCAGCGGCGCCGCAATGGCGGTGTTGCCGCCATAGCCGAAGCTGCCGATCAGCTCTACCCTGAACGGGCTTTGCAGTGCCACGGCCCAGAAACTGCTTTTGCCCGAGAAACTGGTGAACGCCGCGTGGGCGATACCGGTTTGGCCGCTGATGTCGAAGCCGAGGTTGCTGATGACATTGAACGGCGGGGTCAAGCTTGTTTGACCTCCGGGAAAGCTCACCCGCTTCGTTGTTCCATCCTTGTGCGACGGAAGCCGATAAAGCGCACCAGGATTGAGTCCGTACAGTTCTGTACTCGTGGCCCCAGCAAAGTTGTTGGTGTACGCCGCACCCATGAGGCCGGTCGTCTCGCCGTTGATGTTGCCATCGACGATGGCGGCACCGGTATCGACGTTGATGCGCAAGTTCTGCCCCGTGGTCACTGGCAAGGTAAACCTGCCAAACCTGTCGCTGACCACGCGCAGTCGGTCCACAGTGGGATCGAAGTCGATGCCGAAGTTCGTTCCGTTGAGCGTAGCGCCGCTGATCCGCGAAAC
>JAJAZC010000056.1 GCA_026785885.1 Rubrivivax sp.
ACGCAGGGCATTGCTGCGGTTTGCGCCTTGCCCTCGGGCCGAATCCATCGCTTTCATCATGTTTCGAAACCCCTGGGCCGGAGCACTAGGCGCAAAGCGCAGCCATAGCTTGGGCTATGGCGAGCATTTGCAACGACGAGCGGGTGCCTTCGGGCGTGATGAGCGGGCATGAACGAAAGACCTGCAGGCTCTTAAATGCGCATGGGGCTGACGACGTAGCTGAAGCCGGGGTCGGCCGGCCGCGTGAACAGCAGGCTGGACTGCGCGTCCCGCAATGCCATCTGCACGCTGCTGTTGTTGCCGTCGTGGCTGCCGTTGTTGCTCGCCAGCAGATCGATCAGGTAGCCGACGTTGAGGCCGATCTCCATAGTCGGGCCGGCGTAATCCACCGCCATCTCCTCCAGAGCTTCTTCGTGCGCGGCGTTGCTGGCGCTGATTTGCAGCAGCCCGGGCTGCAGCAGCAGGCGCACACCGCGGAACTTGTCGCTGGTCAGCAATGCGGCGCGCTCCAGTGCGGCCCGCAGCAGCGTGCCGTTGAGCAGCACGCTGTGCGGCGGCGCTGCGGGCACGACACGCCGGTAGTCCGGAAAGCGGCCCTCGATCAGCTTGCTGACGAAGCGGATGCCGCCGAGGTCGAACACCGCCTGTGCGCTGGACAGCGCCAGCTGCAACACGCCGCCAGCCGTGCCACGCAGCAGGCGCTGCAGTTCGAGCACGGTCTTGCGCGGCAGGATGAATTCAAGCCGTTCGCGGGTGCTGTTTTCATCGGCCTCTTTGCCAGCCGCTTTGCCGACCGCTTTGCTGACCGCTTTGCCGAAGTCTGCATCGGCGTCTGCATCGACGTCTGCATCGGCGTCCGTATCGGCGTCTGCAGACGGCAGCGCCGCCTGCGCCAGCGCCAGGCGGTTGCCGTCGGTGGCCACGGCCGTCAGCTGGGCTTGCTCCGCGACGATCAGCACGCCGTTGAGGTAGTAGCGGATGTCGTGGCTGGCCATCGCAAAAGCCACGCGGTCCAGCAGCGACAGCAGCGTGGCCTGCGGCAGTTGCAGCCGCACAGCGGCCTCGGCGGTGCGCACGACCGGGAAGTCGTCGGCCGGCAGCGTCTGCAACGTGAAGCGGCTGCGGCCACTGTGCAGGCTGACGCTGACGCTGCCGCGGCCGCGTGTGCGGGCCAGGCGCACCGTGGCGCCCGGCGGCAGCGCCCGCAGGATGTCGGCCAGCTTGTGCGCAGCCACCGTGATGCCGAAGGGGCCGCCTTCGGCCACCAGCGCGGCCCGGGTGCTGAGCTGGCACTCCGGATCGCTGGCGGTCAGCTGCACACCGTCCGCATCACCACGGATCAGCAGGTGGTTCAGGATCGGCAGCGTGTGGCGCCGCTCGACGATGCCCAGCACCGTCTGCGCGGCTTGCAGCAGCGCGTCGCGCGGGCCGCTGAGCAGGGCGGTGTCGTTCTTCATCGCGGCGCCTTGCGCGCCGAGCGCGCGGGTGATTTGGCTGTGGAGGCGGTGCGACGTGCAGGCCTGGATCCGAGCTTGGGCTTGGGCTTGGGCTTGGGCTGGACCTCGGGCCTGGCTTCCGACGCCAGCGGTGCCGCAGGCAAGGCCAGCACCGGTGCCGCGTCGAACAGCGCCCGCTGCACCGTGCTGTGCTTGGCCGCGAAACCGCGCATGAAGTCGCGCAGCACCTCAGCTGCAACCAGGCCTTGCGACTGGCAGGCGGCGATGAAGCCATCGCGCAATTCGCGCTCGACGCGAACGCGCATGCCAGCGTCTTTGGAGCTCATCGTGCGGCCCTCGATTGGTAAATCTGAAAATGGATACACAGTTGTGTATCCAACAATCGTTCACTATACGTCTCACGTCAGCCGTCAGACCCGCGCAGGTTGCACGGTGGCGGCCGTACGGTGTGAAGGGCTCGACGACGGCCAGGATCTGGTGGTGCGTGAGGGGCGTAAGGGCCATGCGGCAACGGGCGCCCAACGGGGACTATCGTCGGCGGGTGTCGGTGGTTTACTGCCGTTCTGCCCAAGCCCTGCAGGCCCTGCCACCGGTGCACACCCGCCTGTTAACCCCCGCCAGACCCGTCATCCTGAAGGAGATTCCCATGAGCACACGCGACGTCGTCGTCCTCGGCGCAGCCCGTTCCGCGATCGGTACTTTCAACGGCGCGCTGGCCGACATGGAGCCAGCAGAGCTGGCCGGGCTGGTGATGAAAGAGGCCGTGCAGCGCTCGGGCGTCGACCCCCAGCGCATCAACTACGTCACGGTGGGCAACACCATTCCCACTGAACGCCGCTTCGCCTACGTGGCGCGGGTGGCCGCCATCCAGGCCGGGCTGCCGATGGACAGCGTGGCGATGGCCGTCAACCGCCTGTGCAGCAGCGGCCTGCAGGGCATCGTCACCACGGCGCAGAACATCCTGCTGGGCGATTGCGACTACGGCATCGGCGGCGGTGTGGAGGTCATGAGCCGCGGCGGCTACCTGAGCCCGGCCATGCGCAACGGTGCGCGCATGGGCGACACGCAACTCATCGACACGATGGTGGCCACCTTGACCGACCCCTTCGGTGTCGGCCACATGGGCATCACGGCCGAGAACCTGGCCGCCAAGTGGGGCATCACGCGCGAAGAGCAGGACGCGCTGGCGGCGGACTCGCACCGCAAAGCCGCGGCCGCCATTGCCGAAGGGCGCTTCAAGAGCCAGATCGTGGCCATCGTCAAGAAGACGCGCAAGGGCGACGTCGTCTTCGACACCGACGAGCATGTGAAGGCCGAGACCACGGCCGAGAGCCTGGCCAAGCTGAAGCCGGCTTTCAAGAAAGACGGCGGCACGGTGACGGCCGGCAACGCCTCCGGCATCAACGACGGCGCGGCGTTTTTCGTGCTGGCCGATGCGCAGGTGGCTGCAGGGCACGGGCACAAGCCGCTGGCACGTTTGGTGGCTTACGCAGTGGCTGGTGTGCCCAACGACATCATGGGCGAAGGCCCGATTCCGGCCACCCGGCTGGCGCTGAAAAAAGCCGGTTTGACGCTGGACCGCATGGACGTGATCGAAAGCAATGAAGCCTTCGCAGCGCAGGCCATCGCCGTGGCACGCGGGCTGGAATTCGACAGCGCCAAGGTCAACCCCAACGGCGGCGCGATCGCTCTGGGCCACCCCATCGGCTGCAGCGGCGCCTTCCTGGCCACCAAGGCGGTGTACGAGCTGCACCGCAGCGGCGGCCGCTACGCGCTGGTGACGATGTGCGTCGGCGGCGGGCAGGGCATTGCTGCGGTGTTCGAGCGTCTGTAATTCATGGCGGCAGGTGATCTGCCCGTGCACGCCCCGCCCGTGGACAGCCTCGGCGCGGCCGCGCCTGCGCGCCGTCTCGACAGCCCCGCGGC
>JAJAZC010000057.1 GCA_026785885.1 Rubrivivax sp.
AAACACTATAAAAAAAGCGGGGCCCGCTTCCAAGTTTTTTCCTCCCGAGGGCCGGGGCGCCGACGGGGCCGGTGGAGCCGCGGCACCCAGCCCCCTCGCGGGCAGCGGCCGAAGGGAGCGTGGGGGCCTACGTTCAGGCGGCCAGCAGCTGCCGCAGCACGAACGGCAGAATGCCGCCGTGTTTGTAGTAGTCGACCTCGATCGGGGTGTCGATGCGTAGCGTCACAGCCACCTTGCGCTGCTGGCCGTCAGCGCTGGTGATGATGAGTTGCGCGTCGGCCAGCGGCTTGACGTCGGCAGCCAGCACCACGTCGACCGTCTCGTTGCCGGTGAGCTGCAGGCTCTCCCACGAGTCACCGGTCTTGAACTGCAGCGGCAGCACGCCCATGCCGATCAGGTTGCTGCGGTGGATGCGCTCGAAGCTCCTGGCCACCACGGCCTTGATGCCGAGCAGCGCCGTGCCTTTGGCGGCCCAGTCGCGGCTGGAGCCGGTGCCGTATTCCTCACCGGCGAAGATCACGGTGGGCACGCCGGCAGCCATGTAGCGCATCGCGGCTTCGTAGATCGGCAGTTGCTCCGGCGCGACAAGCGCCGCTGCGTCGGATGCGCCGGCCTGGTACAGCGTGTAGCCGCCTTCGACGCGTGAGCCGTCGGCACCCGCGGGGATCATCAGATTCTTGATGCGCACATTGGCAAAGGTGCCGCGCATCATCACTTCATGGTTGCCGCGGCGTGCGCCGTAGCTGTTGAAATCGGCCTTCAACACACCGTGCTCCAGCAGGTACTTGCCGGCCGGCGTCGTTTCGCGGAAGCTGCCCGCGGGGCTGATGTGGTCGGTGGTGATGCTGTCGCCGAACAGGCCCATGATGCGCGCGCCCTGCACACCGGAGACCAGCGCCTTGGGCTGCATCGTGAAGTCGTTGAAGAACGGCGGCTCGGCGATGTAGGTGCTCTTGGGCCAGGTGTAGACCGCGCCTGTGACGCCTTCGATGCCCTCCCACAGCTTGCCTGGCTCGGTCTTGACCTTCTCGTAGTTTTTGCGGAAGGCCTTGCCGTCCATCGCGTGTTTCATCAGCGCGTGAATTTCTTCGCTGGTGGGCCAGACGTCACCCAGGTAAACCGGCTTGCCGTTGCTGCCGGTACCCAGAGGCTCGGTCATCAAGTCCTTGGTGACGTTGCCGGCAATCGCGTAGGCCACCACCAGCGGCGGGCTGGCCAGAAAGTTGGCTTTCAAATTCGGGTGGATGCGCGCTTCGAAGTTGCGGTTGCCTGACAGCACCGAAGCGCAGACCAGATCGTTCTTCGTGATGGCTTCGTTGATCTCGGGTGTCAGGTCACCGGCATTTCCGATGCAGGTCGTGCAGCCATAGGCCGCAACGCTGAAACCCAGCTGCTCCAGGTAGGTCAGCAGACCGGCTTTTTCCAGGTACTCGGTGACGATGCGCGAGCCCGGTGCCAGCGAGGTCTTGATGTGCTTGCGCACCTTCAGACCCGCCTGCACCGCCTTCTTGGCCAACAGGCCGGCGGCCAACAGCACGCCCGGGTTGCTGGTGTTGGTGCAGCTGGTGATGGCAGCGATCAACACATCGCCGTTGTGGATGGCCAGCCCGTCGGCCGTGGCAACCGGCGCGGCCAGCTTGGCTGCCGGCTGGTTGAAGCCGTTGTCGGCCGCCGGCGCGCTGTACAGCTCGGTGAATTTGGCAGCCACTTTGCCGAGGTCGATGCGGTCCTGTGGGCGTTTGGGGCCGCTCAGGCTGGGCGTTACTGTCGAGAGGTCCAGGCGGATGATCTTGCTGTAGTCGATGTCCTTGGCCAGCGGCACGCCGAACATCTGCTGCGCCTTGAAGTAAGCCTCGAAGGCTTCGATCTCCTTGGTCGTGCGGCCGGTGCCGCGGAAGTAATCGATGGTCTTCTCATCGACCGGAAAAAAGCCCATCGTCGCACCGTACTCGGGCGCCATGTTGCCGATGGTGGCGCGGTCCGGCAGGCTCAACGTGCGCGTGCCTTCACCGCAAAACTCGACGAATTTGCCGACGACTTTTTCGCGGCGCAGGATCTCTGTCACCGTCAGCACCAGATCGGTGGCGGTGACGCCTTCGCGCAATTGCCCGGTGAGCTCCATGCCCACCACGTCGGGCGTCAGGAAGTACACCGGCTGGCCGAGCATGCCGGCCTCGGCCTCGATGCCGCCGACGCCCCAGCCGACGACGCCGATGCCGTTGATCATCGTCGTGTGGCTGTCGGTGCCGACCAGGCTGTCGGGGTAGTAGATCCTTGCGGCGCGATCACCCGGGAGCGCGTACGGGTCGGCAGTGCGGTGCACGCCGCGCGCCAGGTACTCCAAGTTGACCTGGTGCACGATGCCGAAGCCCGGCGGCACGACGCCGAAGGTGCTGAAGGCATCCATGCCCCACTTCATGAATTGGTAGCGCTCCTGGTTGCGCTGAAATTCCAGCTTCATGTTCAGGTCCAGCGCCTTCGGCGTGCCGTAGTGATCGATCATCACGCTGTGGTCGACCACCAGGTCCACCGGCACCAGCGGCTCGATGCGTTTGGGGTCGTGCCCCATGCGCGCTGCGACGTTGCGCATGGCGGCCAGGTCGGCCAGCAGTGGCACGCCGGTGAAGTCCTGCAGCACCACGCGGGCGACGACAAACGGGATCTCCTGCGTGCGCTCGGCCGTGGCGGCCCACTGCGCCAATTCGGCGACGTGCGCTTTGGTGACCTTCTTGCCGTCGCAATTGCGCAGCACGCTTTCCAGCACGATGCGCAGGCTGATCGGCAAGCGCTTGACCTTGGGATATCGCTTGGCCAGCGCCGGCAATGAGAAGTAGCGGCCCTCGCGGCCCGAGGCCGTGGTGAAGGTTTGCAGGGTGTAGGCAAAGGTGTGTTGGACTGGGCTCATGGCGTCTCGGCAGACGGGGCGCGGCCCCGCGGTTGGGATGAAAGGCGTGTGTCGAACGAAGCGGCTCAGGTCTTGGGCACGATGACCTTGAGGCCCTTGAAGTAATCGCGGAAAAAGCTGGCGTCGAAAGTAATCAGCGCATTGCATTGCAACAGCGCGTGCGCACCGACCAGGAAGTCGGGAATGGTGCGCTCTCGGCGGCCACCGCGCTGGCGGTAGCGGCGCTGCATCTCGCCGGCACGCAGCGCGGCCTTGGCGTCGGTGGCGGCGTACATCAATCCGGCGTCTTCCAGAAATTGCAGCACGTCGCTGCCTTTGGCCAATGCGGTGCACACCTCGGCAAGCACCACGTCACAAAACACGACCGGCCCCTTGTGCAAACCATCGCGCACGGCCCCAGCAGCAGCGTCGGTGCGCGGGCTGTCGCCCAGCAGATCAACCAGCACTGAAGAGTCGACCGCGATCAAGCCGGATCGTCCTCAGGCGGCAGGTAAGGATCACCCGGTGCGCGGCCGCGGATCGCGCGCATCGCTTCGTCGGTGTTGGCAAAACCGTCCAGCTTGAAACGGCCGCGCAAGCGCGACACCGCATCGTCGACGTTCTTGCGCAGGATGATGCGGCTGCCGTCGAGCTCGACCTTAAGCTGCGAGCCCTTGGTCAGGCCCAGTGCATCGCGCACGGCCTTGGGCAACGTGATCTGGCCGCGCTCTGCAACGGTGGCTTCCATGGCAACTCCGGGTGGCGCCGTCCTCGGCGCGCTGATGAACATCTCGGCACCTCGGTGAAGGCCGCGGCAATCTGGCGAAAAAGGTATGTCTGAATGATACGTACCTTGAATAGCCACCACAAGCCATCAGGCCGCGTGCGGCTGCAGATCGCTATCAGCTGCCGCGTGCCAGTGGCACAGCCAGCGGCAGGTTCATCAGCAGGTTCTGCGGCTTCATGCGCAGCAGCCCGTCCGGCCGCGCCATCAGTGCCAGGTGCACTGGCGCGCCGGTCAGGTCGGCCCGCATCTCGGCCGGGTCGGCAAACTCCAGGCGAAACAGGCTGACCAGGCGCTCGCGCCGGGCGTCGTCGACCGCCACGCCGGCGTACAGGTCATTCAGCAGCGCCGTGGCCTCGCTGTCCAGGCCGACGTGCCAGCGCCACCGTGCGTCATCGATGCGCGCCACCGGCACGATGTGCACCGCCACGCCCAACAGGTGCTGCACCCAGCGCTCCATCAAACGCGCTAGCGGCTTGAGGCCCGAGCGCGCATGGGCCAGCGTCAACTGCACGCCGTGTCCGAGCGCCTGCTTGAGCTCCAGCGTCAGGTCCAGCAGCAACCGGCTGCGCCAGGGCGAGCGGGCCGCATCGGTGTCGTAGAAGCCGCTCAACTCGGGCGTCAGCACCTGCAGCTGCAGCGCCCGCGCGGGCACCCGCGCCCGCGCCATCAGGCGGCCCAGATCGCCCAAGCCCTGGGTCTGGGCCTGCTCGACCACCGTCTGGGCATCGGCGGCCAGCACGCGGCCCTGTTCGATGTGGATGCGCTGGGCGCGAAAGAACAGCTCCGCGGTGCGCCAGGCCAGCATGTCGGGCTCGTCGTGCAGCAGCGGCTGCGCGATGGCCTGCCCGGCCAGGGCCAGAAACAGCGGCGGCCGCGTGATCGCCGGGGCGGCGCAGACACCGCGGGACCAGCCCGGCCGCGTGGCGGC
>JAJAZC010000058.1 GCA_026785885.1 Rubrivivax sp.
CGGTGCAGCAGCGCGTGGCTGTCGGCGCCTACCGTGGCCATCAGGGCCAGCGTGCGGCTGTAGGCGCCGATGAGGATGTGCTGGCCGTTGTCCAGCGCCAGGCCTTGCACGTCGACACGCCGCGCACGGCCGCCGAGTTGTGCAGCCATTTCGATCAGCGTCACGCGGTGCCCGGCTTCGCTGGCGCGCACTGCGGCGGCCAGTCCAGCCCAACCGCCGCCGACCACGGCGACGCGGCGGCGGCTGTGGCGACGACTGTGGCTGTGGCTGCGTTGCCCCAGCGGCGCCAGCGGTTCAGCGCCCACGCAGGTGCGTCTGTGTGGCGATCCAGAGCTTGCGCAGCGGCGTCAGCGAGGTGCGCTGGTGCAGCACCTGGAAGCGCTGGGCTTCGATCTCGCGCAGCAGCGTGCGGTAGATGTTGGCCATCATCAAGCCGGGCTTTTGGGCCGCACGGTCGACGTCGGGCAACAGGCGCAGCGCCGCGTCGTAGGTGGCGTGGGCACGCTCGGCCTGAAAGCGCATCAGCGCCTGAAAGCGGTCGCTGTAACCCCAGGGCGCTTGCCGCTGCAGCAGCTCGTGCGCCTTGACGTCGAAGCGCTGCAGCTCCGACAGCGGCAGGTAGATGCGGCCACGGCGGGCGTCGTCACCGACGTCACGGATGATGTTGGTCAGCTGCATTGCCAGCCCCAGCTGGTGCGCGTAATGCACGGTGGCTGCTTGCGTGCGTCCAAAGATGTTGGCCGCCACCTCGCCGACGATGCCAGCCACCAGGTGGCAGTAGCGCTGCAACCCAGCGAAGTCCAGAAAGCGTGTCTGCTCCAGATCGATACGGCAGCCGTCGATCACGGCTTGCAGGTGCGCCTGCTGGATGCCGAACTCGGCGCTCAGCGGCACCAGCGCCTTCATCGCGGGGTGCGTCGGTGTGGCGGTGAAAGCCTGCGCAACCTCGTGCTGCCACCACTGCAGCTTGGCCGCGGCGACGCCTGCGTCCTGTGTCTCGTCGACGACATCGTCGACCTCACGGCAGAAGGCGTAGAAAGCCGTAATCGCCGTTCTTTGCGCAGGCGGCAAAAACAGGAAGGCGTAATAAAACGACGAGCCGCTGCCGGCGGCTTTGTCCTGCACGTACTGCTGCGGCGTCATGCAGCGCGGCTCGGCGCTGCAGCGCTGCTGCTCATGCACAACGCCCGCCACAGCAAACGCGGTGTGTCCGTGGCCTTGATCGTTGGGCGGTGCAACAGCGCGGCGTACTCCATGGCGCGGATTTTCTCAAGAATGTGCAGCCCGCCCTGGACCACCAGGCGCAGCTCCCAGCCGGCGCGCCCGGGCATGCGGGTCGCCAACGGTGCGCCTTGCAGCATCAGGCTGTGCGCCCAGTCGCACAGCGTCGCCACCATCGCGCGGCTGCGCGGGCTGTCGATGCAATGTCGCAGTTCCTCGGGCGTGACGCCGTGCGCACGGCGGTCCGACTCGGGCACGTAGTGGCGCCGCCGCGGCCCGTCCACGCTGAGGTCCTGCCAGAAGTTGATCAGCTGCAAGGCACTGCAGATGGCGTCCGCGCGCTGCAGCGAAGGTGCGTCGGCAATGCCTTGCAGATGCAGCAACAGGCGACCGATCGGGTTGGCCGAGCGGCGGCAGTAGTCCATCAGCCGCTCACGTGTCGGGTACAGCGGGTTCTGCACGTCTTGCTCGAAGGCGTCCAGCAAATCGTGAAGCAGGTGCAGCGGCAGCGCATGGCGGCGCATCTGTTGCGCCAGCTGTTGGAACTGCCCGTGCCAGCGCGGCCCGGCCGGCTGGCCCGTGGCGACGCGGTCCAGATCGGCCCGGTAGGCCTCCAGATCGGCCAGGCGCTCGGCCGTGCTGGCGCTGCCCTCGTCGGCCAGGTCGTCAGCCGTGCGTGCGAAGTGGTAGATGGCCGTCACCGCCGGGCGCAGGCGCGGCGGGCACAGCCAGGATGCAACGGGAAAGTTTTCGTAGTGCTGAACGCTCACGGGGTGGGATTCTGACCAGTCCCGAACCCCCTGGTTGACCGGCAGGCCGGTCAAGTGCAGATGGTTGACAGCCTGAAACACGCTCAATACATTACTGACCGGTCAGTCAGTAACGACGATCGGTGATCAACGATCGCCACGACGTACACCGCATCCGCGGCAAAAAAGAGCGCCAGCCACTGCGGTTGACGCCATCCGACATCAGCCAGCAGGCGGCCCTTTGAAGAACATGTTCGAGCTTCGTCCCATTGCCCCGATGCCCCGATGGGGTGTGACGCCGGCCTTGTTGCTGGTGGTGCTGACGGCGCTGACGGCCTGCGCCAAAAAAGAGCCGGCACCGGAGCCTGTGCGCGCCGTGCGGGCCATCACCGTGACCGCGCAGGCAGCCGGCGGCAGCCAGGAGTACGCAGCCGAGATTCGCGCGCGCACCGAGAGCCGGCTCGGCTTTCGCGTGGCGGGCAAGATGATCATTCGGCCGGCCGAGATCGGGCAGCGGGTACGGGCCGGCCAGATGCTTGCCCAGCTGGACCCGGCTGACCTCAAGCTTTCGCAGGCCGCTGCCCAGGCCGCGCTGCGCGCCGCGCAATCCAGCCACGCCTTGGCGGTGGCCGAGTTCAAGCGCTACCAGGACTTGCGTGACCAAGGCTTCATCAGCTCGCTGGAGCTGGAACGTCGCGACACCGCCGTGACAGCACAGCGCGCACAGCTCGATCAGGCGCGTGCACAGGCCGACGTCCAAGGCAACCTGGCAACTTACGCGGCACTCACGGCTAATGCAGCCGGCGTCATCACCGCGGTCGAGGCCGAGGTCGGCGCGGTGCTTGCGGCCGGCACACCCGTGCTGCGCTTGGCCCACGACGGCCCGCGCGACGCCGTGTTCTCGGTGCCCGAAGACAGCGCGGTGGCGCTGCGTGCGCTGCACGGCAAGGCCGGCGCAATCACAGTGCGGCCTTGGGGCAACACCGGCACCTTCCCGGCGACGGTGCGTGAAGTGGCTGCAGCGGCTGACCCGGCCACACGCACCTTCCTCGTCAAGGCCGATGTCGGCGCCGCGCCGGTGCAACTGGGCCAGACCATCACCGCGCTGATGGCGCTGCCGCGGCGCGACGGCATCGCCAAGCTGCCGCTGACCGCTGTGATGCGCCAGCAAGGCCAGACCGCGGTGTGGTTGCTGGACCGCAACAGCATGAGGGTGCAGGTGCAGCCGATTGCCGTGGCCGGTGCCGAAGGCAATGAAGTCATCGTCGCCAGCGGCCTGAGCCCGGGGCAGATGGTGGTGACGGCGGGCGTGCACACGCTGACGCCCAATCAAAAGGTCAAGCTGTACGAGGCGCCCGTGGCTGCTGTCGGCGCAGCTCCAGGCGCAGGCGCGGCGCCGGTTGCTGCAGCCGCCAGCCGTTGAGCGGGGCGACGCGATGAGCACCCCCGCCGACACGCCGCCGGTCAGCAGATTCAACATCAGCCGCTGGGCCCTGGAGCACCCGGCGCTGACGCGCTACCTGTTGGTGGTGCTGCTGGTGCTGGGTTGTGCTGCCTACTTCCAGCTCGGGCAGGACGAGGATCCGCCATTCACCTTTCGCGCCATGGTCGTGCAGGCTTTCTGGCCCGGCGCCAGTGCGCTGCAGATGGCCCAGCAAGTCACCGACAAGATCGAGAAGACGCTGCAGGAGGTGCCGCATGCCGACAAGATCCGCAGCTACACCAAGCCCGGTGAATCGCTGACCATTTTTCAGCTCAAGGACTCGGCGCCGCCCAGGGAGGTCACCCACAGCTGGTACCAGACGCGCAAACGCATCGGCGACATGCGCGGCACGCTGCCGGCAGGCGTGCAGGGCCCCGTGTTCAACGACGACTTCGGTGATGTCTACGGCTCGATCTTCGCGCTTAGCGCCGACGGCTTCAGCCGCGAGGAGCTCCGGGTGCAGGCCGAGCGGGTGCGGCAGTTGTTGCTGCGCTTGCCGGACGTGGCCAAGGTCGAGCTTTTCGGCGCGCAGGCCGAAAAGGTCTTCGTCGAGATCTCGCAAAAGCGGCTGGCGCAGCTGAGCCTGGAGTTCAACCAGGTGATCGTCCAGATCGGCGCGCAGAACGCGGTCGAAGGCGCAGGCGTGCTGAACGCCGGCACCGAGAACCTGCAGGTGCGTGTTGGCGGGCAGTTCAACACCGTCGACGAGCTAAAGCGCTTTCCCATCCGCGCAGTCAATGCCAGCACCGGTGCGGCCAGCCTGATCAAGCTGGGCGACATCGCCGACATCCGCCGCGGCTACGCCGACCCGCCGGCCGTGAAGGTGCGCCACCAGGGGCAGGAGGTCATCGCACTCGGGGTGTCGATGGCCAAAGGCGGCGACATCATTGCGCTGGGCCACGCGCTGCAAGCGGCGGTCAAGCAGGTGCAGACCGATTTGCCGGTGGGCATCACCGTGGCGCAGGTGCAGGATCAGCCGCGGGCGGTATCGCGGTCGGTCGGTGAGTTCATCGGCGTGCTGATCGAGGCGGTGTTGATCGTGTTGCTGGTCAGCTTCATCAGCCTGGGGCTGCACTTCAAGCCGGGGTCGTGGCGGCCCAGCATCGACATCTGGCCCGGCATGGTCGTCGGCATCACGATCCCGCTGGTGCTGGCGATCACGTTTGTCGCGATGTACTACTGGGGCGTCGGGCTGCACAAGATCAGCCTGGGCAGCCTGATCATCGCGCTGGGCCTGTTGGTCGACGACGCGATCATTGCCGTCGAGATGATGGTGCGCAAGATGGAAGAGGGCTACGACAAGATGCGCGCTGCCACCTTCGCCTATGAGGTGACGGCCATGCCGATGCTGACCGGCACGCTGATCACCGCAGCCGGCTTTCTACCCATCGGCCTGGCCAAGAGCGTGACCGGCGAGTACACCTTTGCGATCTTTGCCGTCACGACCGCCGCGCTCATCATTTCGTGGCTGGTCTCGGTGTACTTCGTGCCTTACCTGGGCGCAGGCCTGTTGCGCACCCGCGCCAGGACGCACGTAGGAGCCGTTGAAGGCCCGCACGAGCTTTTCGAGACGCCGTTCTACAGCCGCTTTCGGGCGCTCGTGGATTGGTGCGTGGCGCACCGCTGGTTCACCATCGCTGCCACGCTGGTGATATTTGCGCTGGGCATCGTCGGCATGGGGCGGGTGCAGCAGCAGTTCTTCCCGGACTCGAGCCGGCCGGAGATCGTGGTCGACTTGTGGTTGCCGGAAGGCAGCACCATCCAGCAAAGCGAGGAGGTCGCCAAACGCTTCGAGTCGCGCTTGATGCGCGAAGCGGGCGTGGCCAGTGTGACCACCTGGATCGGCAGCGGCGTGCCGCGGTTTTACCTGCCGATGGACCAGGTCTTCCAGCAGAGCAACGTCAGCCAGGCCATCGTGCTGCCGCAGGACTTGCAGCAGCGCGAGGCTTTGCGTCTGCGCTTGCCGCAGTTGATGGCCAGTGAATTCCCGGAGGTGCGGGCGCGCGTGAAGTTGTTGCCCAACGGTCCGCCAGTGCCGTATCCGGTGCAGTTCCGCGTGGTCGGCATCGACGCCGTGCAGGTGCGGCAATGGGCCGACCAGGCCAAAGACATCCTGCGCAGCAACGCCAGCATGCGCGGCGTCAACGACAACTGGAACGAGTCGATCAAGGTGCTGCGCCTGGATATCGACCAGGACAAGGCACGCGCACTGGGCGTCACCAGCCAGAGCATTGCGCAGGCTTCGCGCACGATCTTGTCGGGCACCACCATCGGCCAATACCGTGAAGGCGACAAGCTCGTGGACATCGTGCTGCGCCAGCCTGCCGACGAGCGCAACGCCATCACCGACTTGGGCAACGCCTACATGCCCACTAGCAGCGGCCGCGCGGTGCCGCTGACGCAGGTGGCCAAAGTCGGCTTCACGTGGGAGCCGGGCGTGTTGTGGCGCGATGGCCGCAACTTTGCGGTCACGGTGCAGGGCGACGTTGTCGAAGGTTTACAGGGCCCTACGGTCACGGCCCAGGTCTGGCCACAGCTCAAGGCGCTGGCCGCGACCATGCCGCCCGGTTATGCAATCGAGATTGCCGGCGCGGTGGAAGAGAGCAGCAAGGGTCAGGGCTCCTTGCTGGCCAACGTGCCGCTGATGGTCTTCATCATGTTGACGCTGTTAATGCTGCAACTGCAGAGCTTTTCACGCGCTGTGCTGGTGCTGCTGACGGCCCCGCTGGGCATTGCCGGGGTGGCTGCTGCGCTGCTGATCCTGGACCGGCCATTCGGCTTCGTCGCGCTGCTCGGCTTCATCGCGCTGGTGGGCATGATCATGCGCAATTCGGTGATCCTGATCGATCAGATCGAGCAGGACCGCAGGCGCGGCGTGCCGGCCTGGAACGCGATCGTCGAGTCGGCGGTGCGGCGCTTCCGGCCGATCGTGCTAACGGCTGCAGCAGCGGTGTTGGCCATGATCCCGCTTAGCCGCAGCGTGTTCTGGGGGCCCATGGCGGTGGCCATCATGGGCGGCCTGATCGTCGCCACCGCGCTGACGCTGCTGGCATTGCCGGCCATGTATGCGGCCTGGTTCCGCGTCAGGCGGGAACTGCCAGCGTTGCATTAAAAGCCCAGCGCGGGCTGACGGTAAACTGCCCGGTTTGTCGCGGTGCCCGCTGGGTGCTGCAACAGAGCCCCTGCGCGGGTGGCGAAATTGGTAGACGCACCAGGTTTAGGTCCTGACGCCTTCACGGGCGTGCCGGTTCGAGTCCGGCCCCGCGCACCAGTTGCAGCATGCCCGTTGCACGTTCGCATTCCCGCCCCAAGCCTTCACTGCCCAAAGAGACACCATGGCCGTCCACGTCGAAACCCTAGACAAACTCGAACGCCGCATAACCCTGACGGTGCCGGCCGAGGCCATCAACGGCGAGGTCGAGTCGCGCTTGAAGCGCCTGAGCCGCACCGTCAAGGCCGACGGTTTTCGCCCCGGCAAGGTGCCGATGAGCGTGGTGGCGCAGCGCTATGGCAACTCTGTGCAGTACGAGGTCGTCAACGACCGTGTCGGCCAGGCCTTCAACGATGCTGCGACCGAAGCCAAGCTGCGCGTTGCCGGCCAGCCGCGCATCACGCAGAAGGAACAGGCCCCTGAAGGCCAGTTCGCTTTCGATGCGACCTTCGAGGTCTATCCGGAAGTCAAGCTCGGTGATCTGGCGGCAGCGGAAGTCGAGCGCGCCAGTACCGAGGTCACCGAGCTCGCGATCGACCGCACGGTCGACATCCTGCGCCAGCAACGGCGCACCTTTGGGCTGCGGCCGGCCGTCGAAGGCGCGGTCGAGACCGACCGCGTGACCATCGATTTCGAAGGCAAGATAGACGGCGAGCCGTTTGCAGGCGGCAGGGCCGAAGCCTTTCAATTCGTGATCGGCGAAGGCCAGATGCTGCAGCAGTTCGACCAGGCCGTGCGGGGCATGAAGGTCGGCGAGAGCAAGACCTTTGCACTGCAGTTTCCGCCCGACTACCAGGGCGCTGAAGTGGCCGGCAAGGAAGCCGACTTTCTGGTTACGGTGCAGAAGCTCGAAGCGCAGAACCTGCCTGCTGTGGACGAAGGTTTTGCCAAGGCGCTTGGCATCGAGGACGGCACGGTCGAAGCGTTGCGAGCCGACGTGCGCAAGAACCTGGAGCGCGAGGTCAAGTTCCGCGTCATGGCGCGCAACAAAGCTGCGGTGATGGACGCGCTGTCCCAGACCGCCGAGTTGGAACTGCCCAATGCGCTGATCGCGGGCGAAGTCATTCGGCTTAAGGACAACGCGCGTGCCGACCTCAAAAAGCGGGGCGTCGAGCAAGCTGAAACCGTCGATTTGCCGGACGACATTTTCAAGGTCCAGGCCGAGCGCCGGGTGCGCCTGGGGTTGGTGGTTTCTGAGCTGGTGCGCAAACACAACCTGCAAGCCAAGCCTGAACAACTGCAAAAGCACATCGAAGAGCTGAGCCAGAGCTACGAGAAGCCGACCGACGTGATGCGCTGGTATCTAGGCGACCGCCAACGCATGGCTGAAGTCGAGGCGGTGGTGATCGAGAACAACGTGACCGAATTCGTGCTGGCCCAGGCGAAGGTTGTAGACAAGGTGCTACCGTTCGATGAGTTGATGACAGCAGCATGATTGTTGGAGACCGTATGAGCGTGCAGGAAACCGTCGGCTTGGGTATGGTGCCGATC
>JAJAZC010000059.1 GCA_026785885.1 Rubrivivax sp.
CCGTGCGCTGTCAGGTCAACCATCGTTCAGCCCTTCGCCAGCGTCGCGCCGGTCGCTGTTGTCTTGAGTTGCAGTCTATGGGTCAGGCTGCGGGTGGTGGTTGTGCCGGCGGCACCGCGTACTGCCTGCCGCGCCGCCGCATGCGTAGAGCGGCGCGGCGCGTCGAACGCGCGGATTATCGCCACGCGTGGGCAGTCTCGCAGGCACGGACGGTCTCGGTGCGGGCTGCGCGTGCACCAGGCGCGGACATTGCAGCAACTTGACAACATATATTGCTAGCTATATAGTTACTTCAAAATAAGACATCAATTAAAGGTATCGAGACATGAATACGAATGGAGCGTTTAACACCCCGGCGGAGACGGCCACAGGGCGTGCACAGCTTAAAGCGCGCAGCGGAGATCTTGCTGACGACCTAGTGGTGCATTTCGGCGTCGGGCTCCGGTCGCTGGCTGCCGACGAGGCCGTTTCGTTGCGGCGTTGGGTGAGTGGATGGCTGGCGCGCGAGCCCGACGCGATCGTGGTGATGGCCTGCGCCGCACCCGCCGCCCGTGCTGGGCGCGTCGATCGATTGCGCATGTTGCGCGCCTTGCTCGGCCGCCACGGCGTCGCAACTCAAAGCGTTCGCTACACCGGCGACCTGATCGAAGCTGAAAACTCCGGCCCAGGCTCCGCTGATGCGACATCTGGCACCGCAACGCTGAAAGTAGTGAGCGCACGGCGGGCCGAGCGAGAGGTGCGCTCCATTCGCTCGTACTTCGTAGCCGCAGCGCGCAGCAGGGAGGTGGCATGTACAAGCGCATCTTGATCGTTGTCGATCAGCGCGCGGTAACGCGCGCTGCCGTCAAGGAAGGTGTCGCGATGGCAACGGCACACGGTGCCGAAGTGCTGTTCTTTCACGTGCTGCCGCGCTATTCCGTGCCCTTGGCTGACTCGCCACCTTTCGTGGTGATTTCGCCGCAAGATTTTCAGCAGTCGGCCATGGCGGCCGCAGACAAACAGTTGAGTGCCGCTGAGAAGGTGGCAGAAAGAGCTGGCGTTGTTTCGCAACGCGCCACCGGCAGCGGCGACGATGACGCGCACTGCATTGCCGATGCCGCGCGCAAGCGGCGCTGCGATTTGATCGTGGCGGCCAGCGAGGGCCGCAATGCCTTGCTCAGGCTGCTGACGGGCAGCGTCATTCCGGGTCTCATCACTTCTTCGCCGGTACCCGTGCTGGTGGTGAAGGAAAGTGGTCGCAGCACAGCCGCTGCCGAGGCCGCCGTGATGCCGCTGAGACAGCGCAAGGCCAGGCTCAAGGCTGTGGCGATGGCGCCCATGCCGCGCAGTCGCGCGAACCAGGCATGACAGGCCCGGCAATCACTGGCGGTGTGGCTGCAGCCTGGAAGCTATCCACACCGTATGCCCGGTAGACAGAAGGGTCCTGCGGCGCGCAAGTCAGTCGACGTGGGTGATGCGGCGGCAGCGCACGCCGATGGCGCGTTGGCGCCACACGTAATGGCGCTGCAGCAGTTCAGGATCGTCTTCAACGCCGTGAAGACCCATTTCCAGCAGGTGGAGCGCAAGGCCGGCGTGGGCGGAGCCCAGGTGTGGGCACTGTCGGCCATCCGCGAACGCCCAGGCATCGGCGTCGGCGAACTGGCGGCCGTACTCAACGTGCGGCAGCCCACTGCCAGCATTATCGTGCGCAACCTCTCGCAGCAAGGTTTCGTCCAGGCGCTCCGCGAAGGCTCCGACCGGCGCAGCGTGCAATTGCACATCACCGCCGAGGGGCGCAAGGTGTGGCGCCGGGCGCCCGGGCCGTTCTCCGGTGTGTTGCCAGAGGCACTGCAGGCCCTTGATCCGCCGACCTTGGATCTATTGAACCAGGGTCTGTCTCGGCTGATCTTGCTGCTGGACGCCGACTTGCGTGCCGCCAAGACGCCGCTGTCGAACCTGAACTCCCACAACTGACCGCGTGCCGGCGTGACTGCGTGACCGCACGCGATTGCGCTGAAGTTTTCAGCTTCGGCGACGTCCGCGTGTCGCTCGAGTTGCACCAGTCGAACCAGTTGAGCCAGCGCGTCCCAGCCCGCTCAGCGCAAGGCTTGTCATGTTCGGGCGCGCCGTTCGCGGACGCATGGCCCTATCACAACGCTGCGCCGTCTGGCGCCGCCAGCGCGGTTTCCAGCAGTGCGACCAGCTGCGGCTCGTCGACATGCCTGCCATGCGCAAGCCACCGCTGCAGTTCGGGTGCCGGCAAGCCGTCCTTCAGCACGTCTTTCATCAACCTCATCGCTTCTTCACGCGCACGCGCCGCCAGTCGGTCGCGCGGACCCTCGGTTCTGATGTGGAATTCGTCCACCGCCCCCAGCACCTGCGCCGCCACCTGGTGCTTGCCGCTGGCCGCTGCGAGCCAGGCGAAGATGTCGCCGCGGTGAAACAGCAGGCCGCAACTGCGCAGCGCCCGCACCACCACCGGCACCGAGGCGCACGCGGTCTCCAGGTGGCCGCCGGCCGTCCGCGCCGCCAGCAGGGCGGCCAGGGCCTCGGCGCGCGGCAGCCCGTCGTGCGGGCCCGGCGGAATGCGGCTCAGCAGGTCGATGAGGCTGCGCTCGGCCACCTCGGGCTGGCCAGCCTGCAACTGCATCCAGGCGCGGTCTGACAACAGGTTGTAGCAGTAGCGCCGGTAGCCGTAGCGCTCGGCGATGGTCAGCGCCTCTTGCGTTGACGCCAGGCCCTGCTCGAAGCGCCCACGCGCGTCGGCCAAGAGGCCGTCCAGGCGCAGGCGCCGCATGACATCGGCTGCCGGGCTTTGCGCAGATTCGAGTTGCTGCGCGCGCGCCAATGCCAGTTCTGCAGCATCCAGGTCGTGCAGCGCCAAGTGGGCTTCTGCCAGCTGCCGGCGGCAGGCATGCACAGGTCGGTGGCGGCCCAGCTGCTCGAACATGCCTTCGGCGCGAACCAGCACTTCCACGCAGCGCCGCGCCGGCAAGCGCCCGTCTTTGCCGACACGGCCCACCCACTGCCAGTACTGTGCCGTCAGGCCGGGGTCGGTGTCGGCGCTGATGAAAGGCTCGACCTTTAAGAGGTTCTGCAGCACCTCGGGCACCAGACCCGATGTTGCCAGCACGACCGCAGAGTCGGTGGCCAGCGACAAGGCCACCGCCGCTTCGCCATCAGTCACCACAGCGTAAGCCAGGGCGGCGCGGATGTTGGCGACTTCGTCGAGTTGCCGGTCCGAATCACGCTCTTTCACCGCCCGCTTCAGCACCGCTTGCATGGCATGGGCATGGCGTTGCCTGATGGGCTGAAGTTCATCCAGCGCCTGCAGTTGCTCGAGCGCGTATTCGCGCATCGTTTCCAGCAAGCGATAGCGCGGGCGTGCGGCCCGGTGGCTGGCCACCAGCAAAGACC
>JAJAZC010000060.1 GCA_026785885.1 Rubrivivax sp.
GGGGGGGGGGGGGGTGGGGTGGGGGCTGGGGCTGGGGGCGCCCCGTACCCCCCCCCGGCGGCGGGTGGTGACGCAGATCTGGTGGGCGCCGCCGGCCACCTGGCGGGGGGCCGACACGGGGTCGTAGCCGGGCGTGTCCATGTAGACCAGACCGCGTGCCGTTGCGGCTTGTGCAAATTCGACGACGTCGACGAGGTTGGTGGTGCCGCTCTTGGCGATGGCACCCAAGCTCTTCTCCAGGATCGTCGTCAAGCCGCCGGCCTTGTTGCCGGCCGACGGGTTGTTGTCCATCTGCATGCCGTTGCGCGCGGTGTAGGCCTCCCACCAGGCGATGCGGGCGCGCAGCTTGTCGGCCACCGCGGTGCTGACGGCGCGGCGCGTCAGCAGGTGTTCACCGCCGTAGATCTCGGGCGTTTCACTGAGGATCGCGGTGCCGCCGTGCCGCACCAGGCGGTCGACCGCAGCGCCGAGTGCTGGGTTGGCGCTGATGCCGCTGTAGCCGTCGCTGCCGCCGCACTGCAGGCCCACGGTCAGGTGGCTGGCCGGCACCGGCACACGCTGCACGCGGTTGGCTTGCGGCAGCAGCTGCTCGATCTCGGCGATACCGCGCGCCACGGTCTTGGCGGTGCCGCCGCTGTCCTGAATGTTGAAGGTGACGAGCCAGGCGCCTTGCTGCAGCCCCTCTTGCGCAATCAAGCCCTGGATCTGGTTGGTCTCACAGCCCAGCCCCACCACCAGCACCGCAGCAAAGTTCGGGTGGCGCGCATAGCCGCCCAGCGTGCGGCGCAGCACCTGCAGCTCTTCGCCGTCAGCCGCCGTGGCGCAGCCCATGCCGTGCGTCAGCGCGACAACGCCGTCGATGTTGGGATAGTCAGCCAGTGCTTCGGGTCGGACATCGCGGCGAAAGTGGTCGGCAATGGCACGCGCTGCAGTCGCGCTGCAGTTCACGCTTGTCAACACGCCGATGTAGTTGCGCGTGGCAATGCGCCCCTGTCTGAACGGTTCATGCCGCACGATGCCCATGAAGGCGGCGGGCTCGCGCACGTAAGCAGTGGGCGTGGCGCCGGCGCAGGGTTCGTGCGTGCGCTCGAAGCTGCTGAAAGCCAGGTTGTGCGTGTGCACGTGCTGGCCCGGCGCGATGCTGTGCGTGGCGCTGCCGATGATCTGGTCGTAACGCCGCACCGGCTCGCCTGCGGCGATGGCACGGGTGGCGATCTTGTGGCCCGGCGGCACCAGGCCAGCCACCGTCATGCCTTCCTCCGCGATCACCGTGCCGCCGAGCAACTGCCGCCGCGCGATGACGACGTTGTCGGCAGCGTGGATGCGGATGGTGGCGGTGGCGGTGGTCATGGTGCGCTGATGGAAGGGCGCTGAAGGGAGGCCGCTGAAGGGAGGCCGCTGAACGCTGCCTTCAGCCGTCGATCAGCTCCGCACTCCAGGTATGCACGGTCTGCTGCTGCTCACCCAGCTTGCTGATGCCCAGGCGCATCACATCACCGGGCTTCAGGTACACCGGGCTCGGCTTGACGCCCATGCCGACGCCGGGCGGTGTGCCGGTGGTGATCAGGTCACCGGGGTTCAGCGTCATGAAGCGGCTCAGGTAGCTGACGATCTGCGGCACGTTGAAGACCATCGTGCGGGTGTTGCCGGTTTGGAAGCGCTTGCCGTTGAGATCGAGCCAGAGATCGAGCGTGTGCACATCGCCGACTTCATCGGCCGTCACCAGCCATGGGCCCACCGGGCCGAAGGTATCGCAGCCTTTGCCCTTGTCCCATTGGCTGCCGCGCTCGAGCTGGTACTCGCGCTCGGACACGTCGTTGACGACGCAGTAGCCGGCCACGTGGGCCAGCGCGTCGGCCTCTGAGACGTAGCGCGCACGGCTGCCGATCACAACACCCAGCTCGACCTCCCAGTCGGCCTTGACCGAGCCTTGCGGCAGCACCACGGCGTGGTTGCAGCCAACCGCGCTGTCTAACGTTTTCGTGAAGACGATGGGCTCTTTCGGGATCGGCATGCCGGCCTCGGCCGCGTGGTCGGCGTAGTTCAGGCCGATGGCGATGAACTTGCCCATGCCGGCCCACGGCACCGCGAGCGTGCCCTGCTGCACCACCGGCAGCGCAGCCAGGTCGATGGCACGCAGCGCCGCCAGACCGGCGGGCGACAGGTGCGCGGCGGTGATGTCCGGCATCAACGCGCTCAAGTCGCGCACGTGGCCGTCGCGGTCCAGCAGGCCGGGCTTTTCTTGGCCCTTGGGGCCGTGTCGCAGAAGTTTCATGCTCGCTCGTTTTTCGTCAATTGGACCAACCGCCGTCGATGATTTGCGTGGTGCCGGTGGTGAAGCTGGATTCGTCGCTGGCCAGGTACACGGCCAGCGCGGCGATCTCGCTGACACGGCCCAGGCGGCCCATCGGCTGGCGCAAGACAAAGGCCGCTTCGACCTGCGCCAGTGTCTGCCCGCTGGCCTGCGATTGCGCCGCGATGCGCTGGCGCAGCGAAGGCGATTCCACCGTGCCCGGGCAGATCGCGTTGCAGCGGATGCCGCGAGTCACGAAGTCGGCCGCCACCGCTTTGGTCAGCCCGATCACCGCCGCCTTGGTGGTGCCGTAGACGAAGCGGTTGGGTGCGCCTTTAAGGCTGCCGACCACGCTGGCCACGTTGACGATGGAGCAGCCGCCCTCGTCTTTGGCCAGCGCCAGCATGCCGGGCAGAAAGGCCTTGATGACGCGGAACTGGCTGCGCACGTTGAGCGTGAAGGCAAGGTCCCAATCGGCTTCGCTGCACTCCAGCACGCTGCCCGCATGCACGTAACCGGCGGCGTTGAAGAGCACGTTGACCGTGCGGTACTCGGCGGCCGCGGCGTTGATGGCTGCGGCGTCGGTGACGTCCAGCCGCTGTGTCGTGCAGCCGGTCTCGGCGCGCAGTGAATCCAGCAGGGATTCGTCGATGTCGGTTGCGATGACTTGTGCGCCCTCGCGCACAAAGGCATCGGCCACCGCGCGGCCGATGCCCTGGCCGGCGGCGGTGATGAAGGCGGTCTTGCCCGCCAGGCGTCGGCTCATGTTGTGTCTCCGGTTGTCTGGTTCGGGGTTCCCACGATCTGCGCGCCGCTGAGCTGCTCTTGCGCCTGCACCAACGCCGGCACAAACTTCTTGCCGTGGCCCAGCGCACTGGCCACCGCCAGGCTCTGGTGCACGGCCGTGCCCACCAGGCTCGGCACGGCCAGGCCCTCAGCGAGGTGGGTGTAGTAGCGCAGGTCCTTGCGCGCGTTGTCGAGCTCGAACATCAGCCCAGTCATATCGCCGTCCAGCGTTTTCGCCATGGCCTGGAACAGGCCGCAGTTGACGGCGCCCTGGCTCACCAGATCGACAAAGCGGTGCAGGTCGACACCCGCCCGCCGACCCACGGCAAAGGCTTCGGCGGTGGCCGTGCAGATGGCCTGAGCGATGAAGTTGTTGAGCAGCTTGATGGTGTGGCCGGCGCCCGGCCCGCCCATGTGGAAGACGTTCTCGGCAAACGCACGGATCAGCGGCTCCACGCGTATGAAGACGTCCGGCTCGGCACCGACCATCACGTTCAGCCGCCCTGCTTCGGCTTCCACCGGCGTGCGGGCCAGGGGCGCGTCGACCAGCGTCACGCCGCGCTCGGCACAGCGCGTGCGCAGCAGCGCGGTGGACTGCGGCTCGCTGGTCGAGCAATCGACGATCACCAGGTCCGGTCGTGCGTCCCTCAACAGGCCGCCGGGCTGTTGCGCACTGCCCAGCACCACGGCTTCGACATCGGGCGAGCCGGTGACGCAGATGAAGACCACGTCGCTGTGCGCACCCAGCTCGGCCAGCGTGGCGGTGCTGGCGCCGGCGGCAAGCAGATCGGCAACACGCTCGGGCCGGCGTGACGCGGCGATGCGCAGGCTGTTGCCGCTTTGCAGCCCGTGCTTTGCGACATGCGCCAGCAGGTGCCTGGCCATGCCATGGCCCATCAGGCCACTGGCGCCGACAAATCCAATCGAGGAAGTGGCCATGTTCAACCCCGGCCCACGAAAGGCATCTTGGTGGCCATCACGGTCGTGAACAGCACGTTGGCCGTCAGCGGCAGGCTGGCCATGTGCAGCAGCGTGTCGACCACGGCCTGCAGGTCCATGCGCGGCTCGGGCTTGATGCTGCCGTCGGCCTGCGCCACGCCGCCCACCATGCGGGCGGTCATCTCGCTGGCCGCGTTGCCGATGTCGATCTGCCCGACCGCGATGTCGAAAGGCCGGCCGTCCAGCGCCGCGGTCTTGGTCAAGCCGCTGACGGCGTGTTTGGTGGCGGTGTAGGCGATCGAGCCCGGGCGCGGGGTGGTCGCGGAAATGCTGCCGTTGTTGATGATGCGGCCGCCCATCGGCACCTGCGCTTTCATCATCGCGAAAGCTTGCGACAGGCAATAAAACGCGCCGTTCAAGTTGACGTCCACCACCCGCCGCCATTCAGCGCCGGTGATGAGGTCTGGCGTCTTGGCCGTAAGGCCGCCGCCGGCGTTGTTGAAGAGCAGATCGAGCCGGCCGCAGCGCGCCTTGAGCGTGGCAAAAGCCGCGGCCACCTGCGCTTCATCAGCGACGTCGCAGGGCAGCGTGAAGGCACGCTGGCGTGCGCTGGCCGGGTCTTCCGCCGCGCTGGCCAGAGCAACCGTTTCTTTCAGCGCTTCGGCACGGCGGCCCAGCAGCGCCACGGTCCAGCCTGCGCTTAGCAAGCCCAGGGCGCAGGCGCGGCCGATGCCGCTGCCGGCACCGGTGACGAGTGCAATCTTGCTGTCGTTCATGCACGGTCCTTCAATGGTTGTCCTTGGGCACGGCGCTGCCGCGCTTGCCACGCAGAAAGTCCAGGTCAGCGCCTTCGTCGGCCTGCAGCACGTGGTCGATGTAGAGCTTCCAGTAGCCGCTTTGCATGGCCGGCGGTGGTGGCTGCCAAGCGGCGCGGCGGCGCGCCAGTTCAACGTCGTCCACGTGCAGGTGCAGGCTGCGGCCGGCAACGTCCAGCGTGATCAGGTCGCCGTTTTGCACCAGCGCCAGCGTGCCGCCTGCGGCAGCTTCGGGCGCGGTGTGCAGCACCACGGTGCCGTAGGCGGTGCCGCTCATGCGTGCGTCGCTGATGCGGACCATGTCGGTGATCCCCGCCTTCAAAATCTTCGGCGGCAGCGGCATGTTGCCGACCTCGGCCATGCCGGGGTAGCCCTTGGGGCCGCAGTTCTTCAGCACCAGGACGCAGGTCTCGTCGACGTCCAGCGCGTCGTCGTCGATGCGTGCATGGAAATCGTCACTGCTCTCGAAGACCACTGCACGGCCGGTGTGCTGCATCAGCGCCGGTGTGGCAGCGCTCGGTTTGATGACCGCACCGCGCGGCGCCAGGTTGCCGCGCAGCACCGCAATGCCGGCCTTGGCCTTGAACGGCTCGGCCATGGTCTTGATGACGCGCGGGTCGAAGTTTTGCGCGCCGGCTATGTTCTCGCCCACGGTGCAGCCGTTGGCGGTTACGGCGTCCAGGTGCAGCACCGGCGCAATCTCTTTCATCAAAGCCGGCAAACCACCCGCGTAGCAAAAGTCTTCCATCAGGTGCTCGCCGCTGGGCTGCAGGTTCAGCAGGCAGGGCAACTCGCTGGCCAGGCGGTCGAAGTCGTCGATGGTCAGCGGCACGCCGATGCGGCCGGCAATGGCGATTAAATGAATGACTGCATTCGTGCTGCCGCCGATGGCAGCCAGCGTGCGGATGGCGTTTTCGAAAGCTTCGCGGGTCAGGATGCTCGACAGCTTCTGGTCCGCATGCACCATGTCGACGATGCGGCGCCCGGCGTTGCGCGCGATGACGTTGCGGCGGCCGTCAACTGCCGGATACGCAGCGTTGCCGGGCAGGCCGACGCCGAGTGCCTCCACCATGCTGGCCATCGTGCTGGCCGTGCCCATGGTCATGCAGTGGCCGTGGCTGCGGTGCATGCAGCTCTCAGCCTCAAAGAAGTCCGCCAGCTTCAACGTGCCGGCGCGCACCTGCTCGCTCATGCTCCACACGCCGGTGCCGCTGCCCAGCTCCTGCCCGCGCCACTTGCCGTTGAGCATCGGGCCGCCGCTGACGCCGATGGTCGGCAGGTCCACGCTGGACGCACCCATCAACAGGCTGGGTGTGGTCTTGTCGCAGCCCATCAGCAGCACCACGCCGTCAATCGGGTTGGCGCGGATGCTTTCTTCCACATCCATGCTGGCGAGGTTGCGGTACAGCATCGCGGTGGGGCGCATCAGCGTTTCACCGAGGCTCATCACCGGAAACTCCAGCGGAAAGCCGCCGGCTTCGTATACACCGATCTTCACCTGCTCGGCCAGCGTGCGGAAATGGCTGTTGCAGGGCGTGAGTTCGCTGAAGGTGTTGCAGATGCCGATGACAGGCCGGCCATCGAACTGGTCGTGCGGAATGCCTTTGCCCTTCATCCAGCTGCGGTAGGCGAAACCGTCACGGTCCTGACGGCCGAACCATTGCTGGCTGCGCAGCTCACGGGGTTTCTTGGCGGGTTTGTCGCTCATGCTGGATGCCGCTCGTGTGCAGTGATGTAGGCGCTGCTGCAACCATCAGGATTACCCGGGATGGGCCGCCGCGTTGTCTGTCGATACTATGGTATGACGATTGCAACCGCAGCCGTATTAGCCCCTAGGAGCCTGGCTTGAGCGCACCTGCACCCGGACCCCTGTCCGAACCCGATTCCGCACCCCTACCCAACCCCAACTCCGCACCTGCACCCGGGTCTGCAACGCCGCCCACGGTGCTGGCCGTAGCCCACCTGAGCTCGCTGCTGATGCCGCAGTTGCAGGCCGCGTTCGACCTGCAGCTGCTGCCCGATCTTGACGATGCGGCACGCGCAGCCATTGCGCCGCGGGTGCGCGCCATCGTCGGCAGCGGCGACTCCAAGGTGCCCGCTGCCTTGATCGACCAACTGCCGGCGCTCGAGCTGATCTCGATCATGGGCGTGGGTTACGACGGTGTCGACATGGCTGCCGCGCTGGCCCGCGGTGTCCCCGTTACGCACACGCCCGATGTGCTCAACGACGACGTTGCCGACCTGGCACTCGGCCTGCTGCTCAGCACCGCGCGGCAATTGCCGGCGGCCGACCGTTTTCTGCGCGCCGGGCACTGGCTGCAGGGCAATATGCCGCTGGCGCGCAAGCTCAGCGGCGCCAGGCTCGGGTTGGTCGGCATCGGCCGCATCGGGCAGTCGATTGCCAAGCGGGCGCTGGCCTTCGATATGCGCATCCACTACACCGCGCGCAGTGCGCGGCCGCAACTGCCCTACAGCTTTCACGCTTCGGTGCAGGGGCTGGCGGCGGCGGTCGACTACCTCGTCGTCATCACACCGGGCGGCGCCGGCACACGGCATCTGATCGACGCAGCGGTGCTGCACGCCCTGGGGCCCAAGGGCATCCTGATCAACGTGGCACGAGGCTCGGTGGTGGATCAACAGGCGCTGATCGAAGCGCTGGAGGCCGGCACCGTTGCCGGTGCCGGCCTAGATGTCTTCGAGGACGAACCGCGTGTGCCGCAGCGCCTGCTCGATCTGCACAAGGTGGTGTTGACGCCGCACATCGGTAGTGCCACCGCCGCCACGCGGCAGGCCATGGCCGACCTGACTTTTGCGAACCTGGCCGAGCACTTTGCCGGCCGGCCTGTGCGCACGCCGGTGCCGGAATGCCAGAACAAAACAGAGCCGCGATAGCGCGCCGGACCCCGTAGCCAACCTGCTGCATCCCGATGCGGGAAAGCCCCCAAGTCGGCCCGACTCAATCATCATACGATAAGGCTTCAGGCGCAAATCGACGCCTTCCTTATTGGAGACAAACGATGCACATCAAAACCTTGTTGGCTGCGGCCCTGGTCGGCGCCGGCCTCGTTGCTGGCAGCCCCGCGTTCGCGCAGGACAAGCTCACCGTCTGGTGGGTCAAGGGCTTTTACAAGGCCGAGGACGAAGCGCTGTTCGAGGCCATCAAGAAGTTCGAGGCCAAGAACAAGGGCATCAAGATCGATCTGTCGCAGTACCCGATCCAGGACATGATTCCCAAGACCGTGGCCGCACTGGACAGCGGCGCGCCGCCTGACGTGGCTTATGCCGATGTCTACGATTTCCAGGTCACGGCCAAGTGGGCTTACGACGGCAAGCTCGAAGACATCACCAGCGTGATCGACCCGCTGCGCAGCAAGTTCGAACCCGCCGCGCTGAGCACCACCTTTTTGCTCAACAACGCCACCGGCAAGCGCGCTTACTACGCCTTCCCAGTCAAGCAGCAGACCATGCATATCCAGTACTGGAAGGACATGCTGGCTGACTCTGGCTACAAGGCCAGCGACATCCCGACCGACTGGAAGGGCTACTGGGACTTCTGGTGCAGCAAGGTGCAGGTCGGCTACCGCCAGAAGACCGGCAACCGCGGCTTCGGCATCGGCATGCCGATGGGTGTGGATTCGAGCGACGCGTTCTTCTCGTTCCTGACCTTCATGGATGCGTACAACATCAAGCTGGTCAACGACTCGGGCAAGGTCACGGTCGACGACCCCGCCGTGCGCACCGGCCTGATCAATGCGATGACCGAGTACACCGCGGTCTACGCCAAGGGCTGCACGCCGCCTTCCAGCACCAACTGGAAGGACCCGGACAACAACGTCGCCTTCCACAACAAGACGACGGTGATGACGCACAACGCCACCATCTCGATCGCCGCCAAGTGGCTGGACGACATGAACAACGCCACGCTGACGCAGGCGCAGCGCGACAACGCCCGAGCCAACTACACCGAGAAGATCGCCACCGCCGGCTTTCCGAACAAGCCCGACGGCAGCAAGATGACCTACCGCGCCGCGGTCAAGACCGGTGTGATCTTCAAAGACGCCAAGAACAAGGCCGCGGCCAAGAAGTTCGTCGCTTTCATGCTGGAGGAATCCAACCTGACGCCGTATGTCGAAGGCTCGTTGGGCCGCTGGTTCCCGGTGCAGAAGCTGGCGCAGCAAAGCCCGTTCTGGAAGAGCGACCCGCACCGCCTGGCGGTCTACAACCAGTTCATGGCCGGCACGACGCCGTTCGAGTTCACGAAGAACTTCAAGTTCACCGTGCTCAACAACGAGAACGTCTGGGCCAAGGCCATGAACCGGGTGCTGAGCGAAAAGGTGCCGGTGGACAAGGCCGTGGACGAGATGATTGCCCGCATCAAGACCGTGGCCACGAATTGACCCACCCCCGTAGCGGCCTGGCGGCCGCTTCCTCCTCAAAGGGGCCAGCCCGGGGGCCCGGCAGAGCCGGTTCCACGGCGTGGATTTGAGGGGGGCGGCGCTGCACCGCAGCGCGCCCTGTTTGCCTGCGAGGATCCGATGAGTACCACCACCTTGTCTGCCGCAACGACCTCGCCGCCGCCGGCGACCCCGGTCACGCGCTGGGAGTTCTGGGGCCGCTTGATGGTGCTGCCCTATCTGCTGGTATTCGTCGTTTTCGTGCTGTACCCGGTTGGCTACGGCCTGTGGCTGGCGCGGCACCCGAGCAGCTACGAGCGGTTGTTCGAAGACCCGATCTTCTTTCGCACCGCGCTCAACACGCTGGTGTTTCTGGTGGTGGCCATCAACGTGAAGATGGCGTTGGCACTCGGCCTCTCAAGCTTCTTCGTGCAGAGCCGTTGGTGGATCAAGATCCTCGCTGGCCTGTTCATCCTGCCGTGGGCCGTGCCGTCGATTCCGACCATCCTGTCAGTGCGCTTCATGCTCAACCCCGAGTGGGGCGTGATCAACAGCGCCATCTTCAAGTTCACCGGCCTGGACGGCCCCAATTGGCTCAACGATCCGACGCTGGCACTCGGGCTGTCGATGCTGATGCACATCTGGAAGTCGCTGCCGTTCTGGACGCTCATCCTCGTCGCTGGGCGGCTGGCCATCCCGGCCGAGCAATACGAAGCCGCCAGCGTCGACGGTGCATCGCGCTGGCAAAAGTTTCGCTTCATCAGCTGGCCGGCGATGCGCTCGCTGTACCTGACGTCGACCATCCTGTCGATGATCTGGACGCTGGGTGATTTCAACAGCGTCTACCTGTTGACCGGCGGCGGCCCGGCCGACCTGACGCATGTGCTGGCCACACTCGGCATCCGCTACCTGCGGCTCGATCAGGTCGATCTGGCCATGGCCTCCATCGTCGTGGCGCTGCCCTTCGTGCTGCCGCTGGTTTTCTTCATGATGAAGCGGCTCAACAAATGAGCCGCCGCCTGAGTTGGAGAAAAGCGGGTGCCGAAGCGCAGCTGCTGCTGGTGGGCATTCCGGTGCTGCTGTGGACGCTGGTGCCGATCTATCACATGGTGCTGTTCGCCATCAGCGAGCGTGATTCAGCGACCTCGGGCCGGCTGTGGCCCAAGAACCCGACGCTGCAAAACTTCAACATCGTGTTCGAGCGCAAGCACTTCTACCTCGATCACTTCTGGCAGCAGATGGGCAACTCGCTGTTCATCGCGCTGGCCGTCGGCGCCATCACGCTGGTCATCGCCACCTGCGCGGCCTTTGCCATCAGCCGCCTGAAGGTGCGCGGCGGCCGCACGGTGATGAACCTGGCGCTGTTCACGTACTTCATCCCGGCTGCCTTTCTCGCGGTGCCCATGTACAAAACCATGGGCAACTACGGCCTGCTGAACAACCAGTGGGCGCTGATTTTGGCGATGGTCACGATCGCGTCGCCGTACTGCATCTGGGTGCTCAAGCAGGCCTCCGACAAGCTGCCCTGGGAGCTGGACGAAGCCGCGCGCATGGACGGCGCCACCGCGCTGCAGCTCTTTCGGCTGGTGTACCTGCCGCTGATGGTGCCGAGCCTGGTGGCGGTGGGCACCTATTCGCTGCTGCTGGCCTGGAACGAATACCTCTACGCCTTCTTGCTGTTGAGCAAGGACACCGACGTGACGCTGGCCGTCGCTCTGGGCAGCTTTCTTTCGGCAGACGATTCACCGTGGGAGCTGTTGATGGCCACCGGCCTGATCTACGCGCTGCCGCCGGCAGCCATCTACTACGTCTTCAAGCGCTACATGGTTTCCGGCCTCACCGCCGGTGCCGTGAAATCCTGATCGGCACCTATGGCTGCAGTCGCCTTCAAAAACATCCACAAGTCCTACGGCAAGGTCAAGGTCATTCACGGCCTGGGCTTCGACATCGCCGATGGTGAATTCGTCGTGCTGGTGGGGCCCAGCGGCTGCGGCAAGAGCACGCTGCTGCGCATGCTGGCCGGGCTGGAAGAAATCACCGACGGCGAGATCGTCATCGACGGCAAGGTCGTCAACGATTTGGAAAGCAAGGACCGCGACATTGCGATGGTCTTCCAGAGCTACGCGCTGTACCCGCACATGACGGTGCGCCAGAACATGGCCTTCAGCCTGCGCCTGCGCAACGCAGCCAAGGCCACCACCGACGAGCGGGTCGACAGCGCGGCGCGCATCCTGAACCTGGATGCACTGCTCGATCGCTACCCGCGTGAGCTCTCCGGCGGCCAGCGCCAGCGTGTGGCCATGGGCCGCGCGATCGTGCGCGACCCCAAGGTGTTCTTGTTCGACGAGCCGCTGAGCAACCTGGACGCCAAGCTGCGCGTGGCGATGCGCGCCGAGATCAAGGCGCTGCACCAGCGGCTGAAGACCACCACCGTCTACGTCACGCACGATCAGATCGAGGCCATGACGATGGCCGACCGCATCGTCGTGATGCACGACGGCATCGTCGAGCAGATCGGCACGCCGCTGCAACTGTTCGACCGGCCGGGCAACCTGTTCGTTGCGCAGTTCATCGGCAGCCCGTCGATGAACGTGGTGCAGGGCAGCCTGCACGGCGATGCGGTCGAAGCGCTGGGCACACGCTGGCCGGTGCAACCCGGCCTGGGCCATGAAGGGCAGGCGGTGCATTACGGCGTGCGGCCGACCGATATCGTCGTGGCCGGGCAGGGCGTGCCGGCGCGCGTGATCGTGATCGAGCCGACCGGGGCTGAGACCGAGCTGCTGGTGGAGGTCGGCAGCGGTGCTGACAGCCAGCGCCTGGTGGTCGTCATGCACGGCCGCACGGCGGCGCAGCCCGACGACACCGTGCACCTGCAGCTGGACCCGGCGCGCGCCCATGTCTTCGACGCTGCCAGCGGCGCGCGTCTGGGCTGAGAGCCTGTGAAGGTGTGAACGAACCCAGCATGCCCGCTCATCCCCCCCCAACAACCCCTGTCGGCGTTGCAAATGCCCGCCGTAGCCCGAGCTACGGCTGTGCTTTGCGCCTTGACCGAATCCGTTTGAACGGTCTGCTCGAGCATGCCGGGTTCATTGACACCTTCTAAGCTGGCGATGTCGGAACCCGGGGCGCTTTGCATCGTGATCATGGGTGTCAGCGGATGTGGCAAGAGCACGCTGGCTTGTGCCGTGGCCGCGCGGCTGGCGCTGCCGCTCATCGAAGGCGATGAACTCCACCCGCCGCACAACGTGGCACTGATGGCCGCCGGCACGCCGCTGACCGATGCTGACCGCAGCGGCTGGCTGCAGGCCATCGCCCAAGCGCTGGCCGGTGCCGCCCAGGGCCCGGGCGCGGTGGTGGCTTGCTCTGCACTGAAGCGCAGCTACCGCGACCGCCTGCGCGCAGCAGCGCCGCAGCTGCGGCTGGTGCATCTGGCCGGTGAGCCGGCGCTACTGGCCGAGCGGCTGCGCGCGCGCAGCGGCCTACATGCCGGCCTCGCTGCTGCCCAGCCAGCTGCAGACACTGGAGCCGCCGGAGGGCGACGAATACGCCATCACGCTGCCGATCACGCTGACACCGGCTGCGCTGGTGGATGCGGTGTGCGCGAGCGTTGCGCAGGCTCACCCGTGATCGACGCCCGCACTTTCCGCCTCGATGGCCGGCTGGCGCTGGTCACCGGCTCTTCGACCGGCATCGGTCTGGCGCTGGCCCATGCGCTGGCGTTGAGCGGTGCCACCGTCGTCCTCAACGGCCGCAACGCAGCACGGCTGGAGCAGGCGCGGGCTTCGCTGGCCGGCGCCGCGTTGCCGGTGCATGCGCGGGCTTTCGATGTCGACGCTGCGCCGGCCGTGCAGGCTGCTGTGGCCGACATAGAAGACACGCTGGGTGCCATCGACATCCTGGTCAACAACGCCGGCATTGCGCGCCGTGGCGCCTTTCACGAGCTGGCAGCGCAGGACTGGCGCGCGGTGATGCAGACCAACGTCGACAGCGCTTTCACCGTGAGCCAGGCCGTGGCCCAGCGCATGGTGGCGCGGCGGCGCGGCCGCATCGTCAACATCTGCTCGGTGATGAGCGAGGTCGGGCGCCCGGGCACTGCGGCCTACATGGCCAGCAAGGGTGCATTGAAGATGCTGACCAAAGACATGGCGATCGACCTCGGGCCGCATGGCATCACCGTCAACGGCATTGCGCCGGGTTACTTCAAGACCGAGCTGACGGCGCCGCTGGTGGGTGATGAAAAGTTCAATGCCTGGATCACCGGCCACACGCCGGTCGGCCGTTGGGGTGAGTTGCGTGATCTGGCGCCGGTGATCGTATTTCTGGCCAGCGACGCTGCGGCTTACGTCAATGGCCACATCCTGGTGGTCGACGGCGGCATGACCGCCACCTTGTGAGGCAACTGCCGTGGATTTTGCGAAAGTGATTCTTGAAACCGGTCCGGGCGGGCGCGCGCGCTGGAAGGAAGAGCCCGTGCCCTTGAGCGAAGGCACACCGACGGCGCGCTTGTCCACTCTGTTGCCCAGCGGCGGGCTGCAGTTGCGCATGAGCCCAGTGGGCTTTCACAGCGCCTTTCACTGCACGCAGAACCCGCAGTGGCTTTTTGTGCTCCGCGGGCAGATGGAGATCGGCTTGCAGGACGGCAGCACACGCGTCTTCAGGCCTGGCGACCACTTCTTCTCGGACGACACGCTGCCGGCGGGTGCGACCTTCGATGCGGCATTGCATGGCCACTGCAGCCGGCAGCTCGGGCCTGAGCCGCTGGTCACCGCCTTTGTGCGCGGCTAAGGTGGCAGGGATGCGCAGCAAAAACGTGCATGGCCACACGCTGGACCGCCTGGGCGAGGCCATCGTGGCCGGGCGCCATCCGCCGGGCAGCGTCGTGCCGCCCGAGCCCACGCTGTGCGAGGAATACGGCGTCAGCCGCACGGTGGTGCGCGAGGCCGTCAAGTCGCTGGTGGCCAAAGGCTTGCTCAGCACCGGGCCCAAGGTCGGCACGCGCGTGCTGCCGGCCGAGCAATGGAACTGGTTCGACCCTGATGTGGTGGGCTGGCAAAGCAAGGCCGGCCTGACACGCGAGTTTCTGCGTGAGATGCAGGAGCTGCGCCGCGTGGTGGAGCCGGCTGCCGTGCGCATGGCTGCCGAGCGCGCCACCGTACGCGACATCGCATTGATCGAAGCCGCGTATGCCGGCATGAAGGACGCCATCGACCACGGTGGCGACTACGTCAAACACGATCTGGACTTCCACCTCGGGCTGCTGCGCGCATGCCGCAACCGCATGCTTGTGCAAATGAGCAAAGCGCTGGGCGCGCTGCTGCGCACGTCGTTCGAAATCAGCACCTCGCGGCCCGACGGGCCGGCGCATTCGCTGCCGCTGCACCGCGCGGTGCTGGACGGCGTGATTGCGCGCGATCCGGCGCGCGCAGAGCAGGCCGCGCTGACGTTGATCGACAGTGCGCGTGAGGACATCGACCAGGTGCTGGCCTCGCGGCGCAAGCTGCCGTCGGTCGCTGCGCCGGCGCAGCGGCTGAAGGGGCGCACGCCGCTGATCGACAAGGCAATCGGGCATGTGGAGGTCCACAAGCCTGCCATAAATGTCAAGGTTGTCGGGCCTGTTAAAGCCGTCAAGGGCGTCCGGGCCAACAAACCCGTCAAGGAGATGGTGCGATGAAAGTCCTGATCACCGGCGGCGCCGGTTTTGTCGGCGTGCGTCTGGCGCGTGCGCTGCTGGCGCGGGGCGTGCTGGACGGCCGCCGCATCGAACAACTGGTGTTGAGCGATCAGGTCGCCGCGCCGGCCGATCTGTTGGCCGATACGCGTGTGCAAGGCCGCGTCAGCCCGCTGCTGGCGGCTTGTGAAGGGCTGCGGCGGACGAGCTTCGACGGTGTGTTCCACCTGGCCTCGGCGGTGTCGGGCGAATGCGAGGCTGACTTCGATCTCGGTCTGCGCAGCAACCTGGACAGCACGCGCGCGCTGCTGGATGCGCTGCGCTTCCAGGCTACGGCCACAGCATCCGGTGGGGCAGCCGCCAAGCCGGCCAAACTGGTCTTCAGCAGCTCGATCGCGGTCTTCGGCCCCGACCCTGCCTACCCGTTTCCGGCCGAGGTGGCCGACGACACACTGCCGACGCCGCAAACCAGCTACGGCACGCACAAGCTGATCTGCGAGCACCTGGTGGCCGACTACACGCGCAAGGGTTTCATCGACGGCCGCGCAGCGCGTCTGATGACGGTAACGGTGCGCCCGGGCAGGCCCAACGGCGCGGCTAGCTCATTCTTCAGCAGCATCATCCGCGAGCCGCTGGCCGGGCAGGATGCGGTGTGCCCGGTGTCGCCCGAGGTGTCGCACCCGGTGTCGTCACCGGCGCTGACGGTCAGGGGCCTGATCACCGTGTACGAAGCCAGCCGCGAGGCCTTCGTCGGCCGCACGGCCGTCAATCTTCCGGGCCTCAACGTCACCGTGCAGCAGATGCTGGACGCGCTGGCTGCGGTGGCCGGGCCGCAGGCGCGGGCACGCGTGCGCTTCGAGCGCGATGAAGGAATTGCGCGCATCGTCGCCAATTGGCCGCGCGGTGCACGCAACGGCCGTGCAGCGCGGCTCGGGCTGCAGCCGGAAGCGAACTTCGAAGACATCGTCCGGCAGTACGTCGCCGATTGCGCCGCGGGTCCTGACGCCGCGGCTGCGTTGAAGGGCTTGAATTAAAGGGCCTGAATCAGAGGGCATGAACGTATGAACCAGATCGACTTGAAAGGCCGCGTCGCGGTGGTCACCGGCGGCGCGCAGGGCATCGGCTACGCCACCTGCGAGCGGCTGCTGCAGAGCGGTGCGCGCGTGGTGATCTGGGACATCGACAGCGCGCAGCTGGAGGCCGCTTGCCTAACGCTCAAAAAGCATGGCTTGGTCAGCGGCCATGTTGTCGAGCTGACCGACGATGTTGCGGTCGCGGTGGCCACCGCCCACACCGTGGCTTTGGCCGGGCGCATCGACGTGCTGGTCAACAACGCCGGCATCACCGGTGGCAACGCCACGACCTGGGCGCTGGACCCGGCGGTGTGGCGTCGGGTCATCGAGGTCAACCTGATTGCGCCGTACCTGACTTGCCGGCACGTCGTGCAGGTGATGTTGCAAGCCGGCTATGGCCGCATCGTCAACATCGCGTCGGTGGCAGGCAAGGAAGGCAACCCCAATGCTAGCCACTACAGCGCCAGCAAGGCCGGGCTGATCGCGCTGACCAAGTCGTTGGCCAAAGAGGTGGCAACCCAAGGCATTGCAGTCAACGCCATCACACCGGCGGTGGCCCGCACGGCGATGTTCGAGCAGATGACGCAGGCCCACATCGACTACATGCTGGGCAAGATTCCGATGGCGCGTTTCGTCGAGGTAGGCGAGGTCGCGGCCATGGTCGCCTGGCTGGCCAGTGAGGAATGTTCTTTTAGTACGGGCGCGGTGTTCGACCTTACCGGCGGGCGTGCGACTTACTAATTTCACCGCACACCGCACACCGCACACCGCACACCGCACACCGCACACCGCACACCGCGAATCTCGAACCTCGAACCTCGAACCCGCGCAATGCGCAATGCGCAATGCGCGCCGCAAACCGCGCGCGGGGCGCCCGTCGAAACGCCTCAGAACTTGTAGCGCGCCTCCAGGTAGTACTGGCGGCCGCTGACGTCGAGCTTCTGCTGCTCGGCTTCGGAGTACAGGTACTGCGCGCGCGTCGGGTTGCTGAGGTTGGTGCCGGTGAAGGCCAGTTGCAGCTGCTGCGTGATGTTCCAGTTGGCGCTCAGCGCCACGGTGGCTACCGGTGCAGCCCAGGTCGACGCGGTTGGCAGCGTTTTGCCGTCGATGACCACCAGGCCCTGGCTGTTGGCGGTGGGCGGTGGCGCCGTGCTGCTGGCCACGTAGGCGCTGCGGTAGTTGTAGACCAGGCGCACGCTGAAGGTGTCGTTCTCGAAGTAGAGGCCGAGGTTGCGCGAGTCCTTGCTGACACCGACCATCGGCCGGCCATCGTCGACCTTGGTATCGGCGCGGCTGATGTTGGCGGTAACGCCGAAGCCGAAGGCCAGCGGCTGCTCCCAGCTCAGCTCGACGCCGCGGATGTGCGCGCCCTGCTGGGAGCTGCTGAGGATGGTGTAGATCACCGGCACGTTGTTGATCGGGTCGGTCAACTCGATGGTCTGGCCGGTGCTGCTGCCGCCGGTCTTCGGGTAGCCCTTGATCCTGGAATCGAACAGGCTGACCTGCAGCAGCGCGCGGCGGTTGAAATACCAGCTCAACGACAGGTCGTTGTTGACCGCCGTCATCGGCTCCAGCCCCGGGTTCGGACCGGTCACGGTGCAGCCGCCCGCGGTGCATGTCTGGCCCGTGAAGCCGCTGCCGTAGACGTTGTAGTTCTGGCGGCCGATGGTCTTGCTGGCGCCGAAGCGGGCGATCAGGTTGGGCATCACCTCCCAGCGCAGGTTCAGGCTCGGCAGCACGTGGTCGAAGGTGCCGTTCGTCGGCACCTTGTAATACGTGGTGCCCTGGGATGGCACGAAAGGTTCACCGACGAAGTAGCTGCTGCCGTCGCTGGCGGTGTTGATGGCGGTCGGGAACCTCGCGCACGGCACCACCGGCTGGCCGGGCTCGATCTTCGGGCAGATGGTTGCGGCGATCGGCGTGGCGATCTGTGCGTCGACCTGCGTGCGCACCAGCCGCACGCCGACGTTACCGGTGACCGGGCCGAGCTCGGCCGTCTGCATTACGTACAGCGCCGATTGGCGCTCACGCAGTTCGATCTCGGTCTGCACGCGGCGCTCGAACTCGGGCGTGGTCGGGCGGATCTGGTCAGCCAGGTACTGCACCACCACGTCGCGCGGAAAGTAAAAATCGCCGCTGCGGTCGATGCCACCGCCGAGGCCACTGCCGAAGTCAGCGGGAAAGGGCACCGCCAGCGCTGGATTCGGGCCCAGCGCGCTGCGGTTGGCCAGTGCCGCGACCTGGCGCCGCAGGTCGCGGCGGTGATCGGCGAACCGGCCGCCGAAGTGCAGCGTCTGCAGCGGGCCGTGGTCGAGGTCGTACTCACCGTCGATAGCCAGGCTGGATTCCTTATCGATGGTCTGGTTGCGCGCGCCGGCCCGGCTGACCACGCTGTAGCCGCTGCCGTCGGCGCTCAGCGCAGGGGTGTCGCCACCGGTGCCGCTGTAACTCCACGTCGGCGCCTCTTGCAGGCCGTTCATCTGGAAGCGGGTGCCTAGACCGTTGCGGGCATAGACCAGGCCCTGGTCGAGCGCGGTCTTGCCGACGCCGCGGGTGGTGCTGGCGAGTGCCTTGAGCATCAGGGCATCGTTGGGCCGCCACGTAGCGTCGAGGTCCAAAAAGCTGCTACTGGCTTCGGCGCCGCTGCGCAGGTTGGTGCCCATGTTGCCGATGTAGCGTGGCGTGCTGCCGGGGTAGACGACCTCGGCGCTTTGCAGGTAGCGCAGCGTCTCGCCAGTGGTCGTGGTTTGCGTCGCGACGACAGGGTTGCGCAGTTGCGCGAAGACCTGGTTGCCGGCGCCGTTGGCCGTGCCGGCCGGGGTCAGGCCCTGCAGCATGCTGATCATCGCGCCGGAGTACAGCCGGCCGTAGTTCTCGGCCTTCATCACGGAGTAAAAACCGGTCGCGCCGAAGTCCAGCGCGGCGGTCGGCCGCACTTGCAGCGCCAGCATGCCGCCTTGTCGGTCGCGCACGCCTTCGACGAATTCACTGGCCATCGCGCCCGGCAAGCGCACGCCGTTGAGCTGCGCAGCCGTCAGGCCGGTGCCGGCCAGTGAGGCGTCGGTGATGCCACGCATCGTGGCCGTGTTGATCACGCCCCAGCCGCTGTTGGCGCCCTGCGCGAAGCGGCTGACCGAGTCGCGCCGCACGTAGCGTTTCTCAGCGAACACCTGGCCGATGGCGCCGAAAGTGTTGTCGTCGTTCTTCCAGTTCAGGCTGGCGTTGAGTTGCGGGCTGGTCTTGCCCGGCAGGTCGGCATGCACGGCGCCCAGGCTGATCAGGCCGCCGAAGCCAACGGGTTCCGACAGCGGCTTGCGCGTGGTGACGTTGACGGTGCCGGCCAGGCCGCCGTCGAGCACGTTGGCTTGCGAAGTTTTGTAGATCGTGGCGCTGTTGAGCACCGCGCTCGGCATCAGGCTGAGCGATGTCGAGCGGCTGCTGCTGCCCTGATCGGCCACGAACCAGTCGCCGCCGCTGACGGTGTGGCCGTTGAACAGGATCAGGCTCATGTCCGGGTTGGTGCCGCGCATCGAGACCTTCTCGGCCTCGTCGTAGTCGGTGCGCACCGCTACGCCGACGACGCGCTGCAGCGAATCGGCCAGGTTCTTGTCGGGCATCTTGCCGATGTCGACGGCGGTGATGACGTCGACGTTGGCAGTGGCCTCGCGCTTCAGTGCCAGTGAACGCAGCGTCGACGCGCGGATGCCGGTGACGACGATGGTGTCGCTGGCGACTGGTGCGGGAGTAGAC
>JAJAZC010000061.1 GCA_026785885.1 Rubrivivax sp.
ACCGACGACGCGCCGTCGGGCGCCACGGCCGCCGCGCCGCCGGCCGCCGGGTCGATGAAAGGCAGCGCGACGTAGCCCATCGAGTTCACGTGCTGCACGCCGATGCGGCGCGCGAGAGGGTGGCGGTTGTGCCAGGCCACCACTTGCGGAGCCAGCTCTAGCAGGCGCAGATCGTTCATTGGGCGCCAGTCAGGGCAGGGGCTGCGCCAGGTAGACAGCCTCGCGTCCGACGATGGGCTCGCGCGTCGGCATCAACACGGTGCAGTCGTCGCAGGGCGCGTGAATGGCGTGTGCGCCGTCGGCGGCGATCAGCTCGCCTTGCGCAAAGGTCTCGAAGCCGATCAGGGGCCGCACGAAGCGAAAGCCCGGTGTCTGCACCAGACAGGTCTGCAGCAGCTGCAAGCGCTGTTGCGTTGCGGCCGGGCGCGGCCGGGGTGCGATCAGGCCGAAGTGCGCGATGAAGTCCAGCGCCACCTCGATGGCCAGCGCGCCGGTGCTGTGCAGGAAGTGCTGGCCGCACTCGGCCACCAGCGCCACGCCGGTGTGATCGGCCGTGCCGTGCAGGCCGTGCTGGATCAACGGCGTGCCCGAGCCCAGGCCTTGCGGCATCACCAGGTGCACCGCGGGCCGGCCGAGGGCCAGCGCCGCTTGGGCATTGCGCGTGAAGTGCGGGTAGACCCAAAACGGCTGCACCGGCTGGCTGGTGGAGTGCAGGTCCAGGATGTGGTCGGCCGCCGCGACCACGGCGCGCAACTCGCGTGCGCGCTGCAGTTCCGGGCTGCGCTCCTGGCCGTCCAGCTGGGCCGGCGACCAGACCCGGTTGAGGTTGTGCACCAGCTGCCGGCTGTCGAAAGGCCGCGCAGCATCGAAGCTGTCGTAGGCCGCGACGTTGGCCAAGCTAACCGTCAACGTGCCGATCAGCGGCCGCACGCTGCGGTCCAGCAGATGCGTGGCCGCGACCATGCCGCAAAACTCGTTGCCGTGCGTCAGCGCGTTGACCAGCACATGCGGGCCGGGCCGGCCGGAAGCGAAGCGGTGCACGTAGTCGATGCCGGTGTTGCCGGCGCGGTAAGGCGCGAGGTCACGCGGCTGAATCTCGATTGGAAAAACAGCTGCTGTCATGGCGTGCTCCGCGGCTCGAACAACTGCGTCACGCGCACCGTACTGCCGCTGCTGTCGACGCTGACACTGCCGCCGCCGCCGCCGCCGCCCGAGCGGGCAAGTCGGATCATGTGCTCGTTGCTGGCCATGATCTCGGCCACGAAGCCGCGCACGCCACGGCCGCGCGCGTGCGCCGCCAGCCGGGCCTGCAGCGCTGCGCCCAGGCCGCAGCCCTGCCAGTCGGGGTGGACCATGAAGGCGGTCTCGGCCAGATTGGTGCCGGGGTCGGTGAAGTAGCAGGCCTGCGCGACGATCTGCGGGTTCTCGCGCGATCCGCTGGCAGCCACGAAGGCGACCTCGTTCTCGAAATTCATGTTGCACAGCCGCTGCACGTCGCGGTTGCTCAGGCCCCGCACCTTGCGGAAAAAGCGCGTGTAGCGGTCCCGGTCGCTCAGGCGGTGGAAGAGGTCGCGAATGCCGTCTGCATCAGTGCTGCCCGAAGGCCGGATCAACACGCCGCGCCCGCCTTTGAGCACGGCCTCCATTTCTTCTTCGACCGGGTAGGCGCGCAGGTTCTTCAACGTCTGCTCGGCGCCGATGTAGCCCAGCGCCTGGGCCTGCGCAAACAGCGTGGCGCGGTGCTGCGGGTGCGCGACTTCGATCAACGCCACCGCGCGCTCACGGATGCTCTTGCCGAAGAGATAAGCGATGCCGAATTCCGTGATCACGTAATGCACGTCGGTGCGCGCAACGGTCACAGCTTCCAGCGGCAACAGCTGCGGGCGGATGCGCGATTCGCTGCCGTCGTCATTGGTGCTGGCCAGGCAGATGATCGGCTTGCCGCCGGGTGAGCGCGAAGCACCGCGCAGGAACTCGCCCTGCGCTGCAAGACCGCCGTAGAAATCACCGCCGTACTGGTCGGCGCAGACCTGGCCCGTCAGGTCCACCGCGAAGGCCTGCGTCACCGACACCATCTTGTGCTGGCTGGCCACTGTGGCCGGGTCGGCAATGGTCTCGATGGGCTGAAAGCTGAACATCGGGTTGCGGTCGATCAAGTCGTACAGCCGCCGGCTGCCCATCGCAAAACTGGTCACGATCTTGCCGGTCTGCTGGCTCTTGCGCCGCCCGGTGAGGATGCCTTTTTCGAGCAGCGGAATGATGGCGTCGGTGATGACGTCGCTGTGCACGCCCAGATCCTGTCGGTCGCTCAGGTGTTTGAGCGCTGCGTTGGTGATACGGCCCAGGCCGATCTGCAGCGTCGAGCCGTCTTCGATGATGCCGCCGATGTAGCGCGCGATCTGCTCCATCGCCGCGGCTTCGACCGCCGGGTGCTGGTACTCGATCACCGGTGTGGCCACCGGCACCAGCGTGTGTATCTGATCCACATGCAGCATCGAGTCGCCCATCGTGCGCGGCATCGAAGGGTTGACCTCGGCAATCACCAGCCGCGCCCTGCGCACCGCCGCCGGAATGACATCGACCGAGATGCCGAGGCTCACGTAGCCGAATTCGTCGGGCAGCGATACCTGGATGAAAGCCACATCCACCGCAATGCGGCCGATGGCCATCAAGCCCGGCACCCGCGCAATCGACAACGGCACGTAGTCGGCCAGCCCCTGCTTGACCGCGGCGCGCATGTCCAGGCCGACGAAGAAAGTGCGGTGGCGGTAGCGTGTGGTGGCCTGGCCTGAGGCGTCGTGCGGCACCGCGTGGTCGGTCAAAAAGTGCAGCAGCTCGACATCCGCCGGTGCGTAGTCCACGGCTTCCAGCGCGGCCACCAAAGCGCGTGGTGTGGCGCAGGCGGTGCCGATGAAGACGTGGTCACCGGCGCGCACCTGGGCCACCGCGTCGGCTGCGTTCATCACCTTGGCAGCGTGCGCCTTCAATGCCGGGTGCAAGGCAGGGTGCGGGGCAGGATGCAGGGCTGACAGCGGGTCGGCGTCGGTGGTTTGCGCTGTTGCCGCAGTCGGCGCCGTGAGGCCAGCCACTGCACCAAGTGCCGACTTGACGCCTTGCTTGAAGCGGGCCAGCAGGCCGGGGCTGGTGTCGGCTCGGCTGTCGTCGCTGCGCATGTCGCTCATTTCGGTGATTTCACTCTAGCGGCGCGTTGCGGTAGGGCTTCAGCGCATCGGCGCTCATTGCCGCCAGCACCGCCCGGGCGTGGCTGCGGCCTTGCTCGACGATGCTGTCGAACTTGTTCCACTGCAGCATGCCCACGCGCTCCAGCGGCGGGTTGAAGTGCAGGTCGGTCATCTTTTGCGCCTGGCGCTGGCGCGAGGTGCTGTACAGCACCGTAACGTTCATCAGGTAGGCCATCAATGTGGGCAGCCGGTAGCGGCGCCGCGTGCGCGGGCGCAAGCGGTCTTGCAGCAGCGCCCACCACGACGGCACCTCGTCCAGATCGATACGCCGCGGCCGCCGCACGCTGAGGTCGACACCGATGACACGGCCGACACCGCGCTCTGCGCGCATTACGTCGACCGGAAAGTTGTTGAAGGTGCCGCCGTCGCATAGCAGATCGCCATCGATCGGCACCGGCGGCAGCGCGCCCGGAATGGCCATGCTGGCCTGCAGCGCCGGCTGCAGCGGCCCGCTGCGCAGCACCTGCTCGGTGGCTTGCGAGTAGTTGCTGGCGACGCAGTAAAACGTCTTCCACAGGTCTTCGATGTCGGGCGTGCACTCGAACAACTCGGCGCCGGCTTGCGCCACCACACGGCGCAGCCGGCGGCCAGCGATCAGGCTCATCATCGGCACCGGGTTGTAGTCACCTGTCGGGTTGGAGCCGAAGGCGCGGCGCGCTACCGTCATGACCTCGTCCAGCGGCCGGTCCGACGCCACCAGCGCAGCCATCACGGCGCCGATGCTGGTGCCGCCGACGACATCGATCTCCACACCCTGATCCTGCAGCGCGCGCATCACGCCCAGGTGCGCCAAGCCGCGCGCACCGCCGCCGGCCAGCACCAGGCC
>JAJAZC010000062.1 GCA_026785885.1 Rubrivivax sp.
ACTGGCTTCGACCGGCCGCGCCGCGTGGCAACACCGGCCAGTGACCCGTTTTTCGACCGCCCTTATGAACCCAGCGGCACAGGCGGTGCGGCTTGGGAAGCAGGCGGCAAGGCACCGACTGGCGCAAGCACCGGCACCGGCAGCAGTACCAGCAGTACTAGCAGTTCCAGTGCCACCGCAGGCGTGCGAGGCCTGTCGTCCAGCATCAAGCCCAAGCGCAAGGTGGCGTCGCTGCTCGGCGGGGAGCGCTGATCCAGCTACCCGATACGCAGGCGCGACTGGGCGGTTGGGCGCGACGGCTACAAAGCTCTCTTGCATGGCAAACGAACTGGATTCGATGGCCGGGTTCTGACGGCGCTGATTGCGGGGCGCTTAGCCAGCTGCAAACACAAACACTGCTGGCACCCGATCTGGCATCACCACGCCCACCCCCCGCGCGCGCCACTGGGCAACCGCTTCGCTGCGCGACCAGCCACTTGGCAGCGTCAAACCACAGCTCACCGACAGGCGGGTGGTCGGCGCCAGGGCCTCCAGCAGCGCAGCGAGCATCGCGCCGTTGCGGTAGGGCGTTTCGATCAGCAACTGGGCCTGAGCCAGTCGGCGGGACATGCCTTCCAGCTCACGGATGCGCGCCAGCCGGGCCGCCGACTCCTGCGGCAGGTAGCCGACGAACGCGAAGCTTTGCCCGTTGAGCCCACTGGCGGCCAGCGCCAGCAACAGCGAGCTGGCTCCCGCGAGTGGCAGCACCGGCACGGAAGCAGCGTGCGCTGCAGCCACCAGCGCCGCACCAGGGTCGGCCACGGCCGGCAGACCCGCTTCGGATATCAAGCCCAGGTCATGCCCTTGCAAGGCCGGCGCCAGCAGCGCGTGCCATTCCTGGGCGGGAATAGCCTCACGGCTACCCTTGCGCGGGCGCGGTAACTCGCGGATGTCCAGCGTCTGCAGCGGCACCCCCAATGGCACGATCGCATCAACGCGTTTGAGGAAAGCGCGCGTGCTGCGGGCGTCTTCGGCAGCCCAGTAGCGCAGGCCCGCTGCGCGCCGGATCACGGCCAGCGGCAGCACGTCCTGCAGATCGACTTCAGCAGCACCCAGGTCCAGCGTGTTGGGCACCAACAGCAACGTGCCGCTGGCGGAGCTGTCTTGCTGTGCTGCTATCGCGTACTCGCTTTTTGGGCCCTGCGGGGTCACGGGATTGCCTTCGTGCTGCGCACTCCGGTATTCGCCCTCGGGCCGGCCCTGCGGGCTCATGGCTGCAGCGGATCGATCCCCGCCTCACGCAGAAGCTGGCAGGTGTGAATCAAGGGCAGGCCGATCAGCGCCGTCGGATCGTCGCTGTGAATGGCGTCCAGCAGTGCGATGCCCAGCGTTTCGCACTTGGCGCTGCCAGCACAGTCGTAAGGCTGTTCAGTGCGCAGGTAGTGCTCGATCTCACGATCGCTGAGGTTTCGGAACTGCACCGTTACCGGCACGAGCCGCTGGCGCGCGAAGTTGGCGTCGGCGTGCACCACAGCCACCGCGGTCTGGAACACCACACGCTGCCCGCGCAGCCGCTGCAGCTGCAGCACCGCGCTATCGTGCGAGCCCGGTTTGCCGATGGGTTCGCCGTGCAGATCGGCCACCTGGTCAGAGCCGATGACCACGGCATCGCCGTAAAGCGCGGCCACGGCACGGGCCTTGGCCACCGCCAGGCGCAGCGCCAGCGCAACTGGGGCTTCGCCGGGCTGCGGCGTCTCGTCGACCTCTGGCGCGATGACATCGAACGGCAGCCGCAGGCGTTGCAGCAGCTCGCTCCGGTACCGCGAAGTCGACGCCAGGATCAGCCGCGTCACGGTGGCAGCAGCAGGTTGGGGCAAGGTCATTGACCGAATTGTCCGCGCGAATGAACCACGCCAACGATCTGCATAAAGGTTGCACGGGTGGTCTGCACCAAGCGTCTGCGCAAAGGCTGCACGAAGGTTGCACCAAGGGTCTGCGCAAAGGCTGCACGAAGGGCCAGCACGATCGCCCGCGCTGGAGCCGTTGCTACACTGATTCGCATGTGGACGTTGTATGGCTCGCAAGGCTCGGGATCGGCTGCGGCGGAGATGGCGCTGCAGCGCTGTGGCGTGCCGTTTCAGGTGCAACGCGCCTCCACCTGGGAGGCCGATTCAGCGCAAGACGAATTGCGCAAGGTGAACTCGTTGGGCCAGATCCCGACGCTGACACTGGGCGACGGTGCGGTGATGACGGAAAGCGCTGCGATCCTGATTCAACCGGGTCTGGAGTTTCCCGCTGCCGGGCTGCTGCCGGCCGACCCTGCGGCACGCCGCCGCTCGTTGCGCGGCTTGGTTTACAGCGCGGCCAATTGCTATGCCGCCATCGGCATCATCGATTACTCCGAGCGCTGGACCACCGCCACCGGTGAGGCCGAGCGCGAGCACCTGCGCCAGGGCATCCACGTCCGCCTGCACGAATGCTGGAGCCTCTTTGCAGATCAGTTTTTGAGCAGCAGCCCCTTCCTCGATGGGGCTGCGCCGGGTGCGCTGGGCATGCTCGGGGCCGTGGTGTCACGTTGGTCCGGCACACGGGCCTACCTGCGGCAGCAGCGCCCCGCGCTTGCAGCGCTGTTCGATCGGGTCGAGCAGCACCCTGATCTCTCGCCGGTTTTTGCGCGCCACTGGCCCGCAAGCTGAGGACCACGTGGCGGCACATCACGGCGCTGCTGCGCTCAACGTCACCACGTTTTGTGAGCAAGACAGCCGGCTGGACGGCCACTTGCCGTTGGCCGCCATGGCACGCTTGCTCGACAGCTTGTATGGCCAGCCCACAGCCGACGCGCAGGTGGCCTGGTCGGCCAGCGGTTCGTGCCGCCCCATGCTGTGCAGCCAGCCCACGCCGTGGTTGCAATTGCGTGCCGAGGTGCCGGTGATGCTGCAATGCCAGCGCTGCCTGCAGGGCATCGCGCAGCGCCTGCGGGTCGACCGTGCTTTTCGCTTTGTGCGCACCGAGGCCGAGGCCGAAGCGCTGGACGACATTGCTGAAGAAGACGTGCTGGTACTGCCGCAGCGCCTGGACTTGCCGTTGCTGATCGAGGATGAGTTGATCCTGGCGCTGCCGCTGGTGCCGCGCCACGACGGTGCCTGCCCGGAGCCCTTGCCGCTGCCGGCAGACGACCTGTTGGAAGAGGACGCGGCGCCGCACCCGTTTGCAGCGTTGGCCGCGATGCGCGGCAAACCGCAGTAAGTCAGCCGCGGCGGTCACGAGCGCAATGGCCGTTGGGCACCAGGCTGGGGTGCCCTGGGTGGGGGCTAAAAGCCAAATCGGCGGTGATATAGTCGCGGGCTTTTCGGAGGGCTGACTCTTCGCGCTGTCATTGCTGCTGGTACGCGGTTCAACCCGACCAACTGCAGTCCTTCGAGTTGCTGCGCTATCAGCTGCTGGTGTCGGAATTTCAGCCAGCTTGTAGTTCACGACGCAGGATGGCGCGGTGACCGCGCCAAGAGGTGCGGTTACCGATGAAGCCGGCCACGGTCTCGCTGCCCCGCTTTTACTGCCCGCGCCACCCGCGCCGCCCCATCAGGAGTTTTCATGGCTGTTCAGCAAAACAAGAAGTCGCCTTCCAAGCGCGGTATGCACCGTTCGCACTATGCGGTGCCAGCGCCTGGCACCGGCGTCGAGCCGACGACTGGCGAGGTGCATCTGCGCCACCACATCAGCCCGACCGGCTTCTACCGCGGCCGCAAGGTGTTGAAGACCAAGGCCGACGCCTGAAGCTTCTGCCGGTGCAGTGGCAGCCCAGTGCCTGGGCCCATCTGTTGCACACCTGAAGCCCCCTCCGTCAAGCGCCGGTCCAGCGCAGCCGCTTTTGTCTGCCGCCGAGCCTCTGTTCGCCGCGCCGCCGGCCCCGTTGCAGACGGTGCGTATCGCCGTCGACTGCATGGGTGGCGACCATGGCCCAGGCATCACGCTGCCGGCCTGCCGGGCGTTTCTTGGCAAACATCCCCGCGCCGAATTGCTGCTTGTCGGCGCACCCGCTGCACTGCAGTCGGCCACCGGCTGGCCCCGCTGCAGCATCGTCGCTGCCACCGAGGTGGTGACGATGGATGACGCGCTCGAGGTCGCATTGCGCCGCAAGCGCGACTCATCGATGCGCGTGGCCATCAAGCAGGTCAAGGATGGCGCCGACGCCTGTGTCTCGGCCGGCAACACCGGCGCGCTGATGGCGCTGGCGCGCCACCTGCTCAAAACTTTGGATGGCATCGATCGCCCGGCGATTGCAGCCGTTATGCCCAACCGGCTCGACGGCTACACCACCGTGCTCGATCTGGGCGCCAACGTCGATTGCTCGCCCGAGCACCTGCTGCAGTTTGCGGTGATGGGCAGTGCGCTGGTGGCTGCCGTGGACGGCAAGCCGGAGCCGAGCGTGGGTCTCCTGAACATCGGGGAAGAGGCCATCAAGGGCAGCGAGATCATCAAGCGCGCTGGCGAGTTGCTGCGTGCTGCCGGTGATGCAGGCCAGATTCGCTTCTACGGCAACGTCGAAGGCAACGACATCTTCAAAGGCACGGTCGACGTGGTGGTGTGCGACGGCTTTGTCGGCAACGTGCTCCTCAAGACGAGCGAGGGGTTGGCTTCGATGATGTCGGACTTCATCAAGCAGGAGTTCGGCCGCGGCCCGTTGAGCCGGCTGTCGGCGTTGGTGGCGCTGCCGGTGCTGCAGCGCTTCAAGCACCGTGTGGACCCCAGGCGCTACAACGGCGCGGCGCTGCTGGGCCTGCGTGGGCTGGTCTTCAAGAGTCATGGCTCGGCCGATGCGTTCGCGTTCGAACAGGCTCTGGCCCGGGCCTACGATGCCGCGCGCAACCGGCTTTTGGACCGTGTGCACGACCGTTTGTCGCCGACGCTGAAGTCGATGCCGGCGGGCGGTGCAGCAGCCGAACAAGCGGCATGAACCCGACGCCCACGTCGCCTGCGTTGCCTGCCGCCGCAGCGGCACGGCATGACGCTCCTGCGGCATCAACCGCTGCTGCCGCACCACGCTACACCCGCATCACCGGCACCGGCAGCCATCTGCCGCCGCGGCGCCTGAGCAATGACGACATGGCGGCTTTGCTCGCCGCGCGCGGGCTGCAGACCAGTGACCAGTGGATCGTCGAGCGCACCGGCATCCGCGCACGCCACTTCGCCGACGACGGCGTCAACAGCAGCGACCTTGCGCTGCACGCATCGCTGGCCGCGTTGCAGGCTGCCGGCCGCGTTGCGCAGGACATCGATCTGATCATCGTCGCCACGTCGACGCCGGACATGATCTTCCCGTCCACCGCGTGCATCCTGCAGCACAAGTTGGGCATCGCCGGCTGCGCGGCCTTCGACGTGCAGGCGGTGTGCTCCGGCTTCGTCTACGCGCTGGCGGTGGCCGACGCGATGATCAAGACCGGCAGCGCTCGCTGTGCTTTGGTGGTCGGCTCCGAGGTCTTCTCGCGCATCCTCGATTTCAACGACCGCACGACCTGCGTGCTCTTCGGCGACGGTGCCGGCGCTGTGGTGCTGGAGGCCAGCAACGAGCCGGGCATCCTGGCCACCGACTTGCATGCCGATGGCCGCCATGTCGGCATTCTGTGCACGCCGGGTACGGTTGCCGGCGGCCAGGTGCTCGGTGACCCGCTGCTGAAGATGGATGGCCAGGCGGTGTTCAAGCTGGCTGTCCAAGTGCTGGACAGTGCAGCGCGCGCCGTGCTGGAGAAAGCCGGCCGCAGCACCGACGATGTCGACTGGTTGATCCCGCATCAGGCCAACATCCGCATCATGCAAAGCACCGCGAAGAAGCTGAAGCTGCCGCTGGACAAGCTGATTGCTACCTTGGACGAACACGGCAATACGTCAGCCGCTTCGGTGCCGCTGGCGCTGGACGTGGCGGTGCGCAGCGGCCGCGTCAAGCGCGGCGACACGGTGATGCTCGAAGGTGTGGGCGGCGGCTTCACCTGGGGTGCCGTGCTGTTGGACTTTTGATCGGCCAAGACGCCCGTCGACAGCATCGCTCTTCATCCATCACCTCTACCACCCACCCGAGCCCGCCCACTGACATGACGGCATTCGCATTTGTGTTTCCCGGCCAGGGCTCGCAGTCGGTGGGCATGCTGGACGCATGGGGCGATCACCCTGCGGTGCTGCAGACGCTGGCCGAAGCCGCCGAGGCACTGCACGAGGACGTGGCGCAGCTGATCCATGCCGGCCCCAGAGAAGCACTCGAGCTCACCACCAACACCCAGCCGGTGATGTTGACGGCGGCCATCGCCTGTTATCGCGCCTGGCGCGCTGAAGGCGGCTCAGAGCCCGCGGCGGTGGCGGGCCATTCGCTGGGCGAGTACAGCGCACTGGTCGCCGCCGGTGCCTTGACGCTGGTTGATGCGCTGCCGCTGGTGCGCTTCCGTGCCCAGGCCATGCAGCAGGCTGTGCCGGTGGGCGCCGGCGCTATGGCTGCGATTCTTGGCCTGGACGCAGCGCAGGTGCAGCAGGTCTGTGCCACCGTTGCCATGCAGACCGGTGAGCTTGTGGCGCCGGCCAACTACAACGATCCGAAGCAGACCGTCATCGCTGGCAGCAAGGCCGGTGTCAATGCGGCCTGCGACGCAGCCAAGACCGCTGGTGCAAAACGCGCGCTGTTGCTGGCGGTGTCGGCGCCTTTCCATTCGTCGTTGATGAAGCCGGCGGCCGAGGTGCTACGCGAGCGGCTGCAGGGCGTGCGCATCACGGCGCCGCACATTCCCGTGGTCAATAACGTCGACGTTGCCGTCAACACCGATCCCGCCGACATCCGTGATGCGTTGGTGCGCCAGGCTTACGGCGCGGTGCGATGGGTCGAGGTCACGCAGGCGTTGAGGGCACGTGGGCTTGTGCATATCGTCGAATGCGGCCCGGGCAGGGTGCTGGCCGGCTTGATCAAGCGGGTCGATGCGGAGATTCAGACAACCACCGTGCTGGACCCCGCAAGCCTGAAGCAAGCCCTGGAGATGCTGGCATGAATGACAACACCAGCGGCCAACACACGGCACTCGTCACCGGCGCCTCGCGCGGCATCGGCCGCGCCATTGCCCAGGCACTGGCCGAGGCTGGCCTGCATGTCATCGGCACGGCTACCACCGAGGCCGGCGCCGTGCGCATCGGCGAAGCGCTGGCGCCGCACGGCGGCAAAGGCATCGTGCTGGACGTTACCGATGGTCGCGCACTCGACGCGGCGGTCGACGCCATCGTCAAGGACTGCGGTGGGTTGCAGGTGCTCGTCAACAACGCCGGCATCACGCGCGACACGCTTTCCATGCGCATGAAAGACGACGATTGGGACGCCGTGCTGGACACCAACTTGAAGGCCGTCTTCCGTGCCTGCCGCGCCGCCACCCGGCCGATGATGCGGCAGCGTTACGGCCGCATCGTCAACATCACGTCGGTGGTGGGCGTCAGCGGCAATGCAGGGCAGGCCAATTACGCAGCGGCCAAGGCGGGGGTGGCTGGGCTGACGCGCTCGCTGGCGCGTGAGCTGGGTGCGCGCAACATCACGGTCAACTGCGTCGCACCGGGCTTCATTGCCACCGACATGACCGATGGCCTGCCCGCAGCCACCAAGGCTGCGCTGCTGGCCAGCATTCCGCTTGGGCGCCTGGGCATGGCGGACGAGGTCGCGCATGCGGTGGCCTTTCTCGTGTCGCCCAAGGCGGGCTACATCACCGGCACCGAGCTGCATGTCAATGGCGGCATGGTCATGAACTGAGGCCGTGTCCTCACCCACAATCCCGGTGCCTGCCCGGCCGGTAGAATTCCGGGCTGTTTTTCCGATCCCACTCCTGGAGGAGTCATGAGCGATATAGAAGCGCGAGTCAAGAAAATCATTGCTGAACAACTCGGCGTGCCTGAGTCCGACGTCACGAACGAGAAGGCCTTTGTGGCCGACCTGGGCGCTGACTCGCTGGATACCGTGGAACTGGTGATGGCGCTCGAAGACGAGTTCAGCATCGAGATCCCCGACGAAGAGGCCGAGAAGATCACCACCGTGCAGCTGGCGATCGACTACGCGGTCAAGCACCAGAAGGGGTAGGGCCCACTGATGTCCGGCCGCCGCCGCGTCGTCGTCACGGGCCTCGGGCTCGTCAGCCCCGTGGGCAACACGGTGGCCGAGGGCTGGGCCAATCTACTGGCCGGCCGCAGCGGCATCGATCTCATCACCAAGTTCGACGCATCGGCGTTTGCGTGCCGCTTTGCAGGTGAGGTCCGGGGTTTCAAAGTCGAGGACTACATGCCGGCCAAAGATGCCCGGCACATGGACACCTTCATCCACTACGGCCTGGCCGCTGCGGTGCAGGCGGTGCAGGACGCCGGCCTGCCGCATGGCAATGAGCTGGATGAAAGCGCGGCCGAGCGCATCGGCGTGATGATCGGCTCCGGCATTGGCGGCCTGCCGCTGATCGAGCAGACTGAAGACGAGTACCAAGCCCGCGGACCCCGCCGCATCTCCCCGTTTTTCGTGCCGGCTTCGATCATCAACATGATCTCCGGCCATGTCTCGATCCGCTACGGCTTCACTGGCCCTAACCTGGCCATCGTCACTGCCTGCACCACCGGCTTGCATTGCATTGGCCAGGCCGGCCGGATGATCGAATACGGCGACGCCGACGTGATGGTTGCCGGCGGTGCCGAGAGCACGGTATCGCCATTGGGCATCGGTGGTTTTGCCGCTGCACGCGCGCTGTCCACGCGCAACGAAGACCCGAAGACCGCGTCCCGCCCCTGGGACCGCGACCGCGACGGTTTCGTGCTCGGTGAAGGCGCTGGCGTGCTGGTGCTCGAAGCCTACGAACATGCCAAGAAGCGCGGTGCCAGGGTGTACGCCGAGCTGGTTGGTTTTGGCATGGGCGCTGATGCCTTTCACATGACTGCACCCAACGTCGATGGTCCCAAGCGCAGCATGTTGGCTGCGCTACGCAATGCGCGCATCAATGCCGCCGAGGTGCAGTACCTCAACGCGCATGGCACCAGCACGCCGCTGGGCGACTTGAACGAAAGCAATGCGGTCAAGCTGGCCTTTGGCGATCACGCCAAGCGCATAGTGGTCAACTCCACCAAGTCCATGACGGGCCACCTGTTGGGCGGCGCCGGTGGTATTGAATCGGTGTTCACGGTGCTGGCCACGCACCATCAGGTGTCGCCGCCCACCATCAACATCTTCAATCAGGATCCCGAGTGCGATCTGGATTACTGCGCCAACGAAGCGCGGCCCATGAAGATAGACGTCGCGGTCAAGAATAACTTCGGCTTCGGAGGCACCAACGGCACGCTGGTCTTCCGGCGCGCCTGAAGGCAGCCGTGCGCGCCGCGCCGGCGGTCACTGTGCTGGCCCGCCGCGGCGGTGTCTGGCGCGGCCTGCACATCGTGCTGCCGGCGCTGGCTGCTGCGGCCACCACGGCCTGGTTGCTGACCCATCGATGGCTTGAGCCGGCACCGGCTGCTGCTGCAGCTTGGGCCGCTGCAGCGTTGGTTGCTGCGCTGGCTTGGCGGCCCTCACGATTTACCCCAGTCACGCTGTCGTGGAACGGTCAGCAATGGGCTGCCGACGCCCAAGCGGGCCAGCTGCAATTGATGATCGACCTGGGCTCGTGGTTGTTGTTGCGGCTACGGCCCGCACAGGGCGCCGCGTTGTGGATCCCGGTGACTGCCGCCGACGCTGGCCCCGCTTTGCATGCCTTGCGCGCGGCTGTCCACGCGCGCCAGCCGCTAGCTGAGCCCGCTGCGCCGGCGACGTCTGCGGGGTCCACAGGGCCAAGCACAGGGTTGTCGTCAGGGCCAGGGCCAGGGCCAGGTCCGGGTTGACGATGGGTGACTCCGAGGTCGACGCCCAATTGGTTGCCCGCGTCAAGCAAGGCGACGTGCGGGCTTTTGAGATGCTGGTCATCAAGTACCAGCGCCGCATCGAGCGCCTGATTGGCCGCATGGTGCGCGACACCGATCTGGTGCAGGACATCGCGCAGGAAACCTTCATCCGTGCCTACCGCGCGCTGCCGCAGTTTCGCGGCGAAAGTGCCTTCTACACCTGGCTCTATCGCATCGCCGTCAACACCGCGAAAAAGTTCCTGATGGATCTGAAGCGCGACCCGCTGGTCACTGAATCAGCGCTGCGGCTGGACGAAGACGGTGAGGAAACTTCACGCGCTGAGAATGAACTAACTGACGGAGCAACACCCGAAGCCTTGCTTGCCACCAAGGAAATCGCGGCCGCCGTTAACGCTGCAATCGAAGCGTTGTCACCAGATTTGCGCCAAGCCATCACGCTGCGCGAAATCGAAGGTCTGAGCTACGAAGAGATTGCCGAGGCCATGACCTGCCCCATCGGCACCGTGCGTTCGCGCATCTTCCGGGCCCGTGAGTCGATTGCTGCGCGGCTGCGCCCGCTGTTGGACACACGTGCCGGGGAGCGGTGGTGAGCGGGTTTACCGGCGTCGTTTTGCTGGTAGTTGTTGCGACTGAACTGCCCTGTGCTGCATTGAGAGCTGCCCCATGAGCCTTGAATTTGATCCGACCTCTGACGAACCCCACGGCGACGCTTCGCACCAGCGTCTGGCGGCTGTTTTGTCCGCGGCCGTCGACGGCGAGACCGCCGCACTGGACGCTGCTTGCAGTGCCTGGCGCGACGACGCCCAGGCGCGGTCAATCTGGCATCGCTACCACTTGATAGGCGACGTCATGCGCTCTTCAGAGCTGGCTGCTGAGCCGGCTCACGATGCTGCCTTCCTGGCGCGTTTGCGCCTGCAGCTGGTTGCCGAGCCGGTGGTGCTGGCGCCGCAGGCAGCGTTGCCGGAGCGGGCGGCGGCAGCATCGGCGCGCGCCGGATTGCGCTGGTTGATGCCGGTTGCTGCGGCAGCTGGTTTTGTCGCTGTGGCCGGTGTTCTGATCGTGTCGCGCCTGTCGGGGGCGGGTGGGGGCGCCCGGGGGGGGGGGGGGGGGGGCGGGGCGGGGCGGGGGGGGCGGGTGGGTGGGATGGGGGGGGGGGGGGGGTGGAATTAAGAGGCAGGCTCGAGG
>JAJAZC010000063.1 GCA_026785885.1 Rubrivivax sp.
ACCTACAACCACCTCATCCCTCAACGTGCCTTAGGCAACCAAGCACCCATCGAAGCGCTGAAGTCTTGGCAAGCAAAGAGGCCTGAACTGTTCGTCAAACGCGTTTACAAACGGCCGGGACTGAATACCTAGTCTGCTTTCGGCGGTGCCATCACCCACCGCGAGTCGGATGCTGACTCGTTCTTCTGACGGCTCGAGTATCCGGTGGCCCCGTTGCCTGACGGGCCTACAACCATCGTGCGCGAAGGCATTGAGTGCCCGGTGGAGGTACGTGACGGTTCAGAAATTTACGGTTCGACAGACCCCACAACCCGGCGCTGACTAACGATTCCCAGCGCCTTCGCGCCCGCCGATGCGGCCATGCCGTTACGCCATTACAAGCTTCGCCCCAACCGCTCCCGCAACGCCGGCAACCTCGCCCGCGCCGTCGCCTCCCCAATCCGCCGGCACTCGACGGAAAACCCGCGCAACGCGCTGGCGTGGTAACCGACATCCGGGTGCAGCAGAAAGTCTGCCTTCGCCACCTCTCGATCGATGCGCGCCCGCCGCAGCACATCGCGCGCGCGCAGGGCTGCGGAGACATCAACCGGGGTGCTCTCCGGCCGTGCGTAGACGTTCACGGCAATGATGAATCGTGCGCCGGACGCGCGTGCCGCCGACACCGCGAGCGGCAGCGATTCGTCGCCGTCTTCGTACTCCACGCCGGCGATGCCCACCGGCGAGATGATGCCCGGCACTGCGGCAGAGGCGCGCACCGCAACGCCGGCGTTGCCGGTGGTGAAGAAGCGCGGCGTCTTGTCGTACCGGCGCGTCGCCACCACGATCACGCGGCGGGGCAGATCCTGCAGCCGCCTGCCGTTCAGCCCGGCGTTCACGTAATCCTGCAGGCGCTGGCCATGGATCCAGCCGCGGTCGGCAAAGGGCGATGGATCGAACACCGTCAACGGCCCGCCCTGCAACGACCGCTCGTCGATTTGCGCGGCAGACAGCCCGCTGGCCCACAGCACCCCGAGCAGCGCGCCCACGCTGGTGCCGACGATGACGTCGGGCCGGATGCCAGCTTCCTCCAGCACCCGCATCACGCCGATGTGCGCGTAGCCACGCGGCCCGCCGGGGCCCAGCACCAGGGCAATGTCGGGGCGCGGATCGAATGCCTGCACCGCGGGCAACGCGATGGGTGCGTCTGCCTCGCCATAGTTGAAGGCGGCGCAGCCGGACAGGGCGAGCGTGGCGAGGCCGCCGCCCGCAGTCAAGGCGAGGAAGTGGCGGCGACTGGCCGTCGACGGCGGCGGGTTGTCGGTGGGCATGGGTTGGGCTGGCTATGGGGGCCGACCCGGCAATGCTTGTACACAGCGTCGGGTGTATGCGGCTCGATGCGGACGTCGGCGTCCCGGCAGCGTCGTGCTGCACGGGTGCGTCCGTGGATGCTAGGCAGCGCGCTCGCGCCCAACGCGCCGAACTGGCCGGTCCTGCCCCCGCTCATCCGGCCCCAACCCGGGCAGCTGCAGCCCTGGCGCTGACGCGACTTCGGTTCGTGGGTCTTGCCAAGCTTTGGAGCCGCCGCGCGCATCAGGCGCGACAGGTCACTCCGACAGCAGTGGATTGATCACCTTCAAGTCCGGAAATCGCCCGAAGTCACGGTCGGCCGACCACAGGGTGCTGACGCCGTGCTGCAAACACAGAGCAGCAATGCGCGCGTCGTGCACCGCCGGCCCGGCGACCCGCGCCTTGGTCAGCAAGGGCCGCAGCGTGGGCCAGTGACTAGCGCTCTCGGTCAGCAGCACGAGGCTCGGGCTCTCCAGCCACGCGTCGATCTGATCCAGCGCTCGCGCCAGTGGTGTCGGCGGGTTGTAAATGCGCGGGTGCGTGCTGATAGCAAAGAATTCGTGCAGGCAAGGCCACGGCAACGCCCAGGGCTCGCGCCCCGTTGCGCAACGGTTGACGCAGGCCAAGGCAGCGCTGTGAAAGGTGGCGTCCTCGCGGTGGGCGTAGACGAGGATGTTGGTGTCCATGGCGATCACGCGCCACGGTCCCCGTAAGCCAGTTCACGCAGCTGCTCCCAGCTCTGACCTTTCGCACCGGGTTGCAAGCCTTTGCCCTTGAACGATGCTGCCCGGAGTTCAAACGGCGCCGCGCGGGACTTGCGCTCCGCAAGCTCGCGGCGCAGCCCACGCTCGACCAGGGCCCTCACCGTTGTGCCGTGCTGTGCCGCCAGTTGGCGTGCCTCAGCGAGAACAGCGTCGGAAATCTCGATCGTCGTCTTCATATGGGTTGCCATATTAGTTTAGCAATACGGCAGTGTATCGACGGTGGCTGGCGCCTTCTGTGGCGGTGTGCCGCCTTGGCGACAATCCGTCCCAAGGAGCCCCAAACCGTGACCCACATCCTGCAAAACCTACCCGTCGGCCAGCGCGTCGGCATTGCCTTCAGCGGCGGCCTGGACACCAGTGCCGCGGTGCACTGGATGCGCGCCAAGGGCGCTATTCCGTGTGCCTACACCGCCAACCTCGGGCAGCCGGACGAGACTGATTACGACGAGATTCCGCGCAAGGCGCTGGCTTACGGCGCTGACATTGCGCGCTTGGTCGACTGCCGTGCGCAACTGGTGGCCGAAGGCCTGGCGGCCATCCAGTGCCATGCCTTTCACATCAGCACCGGCGGCGCGACCTACTTCAACACCACGCCGCTCGGCCGCGCCGTCACCGGCACCGCGCTGGTGGTGGCCATGCGCGATGACGGCGTCAACATCTGGGGTGACGGCAGCACCTACAAGGGCAACGACATCGAGCGCTTCTATCGCTACGGCCTGCTGGCCAACCCGACGCTGCAGATCTACAAGCCCTGGCTGGATCAGACCTTCATCGACGAGCTGGGCGGCCGCAAGGAGATGAGCGAGTACCTGGTGGCGCACGGCTTCGACTACAAGATGAGCGTCGAGAAGGCCTACAGCACCGACAGCAACATGCTGGGCGCCACACACGAGGCCAAGGACCTGGAGTACCTGAACTGCGGCATGCACATCGTCAAGCCGATCATGGGCGTGGCTTTCTGGCGCGACGACGTGGCGGTGAGGGCAGAGACCGTCAGCGTGCAGTTCGAGCAAGGCCTGCCGGTGGCGCTCAACGGCCGCGGCTTCGCCGACGCGGTGGCGCTGTTCGATGAGGCCAACCGCATCGGCGGCCGTCACGGCCTGGGCATGTGCGACCAGATCGAGAACCGCATCATCGAAGCCAAGAGCCGCGGGATCTATGAGGCACCCGGCATGGCGCTGCTGCACGTTGCGTACGAGCGGCTGGTCACCGGCATTCACAACGAAGACACCATCGAGCAGTACCGCGGCAACGGCCGCAAGCTCGGCCGTTATCTGTACCAGGGCCGCTGGTTCGACCCGCAATGTCTGATGCTGCGCGAGAGCGCGCAACGCTGGGTGGCACGCGCCATCACCGGCACCGTGACGCTGGAGCTGCGCCGCGGCAACGACTACAGCATCCTCGATACCGACAGCCCCAACCTGACCTACCAGCCCGAGCGGCTGAGCATGGAAAAAGTGCAGGGCGCTTTCACGCCGGCTGACCGCATCGGGCAGCTGACGATGCGCAACCTGGACATCGAGGACACGCGCGGCAAGTTGGGCATCTACTCAGCGGTGGGGTTGCTGAGCGGTGATGACGGTGCGCTGCCCTTGTTGGCGCCGCCGGCGGACCAGCGCTGAGGCGGCGGTAGCGGTGGCGGTGGCGGGAGCGGGAGCCGCAACGACAACGACAACGACAACGACAACAGCAACGGCATCGGGCCGCACCGCGCCGCGCCGCTGAAGCTCAGGCTGCTCAGGCCGCGCTCAGGCCGTCGCGCAGCAACCCCGCAGCCCGCAGCCGCCCGACCTCGACGCCGTTCCAGTTGCTCAAGACCACATCGCTGAAGCAGCGCATGAAAACCGCATCGGCATCCACCAGCGGCAGCAGCCGCTCTATGCAAGCGGCCATCACCACTTCGCAGGCGCGGGCGGTGTTGCCGTCGTCCATCTTGATCGCCACGCCCAGCCCCAGCTCCGGCAGCGCGGCGCAGTAAACACCTTCGGCGCCGACCTTGCAAAACACGCGCTCGCGCAAACGCGCCATCACGCGGGTATCGAAGCGGCCGCTGCCGGCCACCATCTCCGGTGCTGCGGCCACTGCGGCGCGCAGGCGCTTTGCGGCGTGTTGGTGCTCGGGGCTCAAGCCTGTGCCGGTGCCCACGCGCGCAAAAGCATGCGCCAGGTGGCGCAGCGGGATGGCATAGGCGGGGATGTTGCAGCCGTCGGTGCCGACCGCGGTGTGCGCCAGGTCGTAGCCGGTGGTGGCTTGCAGCGCGGCGCTGACTTCACGCATCACCGGGTGCTGCAAGCCGGTGTAGCCGCGCACGAAGTTGCGGATGTCGCCGATGTCGCGTGCATCACCGTCACCCGCCAGCTGGCACGCCAGGCAGACGAAGCCGGCGTGTTTGCCCGAGCAGTTGTTGTGCAGCGCGCTCGGCTGCTGGCCTGCTGCGGCCAGCGCTTTGATGCTGCCGTCGTGATGAGGCCAGTGCGCACCGCATTCCAGCGAGGTGGCGTCCAGGCCGGCCTTGGCCAGCATGGCTGCTGCAGTGGCCGCGTGCTGTGGCTCGCCACCGTGGCTGGCGCAGGCCAGTGCCAGTTCTGCATCGGTCAGGCCCAAGCGCGCTGCCGCGCCGCTGGCAACCAAGGGCAAGGCCTGCAGCACCTTGCAGGCGCTGCGCGGAAAGATCGGCCGCAGGATGTCGCCGAGCTGCGTGTGCACTGCGCCGTCGGCATCGACGATGGCCAACGCACCGCGGTGCAGTGATTCGACGACGCCACCGCGCAGCGCTTCGACGAGGATGGGATTGCAATTCATCGCGGGACTGTAGTGTGCTGAACGCGACACCGACGCGACACCGACGCGACACCGACGCGACACCGACGCGACACCCGACGCGATGCGCAGCAGGCAACATCGGCCGCATGCCGCTGTCCGCGTTGGTGCTCGTGCTGCTGGCCGCAGTCCTGCACGCGGTCTGGAACATCGTCGCCAAACGCGCAGGCGGTGACCAGCGCTTCGTGCTCATCACCAGCCTCTTGACCAGCGTGCTGTGGCTGCCGGCCGGCCTGTGGTTCGGCTGGCACGCGGTGCCGCTGTGGGGCTGGGCCGAATGGGGCTTGGTGACGTTGAGTGCCGCGGTGCACCTGCTGTACTTCAACACGCTGCTCACCGGCTACCGCAAGGCCGATCTGACGGTGGTCTACCCGCTGGCACGCGGCAGCGCACCACTGCTGACCGCGGCCGCGGCAGTCATCCTGCTCGGTGAGACGCTGGGCGCAGCCGGCGTGGCCGCGGTGTGTGGCGGCGTCTTTTTGATCGCCGGCGGGCCGGCGCTGTGGCGGCCAGCGCACAGCAGCGAGCACAGCGCTGCGCAGCACGAGCGCACAAGCGCCGGCGTGCGCTGGGGCCTGCTGACCGGCGCGACGATTGCCGCGTACTCGGTCATCGATGCCTACGCGATCAAGGTGTTCCTCATCGGCCCGGTGATCTTCGACTACGCGTCCAACCTGCTGCGCGTGCCGATGCAACTGCCCATGCTGCTGCGCGGCCGCGCCACATTGCGTGATGCCTGGCGCCAGCAGTGGCGTGCCGCACTGGTGGTGTCCACCCTGGGGCCGCTGGCCTACATCCTGGTGCTGACCGCGCTGACGCTGGCGCCGCTGTCGCACGTCGCACCGGCGCGCGAGCTGAGCTTGCTGGTAGCCGCGCTGCTGGGCGGCCGGTTGCTGGGTGAAAGCGACCGCGGCTTGCGCCTCTTGGGCGCGGCCTGCATCGCCGGGGGTGTGATGGCACTGGCCTGGGGGTAGGTCGCTGCGGCTGAACTGGCGATAGCGGCTTGGCATGCCCGGCCGGGATGAACAACGTCGACTTCTCCAGCGGCCGGATCGCCAACGTTGCCGCTCCTTACCGCTCCGCTCTCTGCGGACGTAGCCGAAAACTCCAGGCGCCGTTGGCTCGAACAGTGAGCCTGTCGGCCGGTTCAACAAGCCGATGTGGGCGTCACGATCGGCGCAATCCAGTCGCATCCCCGCCGAGCCTGCCGCTCATGCTCTGCTGCCACACATGCTCGTACAGCATCTTCGCCATCACATCCTTGTCATCGGCCGTGTGGGGCGGCTCGGGCAGCAAGAAAACGCGGTCGAGGATCACGGTTTCCACTTCGGCCCGCGTCTGCTCTTTCTCGGTCCACTGATCGAGCGGCGCAATGATGCGCAGCAACTCGGCCAGCAGTTCCCGGCTTGACTGCTTGATGCGTTCTCGCTCGGTGGCCGCCAGGGTGGTCTTTTGCATCAGGTCGAAGATGGCCGGCTCGTTCTCGCTCAAGCCTTCGAGCACGGCCCTTCGCTGCTCGTCGTCCATGCTGATCGTCAGAGCCATCAGGCGCGCGAAGATGTCTTCGACGGTCGCCCGGTCCTTGTCTTGGTTGTAGGCCGCCACGATCTCGCGGTACTTCACCTCGTAGTCCATGCGCGTCGGGTTCTGGCCCAGCATTAAAGCCAGCTTCCTTTCCACCAGCTCGCGGATGTCCTCGATCGCCGTGGCCTTGTGCTTCACCTTCTTGGCGAACTCGTCGCGCAGCTTCTCCAGGTCGATGCGCGACAGGTCCACGGTCAGGCCCTGAGCCTGGTCAACGCCGGGTGCGTCGGCCTTGATCGCCTTGATGTTGTCGTGCCGCTCGGCGTAGAGGTGGACGGTCGGCTCGGTCACCAGGGCCTAGAGCGCAAGAAGATCGCCCGCGCCAGGATCTCGAAATCATGCTGCGTCAGCGCTGCCAGCGCATCGTCGATGGCGGCTGGCGGCAATTCAGGGTTCAGTCTGAGCAGCGCCGCGCGCAGGTCGCGCGTCAGCACCACATCACGGGTGTCCTTGCGGCCCAGCGTGCCCTTGGGGCCAAAGGTTTTCTGGTTCCGGGCGTAGACGCTTTCCCAGCCCAGCGCGTTTTCCAGGTGGTCGGCAAAGGTCGCCTGCACCAGGCGGTCTTCGCTGTTGATGTCGGTGTAAGCCAGGCGGCGCGCTTTCAGTGCGATCAGCGTCGTGCCGCGCCAGTCACGGCCGCTGCACTGCCATCGTCGGTGGTGATTGCGCCGCGCGCGCTACCGTTGCCTGACATTGGTGCTCTCTGCTCTGATGGATCGGGCCAATCACTTGCATCGATGAGCTAAAGGCGGCCTTGACGCCCGCCCGCCTATTTGCCGGCCGTTCGGCCCTTCGCTCCCAGCCGATGGCGCCGCTCGGGCCTGGCGCCCACGCGCCGGAGATGCGACTCGCAGGCCTGGCGGAAGCCGGGCACCCGTGCCAGGCTGGATCACGCTGCTGCGCGCACGCGCTCATGTGGCACGGCACCGGCCGAGACTTGACGAAGCTGGCTGGCTCCGAGTGTCTGGACGACGATCGTGCGGCCATCGAGACTCATGACTCGACCTCGTAAGCGGTGCCGGCCCTGTGCACATGGATGACGATACCCACGTCACCTGGCTCCAGACCCAGCGCCGGCCGTGGGCATGTGAGCACGACTTGGGAGTGTTCCTGGTGCATCGCCACCTCCTGTTTCGACTAGGCCGCAAAAGCCGTGATCAGCCGTACGCCGACATCGCCATTGTCGGCTTGCCAGACGCTGCACACCATCGGCCAGGGATCGCGCCCGCTGGGTGTAAGCAGCCCGCCGCGCACCAGGCTGCGGCTTCCGTAAGGCGAGTCAAAGACCTCAGCCACGGGCCAGGCTGCGGCGTGCTCCAGCAGCGCATCGCGCAGTTCTTCCCACCGTTCCAACGTGAAGCCGAAGGCCTGGAAGAACGACGCCTTGCCCCTGCCATTGGTCGGGTGCAGCAGGTACCCGTCGATCTTGTTGCGGTCAACGCGGCGGGTGTCGGGCGCACGCGCAGGTGCTGCTCACCCGTGCGCTGGCGCGCCACCAAGCGGCTGGCGGCCGAACAATGCACAAGGGCTTGGCATACTCGCTCGCGATGAATCACCTCGAGCTGCCCAGTGGCCGCACCGCTTACGAGCTGACGGGCCCACCAGCCGGTGAGCCCGTGGTGCTGCTGCACGGCGGCACGGTGCCGATGTGGACCTGGGACCAGCAGGTGCCGGCGCTGGTGCAGGCCGGTTACCGCGTGCTGCGCTACGACATGCTGGGCAAAGGCCAATCCGCGAGCCCCGATGCCGTCTACAACCGCGTGCTGTTTCAACGCCAGCTGCTGGAGTTGCTGGCCGCACTCGGCTTGACCGCACCGTTGCACCTGGTGGGCTTTTCGTTCGGCGGCGCCACTGCGGCCAGCTTTGCGGTGCAGCACGCGGGCCGCGTCGCGAGCCTGGCGTTGATCGCGCCGGTGCTGCACTACGCACGCGGCAACCGCGTTGTGCAACTAGCGCGGCTGCCGCTGCTGGGGCGGGCTTTTGTGCAGCACGTGGTGATCAGAAAAGCCGCCGAGCGTGCGGCCAGCCTGTGGCGTAGAGCGCCCGACCCGGCTGCCTGCCGCGCACGCTTCGAAGCGCAGATTGCGCAGCCGGGCTTCGGGCGGGCTTTCCTGTCTTACTTGCGCAGCGACGCGTTGGGCGACTACGCGACGGCCTACCGCGCGCTGGGCCAGGGCGCGCTGCGGCCTTTGCTGGTGTGGGGCAGCCGCGACGCCGACGTGCCCGCTGCGCACCGGCAGACGCTGCGCGAGTTGCTGCCGCAGGCCGCGGCTCACGAGCTGCCCGGCGTGCGCCATAGCGCCCCTTTCCAGGCTGCCGCGACTATCAACACGCTGCTGCTGCAGCACCTGCGGCAAGACCGCAGTGCCATCACGTTGCGGGGTTAGGCGGCGTGCAGCTGTGGGGTGTGGACTTCACCTGTGCGCCAGCGGCGCGCAAGCCCAGCGTGGTGGCGCTGGGCAGCTGCACGGGCGCGGTGCTGCGGCTGCAGCAGTTGCTGCTGCTCCCGCGCATGGCCGACTTCGACGCGCTGCTGCACAGGCTCGGGCCGTGGCTGGGTGCATTCGACTTTCCGTTCGGGCTGCCGCGCGCTTTTGTGCAGGCGCAGCAGCTGGGCGATACGGCTGCCGGCGTGATTGCAGAAGTGCACCGCCGCTGCGCCACGCGCATGGACTTCCGCGCGCTGATCGACAGCTTCGGCAACACCCAGCCGGCAGGCCAGCGGCTGCTGCACCGCGCAACCGACGTCGCGATGCTGGGTGTGCGCTCCACCAGCCCGCTGCAGACGCGGTATGTGCCGGTGGGCTTCATGTACTACGAAGGTTTTTCGCGCTTGGTGAAGGCCGGCGTGCACCTGCCGGCGCTGGTGGACGGGGACGCGCAGCGCGTTGCCATCGAAGGCTATCCGGGCCTGCTGGCGCACCAGCTGATCGCGCGCCGCTCGTACAAGAACGACAACTCGGCTGAGCGTTTGATGGCCCGCAAGGACATCGTCGAAGCGCTGGAGCAAGGCCGCACGCCGCTGGGCCTGCGCCTGAAGCTGAGCCCCGCGCAGGCCGGTGAGCTGGTGGCCGATGCGCAAGGCGACAAGCTCGACGCCGTGCTGTGCCTGATGCAGGCCGCGTGGGCCCAGACCCAGCCGCGTTTGGCGCAGCCTGCGACCGTCGACGCGGTGGAAGGCTGGATCACCGGTGCAGGATCGGCTGCAGATCTGCGCTGGGTCGATGCTTGTTCGATGCCTCCTCGACGCTTGATCCGCATTTGATCGGCATTTGATCGGCACGCCCAGCGATACAGCCATGCCCAGCACACCCGACGATTTGCAGGCCTGGTTCGCGCAGCGCGGCTGGCAATCGTTTGCTTTCCAGCGCGAGGTTTGGGCGCAGATGGCGGCCGGCCACAGCGGCCTGCTGCACGCCACCACCGGCAGCGGCAAGACGCTCGCGATGTGGCTGGGTGCGGTGCTGCGCGCACAGCCCACCAGCGGCCTGCAGGTGCTGTGGCTGACGCCGATGCGCGCGCTGGCGGCCGACACCACCAAGGCGCTGCTGGAGCCGCTGCCGGCGCTGCAGCCGTCGTGGCAGGTCGGCCAGCGCACGGGCGACACCGCGAGTGCCGAGCGCGCGCGTCAGGACAAGCGCCTGCCCGCCGCGCTGGTGACGACGCCGGAATCGCTGAGCCTGCTGCTCACGCGCGAGAACGCGCCGGCGCTGCTGGGCGGCGTGCACACCGTGATCGTCGATGAATGGCATGAGCTGATCGGCAACAAGCGCGGTGTGCAGGTGCAGCTGGCCATCGCGCGGCTGCGGCGCTGGAACCCGGGCCTGGTGGTGTGGGGCTTGAGCGCCACCATCGGCAACCTGCCCGAGGCCATGGCCGCGCTGTTGGGGCACGACAAAGGGCAACTGGTACAGGGCCGCAACGACAAGAAGCTGGTCATCGACACACTGCTGCCGCAGGAGCCGGGCCGCTTCAGCTGGGGCGGCCACCTGGGTGCGCAGATGCTGCAGCCGGTCGTCGATGAGATCGACAAGAGCGGCACCACGCTGGTCTTTACCAACGTGCGCAGCCAGGCCGAGATCTGGTACCAGCTGATCCTGCAGACGCGGCCCGATTGGGCCGGCATCGTGGCCTTGCACCACGGCTCGCTGGACCGCGGCACGCGCGAGTGGGTCGAAGCCGGCTTGAAGCAGGGCACGCTGAAGGCGGTGGTTGCGACATCGAGCCTGGACCTGGGCGTGGACTTTTTGCCGGTGGAGCGTGTGCTGCAGATCGGCAGCGCCAAAGGTGTGGCGCGGCTGCTGCAGCGCGCCGGCCGCAGTGGCCACGCACCGGGGCGCGTGAGCCGCGCCACGCTGGTGCCGACCAACACGCTGGAGCTCGTCGAAGCCGCTGCAGCACGCCGCGCTGCACTGGCCGGGTGTGTGGAATCGCGCCACTCGCCGGCCAAGCCGCTGGACGTGCTGGTGCAGCACCTGGTGACGGTGGCACTCGGGGGTGGCTTTGCCGCCGATCCAAAGCCCGGCGGTGGTTTCACCGCCGATGCGCTGTTCGATGAAGTGCGCAGCACCACGGCCTACCGCGACCTGCAGCGCGATGAATTCGAATGGGCGCTGGCCTTTGTCGAACGCGGCGGCGAGAGTCTCAACGCCTACCCGGAGTACCACCGCATTCAGGCCATAAACGGCATGTGGCGCGTGCCGGACCGCGGCATCGCGCGCCGCCACCGCATGTCGGTGGGCACCATCGTCAGCGACGCGTCGATTGCGGTGAAGTGGGTCAGCGGCGGCACGCTCGGGCACATGGAAGAAGGCTTCATCGCGCGCCTGAGCAAGGGCGATTGCTTCGTCTTTGCCGGCCGCGTGCTGGAGTTCGTGCGCGTGCACGAGATGGCCGCGCAGGTGCGGCTAGCCACCAAAACCAAAGGCGCTGTGCCGGCCTGGAACGGCAGCAAGATGCCGCTGTCCAGCGAGCTGGCCGATGCCGTGCTCGCGCTGCTGGACGGCCTGGCCCGCGGCGACCCGGCGCTGCACAGCGAGCCCGAGCTGCAAGCCGCGATGCCGATGCTGCAAGCGCAGATGCGGCTGTCGCATCTGCCGCGCCAAGGCAGCCTGCTCGTCGAGCAGATGCGCACGCGCGAAGGCCATCACGTGTTCCTGTATCCGTTTGCCGGGCGGCATGTGCACATCGGCCTGGCGCAGCTGCTGGCCTGGCGGCTGACCCAGGGCGCGCACGGGCGTGCCAACACCTTCTCGCTCAGCGTCAACGACTACGGGCTGGAGATCGTGGCCGCCAACGAGCTGGGCAACGGGTCGAGCGCAAGCCCGCTGCCGCCCGACCTCCTGCGCAGCGACGACCTGGTGCACGACGTGATGGCCAGCCTCAACTCCGGCCAGCTGGCGCAGCGGCGCTTTCGCGAGATTGCGCGTGTGGCCGGGCTGGTCTTCGGCGGCTACCCGGGCCAGCCCAAGAGCCTGCGCCAGCTGCAGGCCTCCAGCAGTTTGTTCTACGAGGTCTTTCGCAAGTACGACGCCGGCAACCGGTTGCTCGGCCAAGCCGAAAGCGAGGTGCTTTCGCAAGAGCTGGACCTGCAGCGCCTGCAGCAAACGCTGCACAAGCTCGCGGCATTGCCGCAGGTGCATGTGAGCCTGACAGCACCGAGCCCTTTTGCACTGCCGCTGATGATCGAGCGCCTGCGCGAGCAGCTGTCCACCGAGAAGCTGAAGGACCGGCTGGACCGGCTGCTGGCGCAATCCGAAGCGGCGCTGCTGCAGTCGCCGCAGGCCGGCGAAAGCACGGCTTCTCGGCCGAAGCCGCGGGCGCGGCGTGCTGCATCATCGGCGCGATGATTGAGCAATGCTGGACATGCAGGCTGCCAAACGCCCGGTAATGCGATGGCTCGCAAACCTGGCTGCGGCAATGCTGCTCGTGGCCCTGCTGCCGTCCACCGCTGGCGCAGCGCCGCCCGCGGCCGCGCCCACCAGCGTGCAAGGCATCGTCAGCCGCGTCAGTGATGGCGACAGCGTGTGGCTCGCGCGCCCCGGCAAGCCGCCGCTGGAGGTGCGGCTGCGCGACATCGACGCGCCCGAGCTGTGCCAGCCCTGGGGTGTGGAAGCGCGCCAGGCGCTGTCGGAGCTGGCGCTGAACAAGGTGGCCACGCTTCGCATCACCGGGCTCGATCAACACGGCCGCACGCTGGGCTTGTTGATGCTCGATGAGCTGGACGTCGGCCGCCACCTGGTCGAACAAGGTCACGCCTGGAGCACCCGATCGCGCTGGGACCAGGGCCCGCTGGTCAAGCAGGAGAAAGTCGCCCGCGCACTGACCCGCGGCCTGCACGCTGCGCCCGGCGCCGTGCAGCCGCGCGAGTTTCGGCGGGTGCACGGGGCCTGTGCGGCGGCCAACGCGGGCAGCGCGCCGGCCGCTGAAGCACGGCCTGCGCCGAAGCGCTGAGAAGCGCTGAGAAGCGCTGAGAAGCGCTGAGAAGCGC
>JAJAZC010000064.1 GCA_026785885.1 Rubrivivax sp.
GATGTAGAAGCGGCCCGGCGGGCAGTACAGGCCCTCGGGCCGCAGCACGATGAGGTCGCCGTCGGTCGTCACGCTCACGGCAGCCGCAACGCAGGAGCAGCCGGCGGCGCCTGCCGTGCCGCCAAAAAGTCACCGCGCAGGTCGATCGTCGAGCGGCGCCCGACATCACCGCGGTGCTGGCTGAGCCAGCGGTCGGCCGCGGCGTGGCCCAACGCGTGCAGCGCCAGCAGGAAATCGGGTTTGGTGTTGAGCTTGCTCGATGCGCGCAGCGGCGCCAGGCTTTCGTCGTCGGCCACCACGTGCAGGCGCAGGTGTTTGTACTCGTCGGCAGCGATGCGTTTTTGCTCTATCAGCTTGTCGACGAACTGGATCGCCCGCATCTCGGCAACCAGGCCAGCGTTGAAGGTGATCTCGTTGATGCGGTCGGCAATCTCGTCGGCCGTTTCTGGCCGCTGCGGCCGCACCAGCGGGTTGATCCTGACCAACAGCACATCGAGCGCGCGGCTGTTGTAGATCAACGGCCACAGCGCGGGGTTGCCGCTGTAGCCGCCGTCCCAGTAAGGCTCGCCTTCGATCTCGACGGCTCTGAACAGCGTCGGCAAACAGGCCGATGCGAGCAGCGCATCGATGGTGAGGTCGTGGCGGTCGAACACCCGCGGCTGCCCGGTGCGCACCGCCGTGGCCGTGATGAAAAGATCGATCGGCCCGCGCTGCAGGTGTTGCGGCTTGACGTGCCGCTGCAGTACCTGGCGCAACGCTTCGCTGCCCGCGGTGCTGGTCTGGTAGGGGCTGAACAGGCGCAGCCAGGGCGCCATCCAGGCGTAGAAAGGGTTGGTGTCCAGGTTGTAGCCCGCGAGGTCAGGCTTCAGCGGCGATGGGCCCGTGCTGCCGCCGAAACAGCCGCCCGATGGCGAACCGCGTGCCGCCACATCCCCCCAAAACGAACGCAGCGCCGCCTGCGCACCGGCGCGGCCACCGTCGACCCAGCCCGTGGCCAGCACCGCTGCATTCAACGCGCCAGCACTCGTGCCTGAAATCGCCGCGATCGGGAGCGTGCTGTCGTCCAGCAACCGATCCAGCACACCCCAGGTGAACGCGCCGTGCGACCCGCCGCCCTGGAGTGCAAGGTCGAGCGGGACGTGGGCCAGAGGACGGAGAACGCGGCGTTTGGACATGATCCAAGCGTAACCCGGGGCCCTCTTGCCGCCGACGAAAGTCTGATCAGGGCTGAGGCCCGAGCCATGACAGGCCGATGACCTGGCGCACGCTGCGTGGCTATCAAAGCTGATAGTTACGGCGTCAGTGCCTGCGGCCTGTAATGCCTGCATTCGTCGGCCTTCTTCGGCTGGCAGCTGGAATCACTGCCATGCAAGTCAGCACGCCGTCGGGCACCGCTTTGTCATCCGAATTCGCTCACCGCCGCGCGGCCATGAGCGGCAGCACTGAAAGCACAACACTGGCCCGCATCCGCGCCCGGGGCTTCTTGCGCGCCGGTGTCAGCCAGGGCATCCGTGGCCTGTCACTGCAAGAGCACGCCGGCGCGCCTTGGCAGGGTTTCGATGTCGAGCTGGCCAAAGCGCTGGCCATCGCGGTGTGCGGCGACGTCGATGCGATCGAGTTCGTGCCCACCGCACCGGCGCAGCGCTTTGCAGCGGTGGCGCAAGGCGAGGTCGACGTCGGCACCTTCAACGCCAGCGCCACCCTGGGGCGTGAGCTGGCCCACGGCATCGTGTTTCCGCAGCCAATGCTGTTCGACGGCGAAGCGTTCCTGGTGCGCCGGGCCGATCTACTGCCGGGCGCTGCGCCGGGCGTCGCGGGTCTGATCGAGCGCCGCGTTGCCATTCAAAACGGCGCCACCACCCGGGCCAACCTGGAGCGTTGGTTTCGCTCAGCGGGCCTCGGCTTCGAGCTGGTCGAACACGCTTCGCCACAAGCGGCTTTGCAGGCCTATGCCAGCGGCGCCTGCAACGTTTATGCGCTGGACCACATTCCGCTCACCGGTGAGCGGCTGCGGCTGCCCGACCCCGTAGCCCACGTGATCCTGGATGAAGCGGTGTCCAAGGAAGCCATGGGGCCGGTGGTCGTTGCAAGCGACCCGGTCTGGGTGCGCGCCGTCACCTGGGTCATGCGCACCCTCATCGAAGCCGAGGAGCTGGGCATCACCCGTGGCGCCTGTACGCACGCGGTACAGCCGCTGTCGCCGCACGCCCCGTTTCTGCTGCCTTCGCCCGAGCGCTGCAGCCGCCTTGGCCTGATCGACAGGTTTCCTCAGCGCGTGATTCAGGGCTTGGGCAATTACGCAGAAATCTTCGAGCGCACGCTGGGTACTGCATCCCCGCTGAACTTGCCCCGCGGCCGCAATGCCTTGTGGCGCGACGGCGGCCTGTTGATCTCTCCTTCGTTCGACTGAGGACACCCGTGAACCGAAACCTGCTTGCATCGACCGTTTCACAACCCCCGGCTGTGCGCGAAGGCAGCCGCGGCAGCATCGTGCTCGGCGTGGCCGCCAGCGATGCCCACGTGGTGGCCAACCACCTCATCGCGATGCTGTTGCGCAAGCAAGGCTTTCGCGTCGTCAATCTCGGTGCGTGCACGCCCACCGAGGACTTCATGAAGGCCGCTGCCGACAACGCCGACGATCTGGTGGCAGTCGTCATCGGCAGCCTCAACGGCCACGCGCTCGAAGACCTGGCCGACTTGCCTGCCCAGCGCCAGCGCCACCGGGTCACGGCGCCCATCGTCCTGGGAGGCAATCTGTCGGTGGGTGCCGTCAAGGACTCGCGCATCGAAGAGCGGCTTACCGCATTGGGTGTCGACTGCGTGCTGCGCCATCCGGGGCAACTGGTCGATGCTTTGCGCAGCCTCGGTTGGCACGACCCGGTGCTGCTGCCATTCGAGCGACCGGCCGTACCGGCGCTGGCGTTGCAGGCCCTCCACGCGCAGGAGCTGGCCCATGCGTGAGCTTGCACGTCCGCGTTTTGCAATCATCGGCGCCACCGGTGCTGTGGGCCGGCAGTTGCTGCGCTTGATCGAGTCGCGCCAGGTGCCGATCGAGTTGGCAAGCCTGGCGGCATCCGAACGTTCAGCCGGCAATGGACTCCACTTCCGCGGCGCACCGCACCGCGTTCAAGCGCTCGACACGCTCGACTTCAGCGGCATCGACATCGCGTTCTTTTCTGCCGGAAGCAGCGTGAGCCGCGAGCATGCGCGGCGGGCTGCGGCGCAGGGCGCGCTGGTGATCGACAACACCAACGCCTTCCGCATGGAGGCCGATACGCCGCTGGTAGTGCCGCAGGTTAACGCCAGCGCGCTCGCCCAGCGCCCGGCCTCGGGCATCGTTGCCAACCCCGACTGCTCGACGATTGCGGTCGTGCGGCTGCTGCAGCCTGTGCATGCGGTGAGTGCGCTGCGTTCGGTGATCGCCTGCACCTACCAAGCGGCCTCCGGCGCCGGGCTGACGGGCCTGCAAGAGCTGGAGCAGTCCAGCCGCGAGGTGCTCGATGGCCTGCCCGCTGGCGCGGAGCCCATCCACAACCGTTTCGCTGCGCCGCTGGGCTTCAACGCCGTACCGCACATCGACGTGATGCTGCCCGACGGCTTCACGCTGGAAGAACAGAAGATGCGGCAGGAGGCGCGCAAGATCCTCGGCTTGCCTGCGCTGCACGTCAGCGCCACTTGTGTGCGCGTGCCGGTGCGCAACTGCCACAGCGCCGCGGTGTACGTACGCTGCACGCACCCGCTGAGCGTGGCGCAACTGGCTACGCTGTGGCGCGAATCGCCGGAGGTGCAGGTGTACGAAAGCGGTGCCTTTCCCACACCGCGCGAGCTGGGCAGCAGCGACCTCGTGCACGTGGGCCGCATCCGCGTCGATCCCGAGGACGGCTGTGCTTTCTGGTTCTGGGTGGTCAGCGACAACCTGCTCGTGGGCGCAGCGCTGAACGCGGTGCAGATCGTGGAAAAGCTGGTGCAAGACCGCGCCTTCGACCGCTGGTCGGCGCAGGCCGAGAGGGCCGCCGCATGACGGTGCCCGTGCAGGTCATGAAGTTCGGCGGCTCGTCGTTCGCCGACACCTCGCGCTTCGGCCCGGTGGTGCAGTGGATCGCCGAGCGGGCGCAGGAGGCGCCGGTGGTCTGTGTGGTGAGCGCACCCAGCGGCCTCACCGAGCGCTACCGCGATGCGCTGCTCGGCTTTCATGCAGCGCCCACGGATGCGTTGATCGACGCGGTCCTGCCCTTGGCCGACAGCGTCGGAGCGGGCTTGCTCGCAGCAGCGCTGCAGGCCGTTGGCATCGGCACGGCCGTGGCCTTGGGCAACCAGACCGGCCTGCGCACCGACACCAACCCGGCGCGCGCCCGCTTGCTGTCGGTCGACCTCGGGCCGATGCAGCACTTGCTGGCCGCGCATCGGGTGGTGGTGGTCCCGGGTGGACAAGGCAGCGCCGCCGAGCAAGGCCACACGACGTGGTTGGGCAAGAACAGCTCCGATCTCTCCGCCGTGGCGCTGGCGGCCGCCTTCGGCTGCCAGGAAGTCGCCATTCATTCCGATGTGCCCGGGGTTTACAGCAGCGATCCTGCGGCAGTGGCGGGTGCCCAACTGCTACCGCGCCTGAATCAGGCACAGGCCATTCGCATGTCGATGCTGGGCGCCAAGGTGCTGCACCACCGCGCCGTGCAGCACGCGCTGGCCAACCGCTTGCGCATCGTCTGCCGCGGGAACCGGGGTGCCTTCGAAGTGGGCACGGTTCTGGAAGCCGACGGACCCGTCCATGCCGTGGTGGTGCCCGATGCCCGCTCACAGGTTTTCGAAGGCGCGGCAGCTGACGCCGCGGCAGCGGTGGCCTTGCTCAACGCGGTGGAGGTGCCGTGCATTGCACTGAACGCGCCACGGGCCGGCCGGCAGCGCGTGGTGGTGACCTGCGGCTTCTTCGACGCCACGCACTTCTTGCTGCATCGCCACGCACTGCCTCTGCAGGAACAGCAGCTGCGGCTGCTGTCGGCCCTGGCGGCCGACGGCACGGCCGTGCACGAACTGGTGCCGCCCGAGCAGCTTGCCGATCGCGCCGCGCAGTGGCACGACGACCATCTGCCGCGCGCGCAACCGCTGGCGACACGGCTCGGGCCTTTTGCGGCGGTGACCCATGTTTGACCAGCACCGTCAACATGCGGCCGCACTCGGGCTCGTGATGCCTGACTGGGCCGAATCGGTTCATTACCTGCGCGAGCTGCCCAAACCCACCGTGCACGAGCGCCTGCGCGCCGCCAAGGCCAGTGGCCGGCTGCTCGTGCAGCCACGCTGCGGCGTCGGTGACCACGCGCGCATGCGCTCGCTGTTGCTGGGACTGCAAACGCAGGCCGCACCCGATGTGGCCACGCTCACGATCGACGCCCACACGCGCCTGAAGCGTTTCGAGGTGGCCGCGCGCGTGATGCGCGAAGACCCTGCGCAGCTCAACGGCTATCCGCTGGTGGCGCACGGCTGGCAACGGGGGCGCGAGTTAAACGAAGCGGTGCACGCGCCGGTGCAAGTCCGCCACGGCTCACCGGACCCGCGCTTGTTGTTCGAGGTCGCCTTGGCCAGCGGCTTCAGCGCCTTCGAAGGCGGCGGCATCGGCTACAACATTCCGTACTGCAAGGACGTGGCCCTGGCCGACTCGTTGGCCTGGTGGCGCGAAGTCGATTCGCTGTGCGGCGAGCTGGCGCTGGGCGGTGTGTTGGTGGACCGGGAGTTCTTCGGCACGCTCACTGCGGTGTTGATGCCGCCCGCGATTCAACTCGCCACGGCGTTGATCGAAGCCATGCTGGCTGCCGCATGCGGCGTGCGCTGCCTGTCGATCGCGGTGTGCCAGACGGGGCACCTCGTGCAGGACGTGGCGATGCTACGCGCCGTGCCGCGCCTGGCCGAGCGGTTCCTGCCCGCTCAGGCAGCCGATGTTTTCGCCGTGCTGCACCAGTTCATGGGCGCCTTCCCGAGCCAGCGCCAGGACAGCGACGCGCTGATCCTGCGTGGCGCGCTCGTGGCCAAGGCTGGCGGTGCGGTCAAGACGATCAACAAGACCTTTCAGGAGGCCATGGGCGTGCCCTCGCTAGAGGCCAACGTGAGCGGCATCCTGCTGAGCAAGGCGGCCAACAGCTGGATCCTCGATCTCATGGGCATCGACCAGGGTCAAGTGGCCGAAGAACGCCACTGGATCGAGCGTGAGGTGGATGAATTGCTGGCCCCGGTGCTGGACAGCAGCGATCTGCTGCGCGCCACCTGCGCCGCGTTTGCTTCGGGCCGGCTCGACGTGCCCTTTAGCGCCAGCCGCGGCGCGCGTGCCGAAGTGATTCCGATGCGTGCACCAGATGGTTCGATCCGCATCTTCGACTTCGGCCGGCTGCCCCTGTCGGCCGAGGTCAAGCAGCGCCACCGCGGGCAACTCGGCGCCGTGGCGGACGACGCGGTGTTCAACAAGCTCGAGGCCGACATCGGCTGGTTCTGCCGCAACAACGACTGGCTGGACGTTGTGCCTGCCGAAGCCAGCGCACAGCGTGCCCTCGGCGTGTCCCAACAGGAGTGACCATCATGCAGACCCATACCCTGCCCTCCGGGGCCGCCGCGCAGTTGCGGTTGCAGTTCGACGCGGTGCCATCGCCTTATGAAGACGCCGAAGGCGCGCTCATCGGCCTGTTCCGCGCATTCGCGGCGTTGCCTGACGAGCTGCTGGCGGCGCTATTCCGCTTCAGCCGCGACCCTGCCAGCCACGGTGCGCTGCTGATCGACGGCTGGCCCATCGATGCCGAGCTGCCGCCCACGCCCACGTCGGGCCAGTTGCCCGCTGGCGGGCGCTCTCTGCATGCCGAGAAATCGCTGCTCGGACTGGCGGCGCAGATGGGCACACCCGTGGGCTACCGCACCGAGAAGGACGGCCAGCTCGTGCACCACGTGGTGCCCATGCCCGGTGGCGAGTTCACGCAGAGCAACCGCGGCTCGAAGGTGTTTCTCAACTTCCACAACGATTCGATGTACGACGCATCGATGGTTTTCAACAGCCACAACCCCGACTTCCTGCTGCTGCTGTGCCTGCGCGCCGACCACGAGCGACAGGCGCAAACCCTGTACGTCGACGCACGCGAGGCGCTGGCCCTGTTGCCCGAGGCGCAGGTGGCCGTGCTGCGCCAGCCGCGCTACCGCATGGCCGCACCAAGCAACTACACGCTGCTGATCCATGGCGCCAAGGGCGATGAAAAAGTGTGGTCAGCGCCTGTGCCCGTGATTCAGGGGCCAGCCGCCTACCCGGAGATCTACCTGGCAGCCAACGGCGTGCAGCCGATGGACGACGGGGCGCAGCAGGCGCTGGCCGCCTTGCAACAGGCCTGCGAGGCGGCCGGCCATGACAGCGCGGTCCGCCTGGCGCCCGGGCAAGCGCTGCTCATCAACAACCGCAAAGGTGTGCATGCGCGCACCGCGTTCCCGGCGCGCTACGACGGGCAAGACCGCTGGCTGCTGCGCGCCAACATCCGCACCAGCCTGTGGGACATCCGCGACCGCGCCACACAACAAGCGCTGGTGTTCGCCTGACGACTTTTCATCCGACCAAAAAAAGGAAACACCCCATGAGCAACAGCGACGGCTACATCCTGATCCTCGGCGGCGAATTCGCGCTGCGCGAGCGGGTCCTCGCGGGCGCCCTGCGCGCCGGCGGTGGCCGGCCCGTCTTCACGCTGGCCAAAGGCCGGCTGGGCAACACGATGAAATTCTTCGACGGCTTCATTGCGGCCGACGTGGCCGACCCCGCAGCGGTGGTGGACGCGGCACGCCGCTTCGAGCGCGAGCACGGCTTGCGTCCGGCAGCAGCAGTGCCCATGAACGACTTCACGGTGCGCAGTGCACTCGCCCTGGCCAAGGAATTCACCCTGCTCGGCAACCCCGAGGCCACGGTGGATGTGTGCCGCGACAAGTTTTTGATGAAGCAACGGCTGCAGGCCGCGGGCCTGCCGGTGCCGCGTTTCGCCGCTTTCGATTCGCTGGCGCAGTTGCGCGCGCTGGCCGGCGATTTCGGCTACCCGCTGGTGATCAAGCCGCGTGAGCTGGCCGGCAGCGTGGGCGTGATCAAGGTGCACGACGCGGGCGAGCTCGACGCGGCATTCGCCCGTTGTCAGCAAGACATCCGCAATCTCGGCGGCGTGTGGCGAACGCCTGAAGACGTGTTCCAGGTGGAGCAGTACGTGCCAGCGCAACAAGAGGTCAGCGTGGAGGTGTTCAATCACGGCGATCTGCACCGCGCGCTCGCCGTGACGGACAAGCACCTCGGGCCCGAGCCCTACTTCGTGGAGACCGGGCACTCGGTGCCCTCGGTGCACGGTGAGAACCGCGCGCTGATCGACATCGCCGAGCGGGCCTGCGCCGCGCTGGACATTCGCCACGGCATTGCGCACTTCGAAGCGCGCATCACCCCCGAGGGCGAGGTGCGCATCATCGAAGTCGGCGCGCGCACCGGTGGCGACGCCATCATGGATTTGGTCGAGCGGGTGTACGGCATCAACCCCTACGAACTGCACGTGGGTTCGTACCTGGGCAGTACCGCGGTGCTGCCCAAGACGCTGCTGCCGCGGGGCCTGAGCGCAGTGGCCTTTCTCAAGGCGCCTGTGGGCCGCATCGCCCGGGTGCATGCAGCCGGTGCGCTGCCCGAGTCGGTGGTCAACCTGCAAATCAGCGCCAAGCCACTGGATGCTTCCGAGCCCGCGGTGTCGTGGCGCGCGCGCGAAGGCTCGGTCGAGCTGTTCTGGAAAGGTCGGCCGCCTGAAACAAAGCTGCACGACCACCTCGATCTGGCCCAACAACTCTCGGCGAGGCTTTTCGAGATGCAGTCCGCATGAGCACGCAGGGCCTTTCAATGACCGCCGCCTTCGGCTTGCGCCGCTTTGTGGCGGCGCGCTTTCTCAGCACACTGAGCGACCAGTTCCTGCTCTTTGCCATCCCGCTGGCGGTGTTCAAGGCCACCGGCTCGGTGACGTGGTCGGCGGTGGCCTTCGTGGTCGAGTGGCTGCCGCGCATCGTGTTTTTCCCACTCGGCGGTTTCATTGCCGACCGCTGGCGGCCGCGGCGTTTGTTCATGGCCGTGGAGTGGGGCCGCGCGCTGCTGCTGGCCGCGCTCGTGGCGCTGATCGCCTGGCGTGCCGATGCCACCTTCGTGGCGCTCACAGTCGCGTCGGCACTGCTTTCGATCGGTTATGTGCTGACCTTCGTCGCCACCGAGGCCATGCTGCCGCGCAATCTGGCGCCGCACGAGCTGCCGCGCGCGCACTCGCTGCTGCAAGGGGTGGAGCAGACCTCGCAGGTGTTGGGCCCCGCATTGGCCGCCGTGGTCGTGGCCACGAGTGACCTGAACACCTTGCTGCTGCTGGCCTGCGGCCTGTTTGCTGCAGCCGGCCTGGTCATGACGCTGCTGCGCACCGCGGACATGAAGCCGGCGGTGGGGAAAGGCCTGGCCGCGCTGCTGCAGAGCAACCGCAGCGCCTGGCAGGTGTTGCTGCAGCACAAGGTGCTGTTCCTGCTGTCGGGCCTGACATGGACCGTCAACCTGATCTACGGTGCCGCGCTGGTGCTCAGCGCGCCGATCATCGTGAAGAGCTTCGGCATGGCCGACGGCTGGTTCGGCGTGCTCCAGACCACCGCAGCGGTGGTGACGATCGTGATCTTTACTTTCGTGCCACGCGCCATTGCGCGTCATGGGCTGCCAGCCGTGGGGGCCGTGTCTTTTGCCTTGATGATCTTGGCGGGCCTGTTGTTGGCGTTGGCTGGCAACTACGCCGTCTACATGGCCGCCTATGCGTTGCTGATGGCCTTCGACGGTGTGTTCAGCGTCTACATCCGCACCGTGCGGGGTCTGGTGATTCCGAAAGAACATCTGGGCAAGACAACGGGGCTGATCGGGCTCATGAACATGTGCTCGATACCGATGGCCGGTGTTGTCGTGAGCGTGCTGTCGGCGCGGCACACGCCGTTTGAAATTTTCGGTGTGCTGTTTGCCACGGCGGTGGTGGCAGCGGTCGTGCTGATCGTCATCGGCCGACGGGCGTTCGGCTACGGCACCTGGCTGCCGGGCAGCGACGCTGGCGTCAAACCCGCGCCTGGCGTCGCGCCCGGCATCAACTGAGCAAGCCCAGAAGCGCGGCGCGCACGACGGCCGCCGTCTTGTTGGCACAGCCGAATTTGCTCACCACGTTTTTCAGGTGGAAATGCACAGTGGCCTGCGATATGGCCAGGATGTTGCCTACTTCGGAGGCGGTCTTGCCGTCGCCTGTCCACTTGAGCACTTCGAGTTCACGCGGCGTGAGATCGGGCTGGCCATCGAGCCCGACCGCCGGTACCAGGTGCCTGCCGAGCATGGCGTGCGAAAGGCAAGCCAGCCAGCGCATGCGGGGTTCGCTGGCGAGCAACTCGCGCCGGTTGATGGGCTCGTGGCCGCGTGCCAACGACAGCATCCCGACCACGCCGCGCACACCGTGCGTCGCCTGCGCCCAGCCGTGGCGCACACCGAATGACTGCGCCTCACGCCATAAATCCAAAGCACGGGAGAAGACCTGGTCGGTCCACAGCACAGGGCTGCCGCTGGCCAGGCCGTGCAGCACCGTCGGGTCCTGCGCAAGGTAGCGCGCCTCACTGTAGCGGCGCTGCCAGGGCTCGGGGTAGGCCGAAAGCACGCCGAAGCGAGGCTGCGTCAGCGGCACCGGCACCCGCACGCCGTACGCGCAGTATTCAAATCCCATTGCCCTGGCAGCGGCCTGAACCTTGGCGAACAACTCTTGCTGTGTGTGCAGACCATCCATGCTCCACAGCAACTCTTCTTGCCAACCTTGCATACATGACCTCGGGTGAATCAACCGCGGCGTCATGCTGCGGCGCAGGAAAGACCTTGTCGTCAAAGTTTGCAAGCAGGTTCGTCGTCTGGCCGCCTGCTTTTGATGCGACAGCTAGCGCGACATCAACGCGACATCAACGCGACATTGGAACGCCAAGCTTCCAGTGGCGCTGGTGGGCCACCAGCGCCAACA
>JAJAZC010000065.1 GCA_026785885.1 Rubrivivax sp.
CCCCCCCCCCCCCCGGGCGCTCACGAGCTCGGTGTGTCGCGCGGCCTCAGGCCGGCGCCGACTCCTGACGACGCTTCTGCGCGCGCGCACGCGCCGCCAGCAGCACCAAGCCCGCGGCCATCAAGCCGTAGGTCGACGGCTCCGGCACGGCCAGCACGCTGCCCGTGTAGCTGCCCATGCCCGCGGTCAGCGTTTCAGCGTCGCCGGCAAAGCCCAGCACCGTCAGCTCCAGCGGCTGCCCGGCGTTGACCATGGCACTGAAGCTGAATGCCGTCTGGCCGGCATCGGGGTCGAAGCTGAAGCCTTGGCCGTTGAGCAACGCAGCGCCGAAATTGATCCTGCCGCTGGCGGGTATCAACCTCACCGACACGGTGCCGGTGTAGCTGGTTGGCGTGAACGTGAAGGTGTCGGAAAACAGCCCATTCACGTTGCGCGTAAACGAGCCGGCAAAGACATTCGACCCGACCGGGTTGAGGACCACGCCGATGGGCGGCGGGTCCATGTCCTGCGCCTGCTGCGCCTGCGCGAACGTCGCCGCGAGGCTGATCGTGCAGGCGAGTAGACAGTGGTTTTTCATGATGAGAGAACTCCTGGGTTGGTTGCAGTGGCGTCAGCCGACGGGCGTCGGCTCGGCGGTGTCGTCCTTGGGCGGCAGGAACTCGCCCAGCGACAGGCTTTCGCCGGTGTCGCTGGCGTCCAGCCCTTGCTGAAAGGTGATGAAGGCTTGCGCCGAAGCGCCGGCACTGGCCGGCACGGCGTTGCCGTCCAGCGCTGCAGCATCGACGCCGCCACCGCCGCCGCAACCGCTGAGCGCGGCTGCAGCCAACAGCGCGGCACCCGCCAACGCAGCGCCTTGCCGGATTCGGATGAACTGGGTCATGGCCTGCCCTTTCAATTGTTGAAGCTGCCAGGCAGCGGCGTGTTGAGGTACGGGAACGCGGGCTTGAACGCGGTGTAGTCCTTGCGCACACCGTCGGTCAGCGCCAGGCCGCCGGCCGGTGCATCGCTGGGCTTGCAGCCGACCTTCAGCGTGTCGGCGTTACCGGTCAGCACGCACAGCGCACCCATGGCCACGCGGATCGACAGGTCGACCACGTCGTCACCTGGCCGACGCCCGTTGGGGAAGCCGGCGTTGTCTCCGGCGGCCACACCCAATGGGTTTTGCACGCCGGTGTTGGCTGCGATCGAGGTATTCAGGCGCAGCATCTCGGAGCCCATCACGTTCTTCGGCTGGTTCAGGCCTTCGATGCCTTTGAGGAACACGGTGAGCAAATCGGTACGCGGGAAGTTCGTCGGCGCCTTCGCACTCGGGAACAGCGTCTCGATCAACACCGGCAGCGTCGGATTGGTCACGTAGTCGGCAAACTGCGCGTCGTTCCTCGGCTTGGACGCATTGAAGCGGTCCTTGTCGCCCAGGCCGATGACAACCTCGTTGACCAGCGGCATGCCCAGGCGCGAAACCTGCGACCACGCGCCGCCATCGATGGCGGCGTTGTTGATGCCGTTGCGCGGTGCCGGGTTCAGCAGCCTGCTCTGGCGCAGGCTGGCCGTTGTCCAGCTGCCGATTACCGGGTCGGCTGCGGTGGCCAGGCAGGCGATCGGCACCTCCATCACGATCGAGCTGACGTTTTTGTTCTCGAGGTCGTTCTTGTTGCCACCGACCTCGGCCCCCGACGGGATGAGGTTGAAGAGGTCGAAGATCTTGCCCACCGCGATGTAGAACGGCTCCTTGCGCTGGCCGACGAAGACACGCCCGTTGCCGCAGCCGGGGATGGCGACGTCGTAGATATGCTGGTTGGCGTAGGTCTCGTAGCCGGTGGCGCTGCCAAACGTTTTATCGCCGATGTTGTCCACCGGCTTGTCGAACCCGGTGCCACCCGCGGCGCGCGTGACGGCCTGCGACGTGCCCTTGCGGCGGTCACCGCGCACGACGTTGATGCTGTAGGTCTCACGCACATTCAAGGTGGGCGGATTGACGCCGGAAATCCCGCCGGAATTGATCAGCGGAATTTCCACCGGCTTGCCGCCGACCGTCAGCTTGGTGGCCTTGGAAGTGCTGGCGAAGCGGAACTGGAAGGTCAGGTCTTCCATCGCGTCGCCGTTGTTGTCGACGTGAATTTCGTACAGCGCGTTCGGGTTGAACTGATAGAAGTTGGGGCCGCCCTGCGGATCCTGGAACGGGATGTAGTTGGCGATCACCGTCACGTAGCCCTGGCGGCCTGGCTCGTAGCTGCGAAACAGGTACAGGTCGGTGGCGTCGACCGACGGGTTCATCGCAGTGAACGGGCCTTCGCGGTGGCTGGATGCAAAAGCGGTGCTGCCTGCAGCAAGCGCGGCGCACGCGGCCAACGCGCTGAGTGCCAGGCGGCTCGGTGCTTGGGTTTGACGTCGGGAAATGGGCATGGGGTGTCTCCGTGGTGGTTATGCAGCCTTGCTGGCGTGCCGAACAGCGCGCCACAAAACTGCAACCCCATGCGGCAGCCGCAATGCCAACCCCCCGTGATCCGGGGATGGCCGTTGCGTCCACAAAACCTGCGATGTCGTGATGGGTTTTTGCGGCGGCCGGCCCGTACCGGGGGACAGCAGCGACACGCAGAAACGGACGCAGTGGATGCAGCGGATATTTCCGCGCTGCTCGGAGGCCCTGGCGCCGCGGGTCGGACTGCCGTTCTTACCGCAGGCGGTACACGGTTCAGCCGCCTCTTGCCGCCTGCTCGGCCGGCATGCGCGCAAGCACGTAGGCACCCTGCGGCACATGCAGCAAATCGGCCACGCGCCACAGCACGTGGCGCTCGTGTGCGCTGAGCACACCGTCGGCGTAAGCCACGCCCCACATCAGTTCGATCATGCGCAGCTTCTGCGCCATGTCGAATTGGCTGTCGAGGTGTTGCGTGAAGCTGAAGAGGTCCGTGGCCTGGCGTGCCGTGGTCACGGCCAGGTCGGACAGGCGCTGCGCTTCGTCGGCGCCCAGGTGGAACTTTTCGCGCAGGCCCAGCAGCACCGCGACATGTTCATCGTCATGCAGGCTGGTGTCGGCGCGCATGACCTCCACCAGCATCACGGCCGTGGCCAGTTGGAGCACATGGGCGGCGGCATGCGGTGGCGCAGCCGGCCCGGCCGGGCGCAGGTGATCTAACAGGTCTTTGCGGGTCTGCAGCATGCGGCCGACGATGGCCTCGCCCGATCGAAACGTTGATCGCCACGGCCGGATTCAGCACGGCGACCGCGGTCGTGTCGGTCACGGCGGCCAGCGCCGCAGTCCACACTACCGCCTCCCACCGATCCAGAGAATGCCCGCGTGAACCTGCAACCCTGTTTTCATCACAGCCGCCACCACCACCTGCCGCAGCCCGGCGCTGCACGTCGTGGCCTGCTCGGCCTGATGCTGTTGCCGACGCTAGGGCTGCTGGCGGCCTGCGCCACCCGAGCGCCCATTGGCGCTTCAACGCCGACAACCAGCCCCGGCAACCCGCCCGGCGCGCCGGGTGCGCCGCCATCGGCCGCCGCCAACCCCACGCGCGACCAGGCCGCACTAAAAACCGAGCTTCAGTGGCTGCAGCAGTGGTTCAAAGACACGCCGGTGCAGATCGTGCTGACCGCCGATGCGCTGAACGTGGAAGTGCCACGCGAGTTTGCTTTCGACACCGCGCGGGCCCAGATCAAGCCGCCGCTGGCCGCCGTGCTGGACAAAGTGGCACAGAGCCTGCGCCGCCTGCCGCAGGCGCGGCTGGAGCTGGTGGCCGCGCCGGGTGATGTGTCCGTGGCTTCGGCCACGGCGTCGGCCAGCCCGGCTGCAGCGCTGGCACTGCAGCGCGCAACGCAGGTGCGCCGCCATCTGCTGTCGCGCGGTGTGGCGGCCGCTCAGCTGGGCACGCCGTCGGCCAACACGGCTGCTGCAGTGCAGTTGCGTCTGGCGCTGGCAGCGCCCTGAGCGCGGACAAACCGACGCCTAAACCACGCGAACCCGAGGCCGTTGCCGGTCCGGGCCGACGCCGGCGGTTGCTGAGTGCCCGGTGGGCGCGGCCCGGTCTGCTCAGGCGATCAGCAGCGGCCCGATGCGCTGGTGCAGCACCCGGCCCAACTCACGCCGGTGCCAGCCGCGGCCGGGCGCTATCGGGAAGCGCGCGGCATAACAACCGTCGACCGCGTTGATCTCGACGTACAGGTGCGTGCCGCCGCCGGGCCGGGCCGAGCCCCTTTCGCACAGATAGGCCAGCAGCGACTCCGGCCGCGGCTCGGCCAGCAAGCGCTGCATGAAAGCGCGCCGGCGGCCGGCGTCAGCCAGCAGCGCCGGGTTGTCGATGCCACGGGTAGCCGGCGGAATCCACTCGGTGCCGAGCATTTCGCCGGGAATGCAGGGGTCCATCTCGAGCGCAAAAACCTGGCCTTCGATGCTCATGCCGCGCCGGATGTTGGCGCGCAGCGGGCCGAACAGCGCACGGAAGGCGGCATTGATGTCGGCCGATTCCATGAAGCGGTGCTGGCGCGCGCCGCGGTGGTCGGCAAAGAAGGGCGCAGGCTCGGGGCGGCGGGACGGTGTGGGCGATGGCATGCCCGGGTTCTTCGGCCGCGCAGGCTGCGGCTTCAGCCTGGCGGTGGCCCGGCGCGTGACGGTTTGCCGCCAAGTGCTGCCGGCGTCATTCTTTTGCCACCGCTGCGGGGCCGAGCGATCAGCGCCGCGCCGGGGTCGTGCTGCCTGGTGCTCAGGGCAGAGCCGACGCAATGCTCACTGGCCTCACTGGCCTCATTGGCCATCAGCGCGGGGCCGGGTTGGCGCTGGCCGGCGCCGGGTCTGCGGGCTTGGCTGCCGCTTCGGCATCACCCGCTTGAAGCACCTCGCGCGCGATGCGGAAGCTGTCCATCGCGGCCGGCACGCCGCAGTAGATGGTGGCCTGCATGAAGACCTCGCGCATCTCGTCGACGGTGACGCCGTTGCGCAGCGCGCCGCGGATGTGCAGGCGCAGCTCGTGCGGGCGATTCAGCGCCGTCAGCATCGCCAGGTTGAGCAGGCTGCGCGTGCGCCGGTCCAGCCCCGGGCGGTTCCAGATGTCGCCCCAGGCGTACTGCGTGATGTGCTGCTGCAGATCGCGCGTGAAGTCGTCGGCACCGGCGATGGCGGCGTCGACGTACTCCGCGCCCAGCACCTCGCGGCGGGTCTGCAGGCCACGGTCGAAAAGCGTCTGGTTCATAGCGGTTGTCCTAAATGAAAGTGGGCCGGCGCGGCAGCCGAGGTGACCGGCCGGCCGGCCGGCATGGGGCAACGAACAGCGAAACGCGACACTACCGTACCGCGAGCGAAGCGGCCCGTTGGCCGTCGTGCGCAAGATGGCGGGGGTACGGTCCACCGCAGCGCCCGTCACGCGCCCCCGTCGACGCGCAACGCCAGGGCGCTGGGAGCAAACCCGCGTTTGCGGGCCCACGCGTGCGCTCAGGCAACCGGCTGCCATTGCACGCGCTGCGGCCGGGCCAGCTTGGCTGCTGGCACAGTCCGGCCCCATGACAGCCCAGCAACCCGACCCGTCGCCGCAGGCCGGCCCGCCCGTGCACAGCGCCATGCCTTCGCTGCCCGATGGCTACCGCGCCCTGGTCATCGGCGCGAGCGGCGCCATCGGCTCGGCTTTTGTGGCGCAGCTGCAGGCCGACCCGCGTTGCGCCGCGGTAGTCGGGCTGCACCGCGGCTCGGTGCCGGCCATCGACTTCGAGCACAGCAGCAGCGTGGCTGCAGCGGCCGCGGCTTTGTCGGGCCGCTCGCCGTGGCATTTGATCGTCGTGGCCACCGGACGGCTGCATGCACCGCTGGCGATGCCGGAAAAGCGCCTGGCCGACATCGACGCCGCGGCGCTGGAGGCGCTGCTGCGCATCAACACCGTCGGCCCGGCGCTGCTGCTCAGGCACCTGGCGCCGCAGCTGGACCGTCAGCGCAGTGTGATGGCGCTGCTGTCGGCCAAGGTCGGCAGCATCGGCGACAACCGGCTCGGTGGGTGGTACGGCTACCGGGCATCGAAAGCGGCGCTGAACATGCTGATCAAGACCGCGGCCATCGAGCTGCGGCGCACGCACCCGGGCGCGGTGCTGGCCGCGCTGCACCCCGGGACCGTGCGCTCGGCGTTGTCCAGACCGTTTCGCGGTGACGAGATCGGGCGCGATCCAGCCGCGGCCGTGGCGCAAATGCGCGCTGCGCTGGACGCCCTACAGCCGGAGGACAGCGGCAGTTTCCTGGCTTACGACGGCGAACGCCTGCCTTGGTGAGGCGGCGTAGTCATGCGCGAATGGCCGGCGATCATCGGCAAGGACAGGCAAGGACAGGCAAGTCCGGCAAGACCGGCAAGACCGGCAAGACCGGCAAGAGCCGGCAATGACCGCCCATAGGCTGCTGCAAGGAGATGAACATGATTGTCAAGTTCAGTGGCATTTCGGGTGCCGCATGGCTGCTGGTGGCCGGCCTGGCCGGCCCGGCGGCCTGGGCCCAGCCAACCGCCATATCGACATCGACGTCAACCCCCGCGCCCTCACCGGCCGCAAGCCCCGCCCTGCCCGCGCTCGACAGTTTTTTCGGCCACCCTGATCTGGCACAACCGATGCTGTCGCCTTCGGGCCGCTGGCTGGCCACGCTGGTGCGCGGGCAGACGCCGGGGCAGCGCAACATGCTGGCTGTCATCGATCTGCAGCAGGCCTCGCCGATCAAGGTGCTGGGCCAGTTCAAGGATGCCGACATCGGCGATCTGCACTGGGTCGGCGAAGAGCACCTGGTCTTCAACGTCGTCGATGTGCAGGCCGGCGGCGGCGAGCGGCGCTTTGCTCCCGGCCTGTTCAGCGTCAACCGGGCCGAGGGCACGCTGCGCGAGCTGGTCCGGCTGCGCCGGGACTTCATCGTCAGCGGCGGCACCGGCAGCGCCGACCGCCGGCTCGACTACAACCACATGCTGCTACACGTGAGGCAGGCCGGCGCCGGCGGCGGCAGCGAAGTCATCGTCGGCGAGTTCCAGTGGAGCGGCCGCGGCGCCGTGCAGAGCATCGCGCCCAAGCGCCTGGATGTGCGCACCGGCCGCGTCCGCAGCATCGCGCAGGGCACGCCCGACTACACGCGCAGCTGGCTATTCGACGCTGCGAGCGAGCCGCGCGTGGCGCTGGCGGGCCTGGGCGCGCAGCGCCGCGTGCACTGGCGCGCACCCGGGCAGGACGATTGGGTGGTGCTGCTGGAAGCCGACGCCCTGCACATGCCCTGGGCACCGCACTCGGTGGATAGCGTCGGCCAGCTCTACGTCACCACCAGCACAGGCCCCGGCGGCACGCGCGAGCTGTGGCGCTTCGACTTCAGCAGCGGCCAGCCCGCGAGCGCGCCGCTGGTGACGGTGGCGGGTTTTGATTTCGCGGGCTATCTGGTCAGCGAGACCTCGGGTGGGCATGTGCTGGGTGTGCGGGTGGATGCCGATGCCGAAACCACAGTCTGGCTCGACCCGCGCATGAACGCCGTGCAGGAGGAGGTTGACCGCCGCCTGACGGGCCTCATCAACCGCATCAGCTGCCGCCGCTGCGACAGCGATGAACGCGTGCTGCTGATCCAGTCCTGGTCGGACCGCGACCCCGGTCAGATCACCATCTGGCGCGGCGCCGCGCAGCCGCTGGATCGCGTCGGCAGCACGATGAAAGGCATAGAGCCGGCCCGCATGGCGACGCTGGATCTACACCGCATCCGCGCCCGCGACGGGCTGGAGTTGCCGGTGTAGGTGGCGTCGCCGGCGGCCACCGCGTTGGCTGCGAACGGGCCTGCTGCAACGCCCGCCGCAACGTCGACCGTCACCCCCACCGCAACGTCGGCCGCGAGCCCCGCCGCAACAAGCGGCCC